>JBILUL010000088.1:0-19820 GCA_044371005.1 Phycisphaerales bacterium | reverse complement strand
TCCGATGGATGCCTCCAGCGTATTGACACCCGAACATGATGTTCCACGTGGAACACTAGAAAAACAAAAACACCACCAGAAAGTGGTGGTGTGGAAACTGTCAGTTGAGATGTTCCACGTGGAACACTACTCGGCGACAACCACGACATCCCGGGGCCGGACCGAAAGCGAAACGGATTCGCCGTCGCCGAGGCCCGGGTGATCCGGGTTGTGAACCGCGGCAGTGATGGTGGTGGTGCCAAGGTTCACACGGTACTGCATTGCTTCACCCAGGTAGGTGCGCTCGGCGATGGTGCCCTGGAGGTTGCCGCCCGGGCCGACTGAGATGGTCTCAGGGCGGACACTGAGGATGACGTTGTCCCCGACCTTCGCGGAAGAAGTCGAAGCCAGAGTGAACGAGCCACAATCAATCTGGCACTCACCAGGGCGAGCGGCAGTGACCGTGCCGCGGATGAAGTTGGTTTCACCAAGGAACGACGCGACAAACTGCGTGGTGGGGGAGCGGTACAAATCGCCGGGCGTCCCAACCTGCACGACCTGGCCAGCACGGAGGATCGCGATGCGATCGGCCATGCTGAGGGCCTCTTTCTGATCGTGGGTGACATAGACCGTGGTCATACCGAACCGCTTGCACAAACGACGGATCTCGCTGCGGAGCTCAATACGAAGCTTGGCATCGAGGTTTGAGAGCGGTTCATCGAGGAGAAGTACGCTCGGGCGGACGACCACCGCACGGGCAAGGGCAATGCGCTGCTGCTGCCCACCCGAAAGTTGGTTGGGCTTGCGGTCGGCGTACTCCAACATCTGGACCGCGGCGAGCGCATCTTCCACCCGCTGCTTCCGCTCGCTACCAAACACTTTACGAACATCGAGCCCAAAGGCGACATTGTCAAAAACCGACATGTGAGGCCAGAGCGCGTAGGACTGGAACACCATTCCGGTGTTGCGCTGCTCCGGCGGCAGGTGGGTCACATCACTGGTCTTGCCGTTGTTCACGAATTGGACCGCACCACTCGTGGGCTCAATGAAGCCTGCGATCATGCGCAACAGCGTCGTCTTGCCGCAGCCCGACGGGCCCAGCAGAAAGAAGAGCTCGCCCGGCTCAATGGTCAAAGAGATGTTGTTGACCGCAGCCGGGCCGGCCTTGCCACCCGAAGGGGCGAAGCTCTTGCACAGGTTGGCGATGGAGATGCCGGTCGCGGCAGTGGGGGAGTTCTTCTGCATGCGCCCAGAATGTAGCGCCAGACCTCTCACCTCGGAGAACCCTACAATTCCGGGATCGGTGCGGCGGACGGGGTTCTCCCGTGGTTCGTGGGTCGCCGCGGCAATGTTGCGAGTGCCACCAGACATCCTTCCTTTGAGAGAGGTGTACGCGTGATTCGACGTTCGCCAGTCACGATGGAGCTCGAAAAACTCCGGCGCTTCCGCGCCCAGGTCTCACCCGACCTCACCCTGAAGGAAGATGTCACCCGACTCTTCAAGGACTTTTCCAGGCAGCAGAAGGCAGCAAACTCTCTCGATGACGTGTGGCGCGAGATCGCACCCGCAGCATTTGTCGATCGCGCCTCCATCAAGAAGATCTCAAGCAGCGGCGTGCTCACGATCCGCACCTCCGATGCCGCCGCGGCGTGGGAGTTTGATCAGTGGCTACGCGGCGGCGGCATGGCCGAACTCAAGAAGCGCTGCAAGACCCAGATCAAGAGCGTGCGCATCGAACAGTGATCACCGCGCATGTTTGCTTCGCATTGAATCGTTGAACTGCGCTGATGCACTCGGCGCAATGGTGATCCATTTCCAGGATGCATCAGGGCCCGCGGCGAGCCTCGCAAGCAGCAGGATCTGCCCGCAGTGATACGACGCGTGATTGATCGCACGCTCGATGGCACGCGGCACCGTGTGCGTCTCGCCTCGGATTGTGACGCTCAGATCGAAGTCATCTTCGGTGATCGATTCGATCGTTGAAGCCACGAGCGCGAACGCATCGTTCCACGCTTCGAGCAACTGTGCGCGAGACGGGAGTGCATCGGAGAACTCACCATCGCGATTGCGATCGGGCTTCTCTCCATCACTCGTGCGAAAGTCGGTGAAACGCGAGTGGAAACTGCCTGCAAGGTGCCGCATGATGACGGCGACACTGTTGGTGCCGGGGATGACTTCGGTCATCAGCTGGGCATCGGTGAGTTGTGCCGCGGCTTGATCGCATCGCTTCTTGATCGATGCAAGTTCATCGAGCCACGCACGCTTCATGGTCTGGCTTGCAAGTTCGATCATGCGCGTGATTCCAGGGGATAGAACTCGTCGACAACCGCGTGCCAATCCTGCGCACTGTTCACGCCGATCATGCGACGCTTGATGTCTTCGCCGCGTGGATGATGCTGAGCGAACTTGATTCCGAACTTGCGCATCATCTTGCTCGTGGCATCTTCGCCGTGCTTGAATCGGCGCGTGACTGCGAGCGAAATGTCGAAGTGTGCGATCATTGCTTCGCGCTGCTGCGCGATGGTGGGGGCGCTGGGAGGTTTGCCGGCCATCATGTCGCGTGCCTGGCGGAAGATCCAAGGATTGCCGATGCAGCCGCGTGCGACGGAGACGCCGTGCACTCCGGCATACGCGATCATGCGGAAGATCTCGTGCACGTTCCAGACATCGCCGCTGCCGAAGACGACATGATTGGGATAGCGGCGCACGAGATCGCGCAGGATGTCCCAGCGACTCGGGCCCAGGTATTTCTGCAGCACCGTGCGGCCGTGCACGGTGGACCAGGCGTAGCCGATCGAAGGCAACGCGGCGAAGATCTTCTCGAAGTTCGCGGCCATCTCCGGCGTGTCATCAAAGCTGCGACGCAGCTTCACTGTGCAAGGAATCTCTTTGGGCACTGCTTCGCGTACTGCTTCCAGAATCTTGATGGCACCGGTGGGCTCGGCGAGCCAGTGACCACCTCGTGCCTTGCGTTCGATCTTCTTGACCGGGCAGGCGAGGTTCACATCGATAGCTTGGAAGCCGGGACGACCTTCATCGGAGTGGCGAGCAGTGAGCGCCATCGCCGCGGCGAAGCGACGTTCGGATTCTGTAAATGTGTCGGCGGGTGGCCAGGGGCCTACCTGCGCACCACCGGGTTGGCGGAGGTGTTCGCGTGCGGGGCCTTGGGTGTTGCCTTCAGCCGCGGCGAGGAGGCGATAGTCGCGATCGGCGCGGGTGCGTTGTTCGACGAGTTTGATCGCCGCGGCGGCCATTTCGCGCGGGTCGGAGCCCATGATCTGCACCACCAAGGGGTGATCTTCGGGGCCGCCGGGGACGTTGTCGTGGAGTTCGCCCAGATCGGCTTTGTCGAAGCCGCGGCCTCCAGCGAGGAGTGTGCGATCCAGGAGGGCTTCGGTGATGCACAAGGGGCAGCCATGGCGGCGGGCGACGATGCGCATAGCGGCGTCGGAGTAGCCTGCGAGGCCAGCCTGGAAGAAAGGGGCGTCGAAGCCGGGGATCGCGGCAGCGATTCGGGGGTCGATGCCGCGGCGACCGATTTCCGCGGCGACTTGAGCGGTGTCGATGCCATCGCTACCCGGAGCAATAGCGGGGGAGGGGGCGGTGGCGTTGTGAGATTCGCAGGACACGTGTGGGGGGGAGGGTATGAATGCCGCGGGAGCGAAGTGAGAGGGAGAACTCCCAAGTGGACTCCTAAACTGGCGTCTCATGTTCAACACGATTTCACATACCACGCGTGGCACTTCTGATGCCTATCTGTTTGGATATTTCGGCAACGGCAAGGGAGAGGGGCAGCCTCTCGATGCTGTGACCAAGGCCGCGGTGGCGAAGCTGGGATTCGCGGATGCGGTGAAGGAGGCTCTGTCGCGTACGGAATCGACGGGTGATTTCTTCACTGTGACTGAGACCTTCGGCGGCAAGGGCAATGTGACGCGGATTCTGCTGGTTGGGTTGGGAACGAAAGAGACGTTCAAGGCGGCGTGCTGCCGCGGTGCCGCGGCGGCTGCCGGCCGGCGTCTTGCTGCAGTGAAGGGCGCGAGCCTCACGGTGTGCTTCGAGGGCGTGTTGAGCGCTGCGAAGATCGATGCCGCGGACGCGGGCAGTGCGTTCGGTGAGGGAATGGGGATTCTGGGTTGGGTGTGTGATGAGTTCCGCGGCACGGGTTCGCCCGCCGCGAAGCGGACGAAGCTTGTGCTCCGCAGCGACAGCGCCGAGTTTGGCGCTGGCGTGGAGCGTGGCCTTGGTCTTGCGGAAGCGACCAATCTCACGCGTTCACTGAGTCAGACGCCTCCGAATGTGGCGACGCCGGCGTTCATGGCTGATCAGGCGAAGAAGCTTGCACGCAAGCATGGTCTTTCGTTCAAGCTGTTCGAGGATGCCGATCTGGTGCGCGAGCAGTTTGAGGGGCTGATCAATGTGGGCAAGGCCAGCGAGAACAAGCCGTGCATGATTCGCCTTGAGTACACGCCAAAGGGCGGTGCGAAGGGCAAGAAGCCGGTGGTGCTCATCGGCAAGACGATGACGTATGACACTGGTGGTCTCTCGCTGAAGATCAACAACGGCATGGTGGGCATGAAGCGCGACAAGGATGGCGGGTGCGCAGTGCTTGGTGCGATGCTTGCGATTGCGACGGTGATCAAGCCGCGTGTTCGCGTGGTGGCACTCCTCGCCGCGGCGGAGAACTCGATTTCAGATGAGGCGTATCGCCCGGACGATGTGCTCCGCTACCGCAACAACGTGACGGTCGAAGTGACGAACACGGATGCAGAAGGCCGCCTCGTGCTGGCGGATGCGCTGGTGTGGGCGTGCGAGAAGGAGAACCCTTCGAGCATCATCGATCTGGCAACGCTGACGGGCGGCGTGGTGGTGGCGCTGGGCAGCACGTATTGCGGCATGTTCTGTGAGCACGATGGGCTGCGTGCGAAGATTGAAGCGGCCTCGGCCAAGAGCGGCGAGCGCGTATGGCGTCTGCCGATGCATGCAGAGTATCGCGAGATGATGAAGAGTCCGGTGGCGGACATCGTGAACAGCAATCCGAACCGCAAGGCGCATCCGATCCAGGGCGCGGCGTTCCTCTCCTACTTCGTTGATGAGAAGGTGCCGTGGTGCCACCTGGACATCGCGGGCGTTCATGTCAGCGAGAAGAATGCCGGAATGTACATTGATGGGCCGACGGGCTGGGGCGTGCGGCTGCTCAGTGAGTTCCTTGATGCGGAGTGAGTTGGTCGGTTAGAAGTGCAAAAGTACAGGAGTGCAGTTGAGTGGGCTTGGAGATTCCAGGGCACTCAGCTGCACTCCTTTTGTTTTTGAACGAAGAATCAAGGCGCGAAACGTCACGACAAAGCAGGCGAGGCAGTGGTGTCTCGAAGCCATCGTCGCAGCCCAAGAGCGATGCACTCGTTCAACGGATCACAATCGCCGCTGCATACTTGAACTTGTGCACTGTTGCACTTTCGGAGCAGACCAAGACACCGATTCCGAAGCCGGGAATCGGTGGCACATTACTTCAGCCTTGTGACTTTGACGTTCATCTCGTTGGTGGACTTAGAGCCCTGGCTGGGTTCGACGACGAGGCGCTGGGTCATGGTCATTTCATCGAGCATGCCAAGCTCAGTGTTCCAGAGAGTCTTGCCGATGTAGAGGCTGTCGCGGATGCTTGGCGCGGGGCTGGTGCCTGATGAGGGCTGGAGATCGAACTTTCCCTTCATGTCGATGGTGGCGACGCTGCCTCGCGCGGAGGAGAGCGTTTGCGTGGTGGAGAGTTTCATCTTGCCCCAGGGGGCATCGATGAGATCTTCGTTGGTCCATGATTCACCAACGTGTGCTTCGCCCGCGCCTTTGCGGGTGGTCATGATGGGGCCGAAGAGGTTCTTGACGACATCCGCGCTGGTGAGGCTCTTCATGCCTGAGGCACCGCCCAGCAAGCCGGCGATGTCGCCTGCTTCGCCTGCACCGCCAGTGGAGACGGAAGTGATGTTGCCGTCCTTATCCATCTTGAGTTCGAGAGTGAGGCCGACGAGTGGTGCGAGAAGACCCGACATGGGGTCATCGGAGTTCTTGCCGTTGCTGTCGAAGGTGATGTCCTCGCCATCAGGGCCCTTCATGGAGATCTTGAAGGAGTCGTAGATGAGGTCAAGCGTGGAGCCGGTTTCCTTGTTGGTCTCTTTGACCTTGAGGGTGAGACCGATCTCCTGCGACATGTTCTGCGTGGTTTCGGTGGGCGCGGTGGTGGGGGTAAGGGTGCCAGGTGTCGTGGGAGTGGCAACGACCTGCTTGCCGGAGTTGGACATGGCCATCTTGAACTTGATGACCTGTCCGGGCTTGAGGCGGGGGCGCAGGTCGATCTTGGGGCCGGACCGCTTGGAGGGCGATTCATCGCGGGTCTTGGATGGGGGCGTGGAGGGGCGTGAATCGCGGGATTGGGCGAGGGAGGGAGCCGCGGCGAGGATGATCAGGAGCAGGGCAGGGATGACGCGGCGGGGTGAGGAGAGGGTGGGCATGGGAGATCCATCGACCGGGAGGGGATGAAGCAACGAGAAACGGTGGTGAGCTTCAGGAGCGATACCGGTGCGAGGGGGTGACAGTTGCGGGAGGTGGGTTGCCGGAACTCAACGGAAGATGCTTGTGGTCAGCAGTTTGTGCTCTGGCGAGGTACGGCGGGTTGACTCACGCATCGCCTTTCGTTAGTGTCTCGTCTGGAGGTACTTGCTCGTTCTCACAGCAACCTTTCAAGATTCAAACGGACAACGTTGTCCACGCGGTCGCGGTGCTCTGGGCCCGAGAAGCTCATTGCTGCTGGCCGACGGGTACAGCAACAACCAGATCGTGGTGGGCAACAAGATCCGCGGTACGGGCTCCTGTGGAGAAGGGTTGTGATATGGATGATTTCTTCCTCGCCTCTTCGAATCCCCGCGAGACGCGGGCTGTCGTCTTCACACATGGCGAGGATGCTGTCTCCTTTCTATCGCATATGAGATCGGAATCGCGAGGGTGGAACAAACCAATGGTCGATTTGAAGAACGATCCGGATTCAGAGTCGCTCGAAATTCGTGATGCGCTCTGCATGGTCAGTTCGTTCCTTATCATCAGCAATCGCGAGCGACAAGCGATCGCGTCACTCGACCAATCGGATGCGATAGAGTGGATCGAAGCGGAATGCAGCGGCAAGCAATGGTGGGCAGTGCACGGTCTGGTCGTCGCCGATGCCGTCGACGAAGAACAGAGTGTGATTCGCCGCGCGGCTTCTGGAAGAGTGATGACAATTGAAAGACTCACATTGACGGCATCGCGGGTACCCAACCAGTGCATTTTTCGGCTGGGGAATGGGCTCGAGACCTTTCCGCCTGTCGTCACGGCCGCGTTTCGGAAAACGTGGTTGGCGTTCGGGCTTTCCGGTCTCAGGTTCTCGTTCGTCACAAGCCAGTGAATGGAACCCCGCGCGTATGGGAATCAGACGCACTGGCACGGCTCTTTGAGCCGTGTTCTGGCGTCTCGTGGTTCTCTGAGCCACGTCGGCGGGTTGGCTTGCGACACTGGCCTTGCTCACAGAGTGAGCGGCGACGGGGGAACATTGCACGGAGTGCAATGCCACGGGCACAGGTGGACTTCCCAGGCCATGGATAGCATTCCTTGGCGTTGGCGACGATTGAGTGCTGCGGCTGAGTGAGGTGACCCATGGCTGAGCGAAATGATGAGGGTGGCGCGGGTGGTCGGTCTGATGAACTGCGTCAAGAGAACGCGATGTTACTGGCCAAAATGGCCGCATTTGACGCACAGTGGGAAGAGCTAAACAAGAACAGCATTGATCAGTTTCTTGCGCCGGTCGTGCTCGACGATGAGTATCGCACTGGCTACCGAGTCATGTACGGGGCGGGCTTTGGTGATGATCTGACGCAGCGTGAGCACTCCAATCGCTTGCTTGCGCGCTCACAGGCACTTTCACAGCGTCCGGTTCACATTCGGGATCTTTCGGCGGAAGAGGTGATTCTGGCCAAGGATGCCGCGAATGCTCGCAAGATCAAGACGGTCGATGGCAACCTCCTGCGAACTGAGAATGAGGATTATTTTTACACGACTGTCTTTGAGCCGCCTGCTGCTGCTGCGGGGAAATGCAGTCGCTGCGGACACAACACTCATCTGTCGCCTGCAATTCGCACCTGGAGCCTTGAAAAGACCGCCAAGCAATGGCAGGGTGTGCTGTACTTTGATTTGCTGGTCAAGTGCGCCCAGTGCGATGGAAGGACACGGAACACCAAGGCGCCGACCTATGGGTACGCCAATCCGTGGCTGATCGCACACACCGTCGCTCAGTGTTTCTGCTACGACAAGGACGAGCCGCTGACGAACCACGTTCTCCTTGATCAGGGGATTGAGGTTCGACCGGGCACGATGTCGCTCTGGTGCCGCGATGTGGCGGAGGTGGCCAAGCCGGTGTATGAGTTGATGTACCAGCAGACGAAAGCCGCGGCGGTGCTGGGCATCATTCAGGCACCTGTGCGCCTCTTGCCCGTGGAACCGCAGCGCGATGCTCGCGTGTGGATGATGGCTGATCCAAAACCCGGTTCACCCAAGGTGTTTGATTTCACGCTGGGCAAGAGCACACGGCCTCCGGCGAAGATGCTCGCTGGATACAAGGGCAAAGTGCTGGGACTGAGCTTCCGGGGTCAGGATGGTGTGGAGCTCGAGAAGGGCATGCCTCGGATGATGGCACTCAATGAAGTGATTGCTGTGCTGGAGCAATCTCAGGCGACTCATCCGGACATTTACGACGAGAGCGTGCGACTGATCGATGCGCTCAATGCACTTGAAAAGGATGTCGAGGGTGAAGAGTTGCTTGCAGTCCGCCGCGGGGAAGGATGTGAGCGTCTCGGGGCATTGCGAGCACTGCTGGAGCGGTGGAGATCAAAGCTCGCGGCGACACATCCGCATGCGGTGGAGATCGATGATGTGCTTCGTCAATGGGAGTGGGTGGAAGCGTTCATGACTGATGAGTCGCTCGTGGCTCCCGGCGCGCTCGCAGTGGCGCATTTCATGCAGAATCCAGCGCTGTATTCGGGGTCGAGCTTCGTGGGCACGCAGCGCGGGTGCGAGACGGCCGCGGTGCTGGCGACCTTGGTGACAACGTGCCGCGTGCTTGGGATAGGCCCTGACGCGTACTTCGCACACATGCTGCTTGCTCCGGAGGATGTCGCGGCGCACCCGGAGCGATGGTTGCCTGAAGCGTTTGTGGAGAGGCTGATCAGTGTGGCGGAAGCTGGGAAAGTTTCTGAGGTCTGAAGTTCCCCCATACACACATGATCAGATCTGCTGGTGCTGTGATCCATCACGCCCACGGAGGCACACCGCAAGTCTGTGGTCGATGGCATCAGTTCCGCTTGGACTTGAGCCACGTGTGGAGCTTCGGCGCGATCCAGGTGTTGATGCACTGATCGGGTTGGAGCCAGCCGCGGCGAGCGGTTTGGATTCCAAAGCGCAGGTTGTCGAAATCAGAGCGCTCGTGGTCATCGCAATTGATCGAGATCAGACAGCCAAGGTCCTGAGCGGCTTTGACATGGGTGTCGCGCAGGTCGAGGCGCATCCAGTGGCTGTTGATTTCGAGAGCGACATTGTGTTCCTTCGCCGCGGCAAAGAGCGCGGGCATGTCGGGTGACATGCCGGGCCGACGCAGAATCAAGCGGCCGGTGGGGTGACCCAGAATGTGCACGAGCGGATGTCGGATGGCCTTGAGGAGGCGCTCCGTGGCGGTGGCGGGGTCTTGCGAGAGCGCCGCGTGCGGGCTGGCGACAACGATGTCGAGTTGCGCCAGCAGTTCATCGGAATAGTCGAGCGAGCCATCGGCGAGGATGTCGACTTCGGAGCCGGCGAGGATTCGAATGCCGTCGATCTGTGAGTTGGCTTCGCGCACCGCCTCGATGTGCAGACGGAGGCGATCCGGACGCAGGCCACCGGCGATGGTGGAGGATTGGGAGTGATCGGTGACAGCGATCGTGTGAAAGCCGCGGCGTTTGGCTTCCGCGGCGAGTTCAAGAATGGAAAGCACGCCATCGGAGGCGGTGGTGTGAGCATGCAGTTCGGCTTTGATGTCGGTCAGTTCGATGAGGCGCCAGGGGTCGGGGCGCGCGAGTTCGCCTCGGTCTTCGCGAACTTCGGGCGGGATCCATGGGAGGCCGAGTGCGCGGAAGACGTCTTCTTCGGTGGTGCTGGCGATGGGCAAGAGGCCTCGTTCCTGCGGGGGTTTGGCGTTCTTGTCGGACTCGTCCTGGCGGAAGAGGCCCCATTCGTTGAGCGTGCAGCCCATGGCGATGGCGCGTTCGCGCATCTTGACGTTGTGTTCCTTGCTGCCGGTGAAGTACATCAGCGCCGAGCCGAAACGCGATTGAGGAAGGATGCGCAGGTCGACCTGGATGGAGGGGCCGACGGGAGCCGCGGCGTCCGGTTGTGCTTCAGGATCGGGCTTGGGTTTCCAGCGGCCCATCGAGGTGTCGAGGGAGAAGCGGATGGAGCTTTTGGATTCGCCGCGTGCGAGGGTGTGGAGTGCGCCGGGAATAGTGCAGAAGGCCTGGGTGACCGCCGCGGCCGTGGTGGGCGGAGCCGAATCGGCGATGCAGACGAGGATGTCGATGTCGCCGATGGTTTCCTTGCCGCGGCGGAGGGAGCCGGCGGGGAGAACGGAGCTGACGCCATCGATGGAGGAAAGGGCTGTGACGAAGATGTCGGCGACAGACGCGGCTTTGCCCAGGTGCGTGCGATCGGCGGAGAGGGCGGCGAACGCGATGGCGTCCTTGATCTTGGCAACGGCTTTGGCGCCCATGCGTGGGAGGTTGAGCAGTGAACCGTCGTCGATGGCCTTCTTGAGTGCCGGGATGTCGGTGATATTGGCTTCCCACATGGCCTTGACGGTTTTGGGGCCAAGGCCGGGGATCTTGAGGATGTCCATGAGGCCCGCGGGCACCTTGGCGCGGTAGGCCTCGAGTTCGGCGAGGCGTCCTGTGGTGCAGAGTTCGGTGATCTTCTCGGCGAGCTTGGGGCCGACGCCTTCGAGCTTCATCGTGGGGTTGCTGGCCCATTCCTCAGCGAGGCCCTCGATGGCACGCGCGGCACGCAGGTGGGCGTTGACGCGGAATCCATCTTCGCCGACAAGATCCATGAGGGTGGCGAGGTCGTTGAGGGCTTCAGCGATGTTGGCGTTGGAGAGCATGGGCGTTGAAGTTTCGGAATGCGTTGGAGGAGCGGCGTGAAAGTAGTGTGGATGAATGAAGTGGGTGCTCGGGATTGTTGTGGGTGTGAGGGGATCGGGATTGGAGATTGCCAGAGGTGGTTCAGGAGACTGGAACGGGGAGACCGATTCTGGAAGTTGGGGTCGGATGGGAGTGGTTCAGGAGACCAGAGCGGGGACACCGATTCCGAAGCCGGGAATCGGTGGCACTTTTGATGTGGGTTCTTGGTGCCGGTTCAGGAGACGGGAATCGGTGGCACGAGTTATTGCGACTCAGTCTCAACTGGTGGAATCTCTTGGCTATAATGTGGTCTTGACGACGATGGCGCGCGAACTTGGTGGCCGTGAGCAGACCGGGGCTGAGGCTTCGGGATGTTGCGGCGCGGATGGATCGTGCGTTGAGCCGCCGCGGCCTCCGATGGCGATGACGGCGATGGCGGTGAACTCGTGTGCACATGTATGCGAGACGTGCATGGATCCGCGAGATGCCGCGATGCTTCGCGCGATGGGCATGCGGCCCAACGCCAAGGTGCGGATGATCCGCAGCGGCGAGCCGTGCATCATCGAAGTGCTGGGGATCAATCCGGCCACGGGCTCGTGCGGGTGTCGCATCGGGCTTTCGCGGGATCTGGCATCGCGTGTGACGGTCCGCCCGGTTGCGGGCTGCAAACAATGAGTAGTCGATGCCGACGAAGATTCAGATCTCAACGCAAGGAACGGGGCCGGGCGAATCGCATGGCGAGGTGATGCGGATTGCGCTCATCGGCAACCCCAATACCGGCAAGACGACACTCTTTAACCGCCTCTGCGGTCTGCGCCACAAGACCAGCAACTTCCCAGGCACCACGCAGGAAGCACGCGTGGGTTTCGTGCCCGGGCACCTGGCCAACGGCGGCGGTGCGTGTGAACTGATTGATCTACCGGGCATTTATTCGCTTGAGCTCGACATGAGCGAAGCGGAGATCTGTCGGCGCGTGCTGGCGGGAACGCTGGCGGTGCCGGGAGAAGCGGTCGCTGCGCCGGATGCGGTGTGTGTCGTGATTGATGCCTCGAACCTCGCGAGGAATCTGCTGCTGGTGGGTGAGACGCTGCGGCGACGACTGCCGACGGTGGTGGTGCTCAACATGATGGATCTGGCACGCAAGCAGGGGCTGATGATCGAGCCGCTGGTGCTGGAGGAAATGCTGGGCTGTCGCGTGGTAACGTGCAGTGCTCGCAGTGGCGAGGGTGTGGAATCGCTGCGCATCGCGATGAGCAAAGCGCTGGTGCCGAATCAGACGCCGCCAGGGACGCAAGAAGGTCTGGAGCGGTGGGCCGATGGGTTGTGTGAGCGACTCTTTGCACGAGGTGGCGAGGCTGAGGTGGTGGAGCAATTCACCGATCGGGTCGATCGCGTGGTGACGCATCCGGTCTTCGGGCTCGTGCTCTTCCTGGCGGTGATGACGGGGCTCTTCTTTGCGATCTTCAGCCTGGCGCAGATCCCGATGAATCTGCTGGACACATTCTTCGGGGGCAATGCGGAGTGGGTGGCAGCGTGGCAGCCGGCATGGATGCAGGTGGCGATTGGTGAGGGCTTGACGGGGCTGGCGCGAAGTGCTTTGCCTGAGGGGTTGCTGCGGGATTTCGTGTGTGAAGCGGTGATCGGCGGCATCGGCTCGACGCTGGTGTTTCTGCCACAGATCATGCTGCTCTTCTTTCTGATTTCGCTGCTGGAGGACACCGGGTATCTGGCGCGGGCGGCGTTCGTGATGGATCGGCTGCTTCGGCCGTTCGGGCTGCCGGGTCATAGTTTCGTGCCGCTGCTCAGTTCGCATGCGTGTGCGCTGCCGGGGATCATGGCATGCCGCGGAATTCCGGATCGGAGAGAGCGGCTGGCGACGATTCTGGTCGCGCCCTTCATGACGTGTTCAGCGCGGCTTCCTGTGTATGTGCTGCTGACGGGGATTCTCTTTCCGGATGATCCTGCGACCGCGGCGGTGGCGTTCATCGGGTGTTATGCGCTGGGTGCCGTGGCAGGGATCCTGAGCGCCATGCTGGCCCGGCGGACGATTCTCCGCGGCGATCGGCGTCCGATGGCGCTGGAGCTGCCGACGTACAAGATGCCCAGTTTCTATTCGGCGACGATCGGCACTGTGGATCGGGCGAAGATGTTCTTGCGCAAGGCAGGGACGAACATTCTGGCGATCTGTATTCTGCTCTGGTGGCTGGGAGCGTTCCCGCGCGTGGCGGAGCCCGCCGCGGCGGTGGAGATGAGGACTCAGGCCATTGCGTCGACAGACGCGGCGGAAACAGAGCGATTGAATCAGGAAGCGGATGCGCTCGCGGCGTCGCATGCCAGGGCGAACTCGTTCATCGGGGTCGCGGGCCGGGCGGTGCAGCCTGTATTCGAGCCGCTGGGCTTTGACTGGAAGATCACGGTGGGGGTGCTGACAAGTTTTGCGGCGCGTGAGGTCTTCGTCTCGACGATGTCGGTGATGGTGACCGGTCGCGAGGAGGCGGAGGATACGGGCGTACTCAAGCAGATCGCGACGGCCAAGCGAGATGATGGGTCGGCTCTGTTCCCGCGTGCGACAGCCTGGTCGGCGCTGGTCTTCTTCGTGCTGGCGATGCAGTGTCTGCCGACGCTGGCGGTGACGGCGCGGGAGGCGGGGCATGTGAAGTGGGCGTTGCTGCAGCTTGGGTGGATGAGTGCGGTGGCGTATGGGGCGGCGGCGCTGGTGCATGCGCTGCTGTCGTGAGTGGTTTTGAGGGGGTGCGGGGTTTGGGGGCCTGAGGGCTCCAACAATGCCGCGTGAACCAGGAAGAAACACAATCTGCTTCGATGATGCCCGGGGGCACGGTTCCGCTCGCGCCGCCGACGGTTCCGGGGCCGGTGACGTTGCCGCGGCGTCCGATTGTGTGGCCGGAGTGGCTGGGCACGGTGATGCTGGCGCTGGGAACTGTGACGATCCTGTATTCGCTGGCGATGCTGCTTCTCGCGCCGGTGCTGCGGGCCTATGCGCCGCAGATGGTGGAGTCGTGGTCGCACTTTGATGGCGTGAAGGACTATGCGGCGCTGGCGATGGTCGATCAGACCATCAAGGGAGTGATGGGCGCGTATGCGCTGTATGTCGGATATCTGCTGCTCAAGCGGCGGCCCGAGTGTGCCAAGCACGCGAAGCGATGGGCGATTGCGCGGCTCGCTCTGTTCCTGCCGACCATCGGTTTGTTCGGATGGGTGCAGTATGTGCAGACCGGATGGATGCAGGACAAGGGCATGGTCTTCCAGAGCAGCGCGTGGAATCTCTGGGCGGGAGTGGGGATCAACCTCACGATCTATTCGTGCTACCTGCTGACACCGGCTGTGTTTCTGATCATCTGGTTCAGGGTGCGATCGGTGCGGGAGCGGGTGGCGCACTGGGAGGCGACCAGGAGCAAGGCGTGATGGTGGTGGTGAGGGGACACCGTTCCTGAGGCCGGAGTCGGCGGCACAGTAGTTCAGGAGGCCAGGACGGGGACACCGATTCTTCAAACCGGAATCGGTGGCACTTAACGTGATTCCTCTGATGGAGCGTTATTCAGAGTTTCGAGCACCTTCGTCATGCAAAAGGTGGCTTCGCGACGTACAATCACGGCTTCATCGGCGGGCAGGTTGCGGGTCAGACGCTTGATGGCATCGGCCGTTTGATTGGCTCGGCGGGCGGCATCGGCGAAGGCGGTGAGGATGTGACAGCGCGACCACTGATCAAGCGTGCAGGCACGGCCGGCCAGTTCGTAACAGGCGGCATGTCCTCGGGCAGGTTGCGAGGCAGCGATGGCCAGTGCGGTGGCCAGCTCACTCTTGATGGCTGGGTCTTCGGGTGACGCGGCGATCAGTTGCTCAAAGAGCGCGATGGACTCATCGACGGGCGGAACGCCGGTGAGGTGGCCCTGCTGAGCGAGCGCACACGCAAGGAGAAGTGTGTGGCTGGTGGTGACGGTGGGGGAGGCTGGTGAAGCCGCGGCGAGCGGACGTGTGATGGCGATGGCTTCGGCGAGCGGCACGCTGGCGTTGTCGGCCTGGTGGATGCCAAGAAACGTGATGGCCTGTGCGAGCAGGAGTGATGCGAGTTGGTGCTGTGAGTCCGCATCGGTGGGCTGCACCAGGGTGCGTGCGTGGGTGATGGCTTCGTTGAGGCGAGCAAGACCCGCGGCATCGGAAATGCCGTGACGCTCCGCCGCGGCGAGACCCTGGAGGACCGAGAGCCAGCGCAGTTCGTAGATGCGATGATCCGGGGCGATTTCGCGGAGTCTGGCGACAGCGGTGCGAGCTTCGGTGAGCAGGGCGACGCAGGTCGAGTAGTCGCGGCGAGCGAAGGCTTCGCCATTGCGTGCGATGAGTGCCGCACTCAGGAGCGAGAGCGCATCGGCGTTGTCGGGCGCGAGCGCAAGCATGGTGCGCGAGAGCATCTCGTGGCGCTGCTCGAGTGTGATGGCGCGCTGTTCGTTGCCAAGTCGACGATGCCATTCGCTCAATCGCTGACAGCTCCAGGCCACATCACTGAGTGCGTGCAGGTCTGATGGGCGTTGCTCGAGGATGGGCTCCTGAACTGCCAGCGCGCGTTCGTAGAGTTCGATTGACTGCGTGCGATTGCCTTTGGCACCGATGATGTCGCCCCATTTGATGAGCGCGGTGGCGAGGTTGGTCTGGGCGGCTGGGTCGGTGGGTGCGGCTTCAGCAAGGCGCGTGCGAATCTCGAGCACCTGCTGACGCGCGGGGAGCGCAGCATCAATGAGTCCGCGTTCGAGCTGTGCATCGGCGAGCAGTTCGAGGTAGTGGGCGTACTGCGATTGAACAGCGGTGTCGGAAGGGTGCTGGCTTGCAAACTCAGCGAGCGTGGGCGCGAGTTCCGCCAGGACGCGCGTGCGTGCTTCGTTGGTGCCGATGAGCGGGGAGCTTGGCTCGATGATGGAAGATAGCAGCACACCGACGGCTTGGCGACTGGTGTTCGCGGCGTTGGCGATTTCAGCCTGTGTGCGCAGCCAGAGGCCCGTGTTGCCGATCAGCGCAATGACGAGCAGTGCCGCGGCACCGGCCGCGAATCGGTGGCGCGCCAATGCGCGGCGGGTGAGTGACCAGAGTGTGGGTGGACGGATGGAGATGGGTTCATCGGCGAGAATGTGGCGGATGTCCGCCGCGAACTGGGCCATGGTGGCGTAGCGCTGTTCGGGGTTCTTGTCGATGGCTTTGGCGACGATGGCGCAGGTGTCGGCGCAGCAGTGCGATGCGAGCTGCTGGATCGGGCGCGGGTGCTGGGTGCGCACCAGCGCGAGTGCGGCGGGGAGGGAGAGGCCGCTGGTGATGAAGGCTCGCGTGGAGGTGAGGAGTTCGTAGAGGATGAGGCCCAGGGCGTAGAGATCGCTACGGGTATCACCTCGTGTCCCTTCGGCCTGTTCGGGGCTCATGTAGCCGATGGTGCCGGCGAGGCTGGAATGTGCCAATGTGAGCGACGCGGCATGTCCGGGGTTCAAGGTGGCTTCATCGCTCATGAGGCGCGCGATGCCGAAGTCAACGATGCGGGGCTGGCCCGTCTCGCCGATCATGATGTTGCCGGGCTTGAGGTCGAGGTGAATGACGCCCTGGCGATGGGCGTAGGTGAGTGCATCGGCGATCGCGGCGATGAGGGAGAGCCATCGCGCGGGGTGGTTGGGAGGGGGATTGGCACCGGTGGACGCCGCGGCGAGTTGTGCGAGCGATTGACCCTGAACGTACTCCATGGCGATGAAGGGGCGACCGTCGACGGTGCCGGCCTCATGGATTTGTGCGATTCCCGGATGGCGAAGTCGTGCGAGGGCGAGGGCTTCGTGGCGGAACTGGTGCAGCGTCGCGGCGGAAATCAGGTGTGGATGAAGCAGTTTGAGGGCAACGGTGCGCTTTGGGAAATGCTGCTGGGCGCGGTAGACGGTTCCGAAGGAACCGGTGCCGAGAACTTCAAGGAGTGTGAACTGGCCGAAGGGGCGCGGGAGATGGTCCGCCGCGGGGGTGGCGGTTTGCGTGGCGTCCTCGACGAGCGTGCCAACGACCTGAGAGAGTGAGCCGGGCGCGGCATCGAACGACAGCAGTGACTCGACTTCGTGGCGCAGGGCCTGGTTGTCGCCGCAGGCCTGAGCCAGAAAGGTCGCCCGCTGCGAAGGTTCGAGCTCGATCGCGGCAAGAAAAATGGGCCGAGCGAGCACGTACCGGTCGACGGCTTCGGGAGGCGGGATTTGCGGCTCGGGGTGCATAGGAAGGAGTTTTGAAATCCAACGCTGAGATCCAAAATCTGAAATTTGAAATTTGAGATCTGAAAACCCGTATTCCTCGCCTCCGTCCCCTGACCTGCCCCATCCCCGGCGTCCTCCGTCACTCGCAAAGCTTGCGTGTCAGCCAGGCTCGGCTCAGCCGCCACCAGCCTTCGGCGGTGGTGCGGCCGACGCCCATGACTTCGGCGGCTTGTTCGACGGAGAGCCCCGCGAAGAAGCGGAGTTGTACGAGCCGAGCGGCTTCGGGGTCGAAGGCTTCGAGGCCGGTGATGGCGGCATCAAGGTCAAGGATGTCCGCAGCGCGCGTGGGGCCCAGATCGACGATTCGCGTGCCCTCTTCGAAATCGGGCTTTGTATGGCGGATCTGTTCGCTCGAAGCTTCGGCATCTAGGCGTGCGCGGCGTTTGCGGGCGTGGTCGATGAGGATCTGTCGCATGGCGCGAGCCGCGGCGGGGAAGAACTGGTGCTGTTCGAGGCTCTGGAGGGTGCCGCGTTCCTGGGCGCGATGGAGCTTGAGGTAGGCTTCGTGGACGAGG
This sequence comes from Phycisphaerales bacterium, assembly GCA_044371005.1. GTDB lineage: Bacteria > Planctomycetota > Phycisphaerae > Phycisphaerales > UBA1924 > UBA2402. Next base: position 1,829 of record JBILUL010000088.1, on the reverse strand, counting down.
GCGGTGGGGGAGAGGGTGTGGGCGTCGGCGCCCATGCCGCGGCGTTCATCGGCGAAGTATCGCTGGGCGATGGCGCGGAGTTGGGGGTAGATGTGGGAGAACCAGGGGGGGTGGGGGTTGCCTTGGTTGCTTTCGGGTGAAGGCATTGCCGAAGAGTGTACCACGTTTACTGCCGAGTTCACAGATTTTGCAATTGTCGCAGAATTCTGCGAGGGCTGAACGCAAGCCGTTCGCCCTGAAATGATGCCAATTGCTCTGGTGGTTACGGATTGACTCACCACCTTTGGTAGTGTCGAGCATCGGAACCCACGTTCTCTGCCTGCTTGGCCACCACTGATGCCACGCAAACCACTCCCAAGACCATTTCGTCGCATTCACACTCGTTCGGAGAAGCCAAGTCAGCGGAGCATCATTTGGAGTTCGATTCTCAGCTTCAAGCAAGCCTCAATCAAGAGCGACTCTTCAAATGACAGGGGTTCAATCAACTGTTTCTCGCCATTACGACCCATCTTTCACGGGTTACCGGAGTTCGTCATGCAAATCCGCGGTTTCGCCATTCTTGCTGTTTTCAGCTCCGTCGCTCTTGCCCAACCAGTGCTCATTACAGCGCCTCAAACGCTGAGTCCTGGAGCGACAGCGATCGTGCCGACCGCCGGTGGGACGCCGGTCGCACTCGCCACAGCAGACATCACAGTCCGCGGCACGACGTTGACGGTGAACGGACGTCACACCGTTCGCAATCTTGTGCTCGAAGGCAATGCGACTGTGACGCATGGCTCATTGTTTTCGTATGACTACTCCGGAGGGGCTGGAACGGATGTTGTCAACGGCATGGAGCTGACCATAGCGGCAAATCCCACTGGAGGGAATCTCGCCGTTCAGGTTGGTAGTTGGATCAACGCGACGGGTCGCGGGTATGCATCCGGAAACGGGCCAGGCAGACCGATCAACAACTCGTCTCACTACGGTGCTGGCGCAAGTCACGCGGGATTCGGGGGCCAATCGGGGCCTAACTTCGCTGGTCCTGGTGGGCTCGTCATTTACGGTGATGCGGCTCGACCGACAGCGATGGGATCGGGCTCGTGGGGTAACGGCACCGTAGCGGGCGGCGGGTCTGGCGGCGGGGTCATCCATCTCAGGGTTGGTGGAGTGCTCCAGATCGCTGGCCAAGTTGTAGCGGACGGAACCAACGGGGGAACTGGCGGCGGCGGCGGGTCAGGCGGCAGTGTCTGGATTGAAGCGGCGAGTGTCACGGGCGCAGGCTTGATCAGCGCCAATGGTGGCTCGGCGGGACCCGCAGCGGGAACTGGTTCGGGCGGAGGTGGAAGCGGAGGACGAATTGCGCTGTCATATGGATTCTCATCCTATACGGGCCCGGTGAGCGCAACCGGTGGTGCTGGTTATGTGCGTGGCGCAGCAGGGACTGTGTTCACGAAAGGCACTGAAGATGGCCGTGGAACTCTGACGATTGACAACGGAACAACACTTGGCGCCCACGGTGAAACGCCAATCCTTCCGTCTTTCCTGACTGCCAGTGTCGACACACTCAATGTTCGTCGCGGCGGAATCGCACAGGTCACTGGCGAAACATCGTTCCATCGCCTGAATGTCACGAGCGGTGGTTGGCTCACGCACGCAGCGGGCGGCACGCCGGGCCTCAGTCTCATTCTGACCGGGGACGCGGCGATTGATTCCAGCAGTCGGATCAACGCGACGGGTCGCGGGTATGCATCCGGAAACGGGCCAGGCAGACCGATCAACAACTCGTCTCACTACGGTGCTGGCGCAAGTCACGCGGGATTCGGGGGCCAATCGGGGCCTAACTTCGC
>JBILUL010000283.1:0-3619 GCA_044371005.1 Phycisphaerales bacterium | reverse complement strand
CGCGTCGTCACAGTTCGTGAACGATGCGCCCGCCGACCACGACACACGCCGCCCGCGACTTCACGCGGCGGCCCAGAAACGGCGTATTGCGTGACTTGCTGCGCAGGTGCTCCGTCCCGATCGTCCACGCCGCGTCCGGATCGATGACGGTGATATCCGCCGGACCTCCCACCGCGATCCGTCCCAGGCCGCACCGATCCAGGTTGCAAAGCCGTGCGGGCTGAATCGTGAGCAGTTCAATGAGCCGCGGCCAGTCGATGAGCTTGGTCTCGATGAGTGCCTCGACATACAGCGGCAGCGCGGTCTCAAGACCGATGAGACCAAAGGGCGCATCTTCGAAGGGCAACGACTTCTCATCAATGCTGTGCGGCGCGTGATCCGTCGCGAGCACGGTGATCGTGCCATCGGCCACGCCTTGACGCACGGCCTCAACATCCTTGCGTTCGCGAAGCGGCGGGTTCACCTTCGCGTTGGTGTTGTATCCATCGCAGGCTTCGTGCGTCAGCAGCAGATGGTGCGGCGAGGCTTCGGCGGTGACGGGCTGATTCATCGCACGAGCGCGGCGGACAATCTCGACACTTTCACCGCTGGAGATGTGCTGCACGTGATAGCGGCAGCCGATGCCGCGGTTGAGGCGTACATCGCGTTCAATGATGATTTCTTCGGCCACACGAGGCCAGCCACCAAGGCCAAGGCGCACGGAGATTTCGCCAGCGTGCATCGCGCTGCCGCGTGTGAGCGTGGGGTCCTGGCAGTGCTGCATGAAGACAAGGCCAGTCGCGGCGGTGGCCGAGAGCACGCGCGACATCATGCCTGCAGTGGGAATGCAATCACCGTCATCGGAGATGCCCACCGCTCCTGACGCTGCGAGCAGTTCGATTTCCGTGAGTTCCTCGCCCTTTCTGCCGCGAGTTGCCGCGGCGACGGCGAAGACGCGTGCGAGGTTCGCCGCGCGCCCGCGTGCATGAACGAACTCGACGATTTCCGGTGAATCGATGGCCGGCTGCGTGTTGGGCATGCAGCAGACGGTGGTGAAGCCCCCCACCACCGCGGCGAGTGCACCAGTGCTGATGGTTTCCTTGTGTTCCTGGCCCGGCTCGCGCAAGTGCACATGCGGATCGATGAGGCCCGGCGCGACAATGCTCCCCTTGGCGTCGATTTCGCGAGCGACATCGGAGCGAGAGAGGTTCTTGCCGATGGCGGCGATGAGGCCATCTTTGATGGCGACATCGGCGATGGCATCGTGGCCGGAGGCAGGGTCGATGACGCGACCGCCGCGGATGAGAAGGGTGCTGGCCGTGGACGCGACTTTGGGTGCGGGCATGCGCCCCGAGGGTAGATCTGCCGAGGTCGTGAGAACGAGCTTCGCAGGCTCCAACCCCCACGCCACGCGAAAATAGGACTATGTTTGGATACGGCTCCATGGAAATCGGCGGCATTTTCTGGCTTGGGCGGGGTCGGCGCGGGCTGGCAACTGGATTCAGCATCGAGGCACCGCTATCATCTAGGCCCGGCACTAGGCCGGACTTTGTTCGGAGTTTTACCCATGGCGACCACGACGATTTCTTACAAGCCCGGCCAGCAGCTCGAGTGCACCGTTGCAAAGCTTCCGCGTACCGACGACCAGGCGGCGACTATCGCCCGCCTGATGCGTCTTGACCCGGACAACAAGCGTGCACTGCGTCGCGCTCAGCGCATGCGTCGTCAGCGCATGGTTGTGTACAACCGTGGTAACCGCGACTGGTACAGCCGCGAGAAGTCGGCGAAGGTCGTCTTCGTCGGCATCGGCGAGAGCTGGACTCTCCCCTACACGCACGACCTTGCTCACGACATCGCCGTGATCAGCGGATTCGTGACCGTGAAGGCCAAGTAAGCCCTCGGCTCTTCACAAAGAGCCTCGGAACCATGCGGACGCACGCGTCCTGCTGGTTCTGATTCATGGGAGCGGGCATCAGGCGTTCAAACGCCCGGCCCGATCAACAACCATGCCAAGATCAATCCAAGCCACATCGATGATCATCGGTGTGGCTTTTTTGTGTTTTGCAGGAGTGGGCGTCGGCATCTACTTCACCCTGATGGGTGCCGGTGGTGGCGGCCCAGTCGCCGCACCCACCACAGCCTCGCCCCAACCTGCCACCACGACCGGGGCTACTACAACCGGGGCCACTGGGACCGGGGCCACTCCGACTGGGGCTGCGGACCCAGCCAACGACATCAAGGCCTATACGGTCCGGGGCAGGATCATCGCCCTTCCTGATGCAAGCGGGAAGCAGCCTCTGGATATTCACCACGAGGAGATTCCAGACTTTGTCGGCAAGAGCGGCAAGGTCGTGGGCATGAAGGAGATGATCATGCCCTTTGCGAATCTCGCGCCGGGTGTCACCCTCGATGGGTTTGCCGCGGGCGATGCGGTGGAGTTTGTCTTTGAGGTACGGTGGAATGCCGCCCCCAGGACATTGGTCACGAAGATCGCCAAGCTGCCCGCCGGGACGGAGCTCAAGCTGGGCCCGATTCTCGAAGAGGGCAAGTAGGTCACGGTTCGGGGCGATCAACGCCGCGGCAGCCCCACCGTCTGCTCGCTCGGGAAGCCAGCCGAAGCTCTTGGATCGCTGTTCTTGGCAATCACATGGTTGCTCAAGTCCTCGTCAGCGAGTCCGAACGGCGACATCACAAGGGGTCTGCTTTGGGCAGCTCTGACCCGTGGATTCGTGATTGAGCTGCTCCCGCCCCACCTGCCCCTGCTGCTACAAGAAATCTGGCCGAAGCGAGGCTCATCCCGCACTCGCTCAGCGCCCTTGCCTTGCCTCTTTCCTGATCCTGTCCATCCTGTCTATCCATGTTCACTTTCCGGAAAGGAAGGGAACATGGATGTACAGGATGGACAGGATGCCAGCCGCCAGAATTGGTGAGCAAGGTCTGGAGTTCGAGAGGGGCGGAAGGGGATGATGTTTGGAGACTGCGTTTGCCCGTTGGATCGCTGTCCGGGCATGCCAGACGGGCTCCTGACCCGCTACGCTCATCCCCGGCATGAGCGCCACACCCACCACGCTGACCACTCCCTCCGCCGCGGCTGATGCAAACACGCAGGAGTTGATCCCCACCGAGAACATCGAGGGGATCAAGGGAATCATCATCGCCTTTCTGATGGCGCTGGTCTTCCGTGCGTTCATCATCGAGGGGTTTGAGATTCCAACCGGATCAATGGCCCCGACACTGATGGGGGCTCAGACCATCGCACACGCCGATGCCAGCGGCTATGAATGGCCCGTCGGGCCAGTCTCGATGATTCAGGGAACATCGACGCCCACGCCGCGGCAGTCGTATTCGACGCTGGACCCGATGAGCCGCGCCGAAGTGCGTGCCAGCGATGTGCCGATCCGCAGCGGCGACCGCGTCTTCATCCTCAAGTACCTCTGGCCGCTCTACACGCCTTCTCGCTACGACGTCGTGGTCTTCAAGAACCCGCGCGACCCGACGATGAACTACATCAAGCGTCTGGTGGGGCTCGGTCCCGAGGAGGTGGCGATCGTCGACGGCGACGTCTTCTCGCGTCCGATCGCAGCCGATGGCAAGGGCGAGCCGGCGACGACCAACACGTGGATGCTGCCCGGATGGACGG
>JBILUL010000238.1:0-5677 GCA_044371005.1 Phycisphaerales bacterium | reverse complement strand
CAGTGAAACCGAAAGCAAAAAGTGCGGTAGCTTGTCCATCAGCATGCCAACTGGCAACGCACCCACCAGACGATCAACCATTTCGGTGTCTTTGTCCTTGCCGATCAGCGTGTTCCATTGAGCCCTTCTGGCGGTCACTTCCGCTGCATCGGCTTCCCCGCGCAAGCCACTGAGCCTGACCCGCCGCCCGATCCGCTGTCGAAGGCGCAGCAGCCGCAGATCAACCCAGAACAACTGAATGGTGAACACCCACGCAGCCAGAAGCGACAGCCGAAGGTGAAGGTCGATCTTGCCCGGTCCCATCGGCGCCCAGATCGTCAGCAAGCCAAGTCCGGCAAGCCAGATCACCACAAATGTCACAACTGAAGTCCAGCCCGAGACAAGCAGTATTGCCGAACTGGCACGAAGCGACGGCCGCGACGAACCAAAGCGCTTGCCCAGATGCCGCCGTACGCGCTGCGGCCCATCCGGGAGACAGACGAACGTCGCGACATCGTAAATGTTGGCGCGCGGCAGCATCGGGGCAGAGCGTAGGGTGGCTCCGCGCGATGCAATGTTCGCCGTTCGTCCACGACACTCCGGTGAACTTGGCGACGACGGTATCGCCGCGACGGGTATGGCCGCCACATGAAGAGCACCGCCAACCGCTGAAGATCCGTGGTATTGGTCCCCAGTCGCTTGAAGAGTGCTCGGCGCAGCCGCGGCAACGGGTCTGGCAGACACGCCAGCGTCACCGCATCAAAGAGGTTGTGCCTGGGGAGCATGGGTTGGCGCCAATGTTCATGGAAGAGAAGCCGGCCGATCCGAAACGCCCGCCTCGTTCTCATTCTCCGCGTGCATCCCGGGCGGAACCAACCGCGGGATTTGGCCCGATCGCTTCCGGCCCGCGCCCTCCTCAATGCGCACAAAGCACGGAGGTGGCACCAGTGGCCAGTGCGTTCCGCATTCCGGACAGCGGGGCGGCCCCACCGTTCTGCCGGTCGTCTGTTCAAGCTGATTCAGGTGGGCTCGCAACGAATAGCCACATTCGGAACAGATGACGGCCCGAGAGACCTCCATGAACCTCGCGGCGGTTTGCTTCTCAAGGCGCTGGCGGATCGCGAACATCGCCAGCAAACCGGCAGGGAAAACGAACCCGATCGCGTCCCCGGCACGCCCTGCACCATTCCAGACCGCCAGCGGAACCGAGATCAGAAGCAGCGGCAGCATGGCCAGGAGCATTCCAGCCGGCAGTGCGTTCACAAGCCGTCCGAGCAGCGCGGTGCCGTCGTCCTTGCCAACCAGCGTGTTCCATTGAGTCCGGCGGCTCACCACTTCCGCCGCGTGCAACTCGCCGCGGAAGCCACTGAGCCTGGCTCGCCGCCCGATGCGCTGGCGAAGGCGCAGCATGCGCAGGTCAAGCCAGAACAAAGGCATGTTGAGCACCCACGCCGAGAACAGCGACAGCCGCAGGTGCAGGTCGAACTGACCGGCCCCGTTCGGTGCCCAGAGCGTGAGCAGCCCGAGTCCGGCGAGCCAGATCGCAATGAACGCCGCGGCTGAAAACCAACCCGTGACCAGCAATCGCGTCACACTGGCACGAAGCGACGACCGCGACGAACCAAAGCGCCTGCCCACGTGCCGCTGCACGCGCTGCGGCCCATCCGGGAGACAGACGAACGTCGCGACATCGTAAATGTTGGCGCGCGGCAGCATCGTGGCAGAGCGTAGGAACTCTCTGCCACGATGCGCCGATGAACATCAGAAACAGTCACTCAGGCGAACTTGGAGACGACCGTCTCGCCGCCGCGGGTATCAACCTCTCGCTTGAGCCCAGCGACAAAGTCCGCAAGGTTCATCGCGCCCAGATCCTTCTGCACGCCGCGTGCCCGCACGGAGACCGCGTTGTTCTCCGCATCGCGCGGGCCGACGATCGCCATGTACGGCACCTTCATGTCGGCCGCTTCCTTGACCTTGGCCTGGATGCGATCACCACCGGTATCGATGGTGGCGCGGATGCCCACTTCCTTGAGCGCGGCAACCACCTTCATCGCGTAGTCGTTGGTCTTCTCGCTGATGGGAAGCACGCGGACCTGCTCGGGGCTCAGCCACGTCGGGAACGCACCGGCGAAGTGCTCGATCAGCACGCCGCAGAACCGCTCGAACGAGCCGAAGGGCGCGCGGTGGATCATCACCGGGCGGTGCTGCTTGTTGTCAGCGCCGATATAGGTGAGATCGAACCGCACGGGCAGGTTGTAATCGACCTGCACGGTGCCCAGCTGCCATTCGCGGCCGATCACGTCCTTGATCATGAAGTCGATCTTGGGGCCGTAGAAAGCCGCCTCGCCCTGGGCTTCGGTGAACGAAACACCCATGGCGCGTGCCGCGTTGCGGCAGGCTTCTTCCGCGCGGTCCCAGTTCTCGCTCGAACCGATGTACTTGCCCTTGTCCGGATCGCGCAGGCCGACTCGAACGCGGTAATCGTTCATCTTGAGCGTGGTGAGCACGGTCTTGACCAGCGCGAGGCAGCCCATCAGTTCGGCGGGCACCTGCTCTTCGGTGCAGAAGAGATGCGCATCGTCCTGAGTGAAGCCGCGGACGCGGGTCATGCCGTTGAGCTCGCCGCTCTGCTCCCAGCGATAGACCGTGCCGAACTCGGCCAGACGCACCGGCAGATCGCGGTAGCTGTGCGGCTGGCTCGCGAAAATCTTGATGTGGTGCGGGCAGTTCATCGGCTTGAGCATGTAGCCATCGAGCAGCTGCTCTTCGGGCTTGATGACATCCTGGCCAATGACTTCCTTGCCCGCGCGCTCGTTGATGCCCGCGGCGAGCTTGGCGGAAACGCCCTCGACGCGGTTCATCATCTCAGCGCAGCCACAGCCCTGATCCATCAACTGCTGGAGCGCTTCGCGCTCCACGATCGGCGGATACTGGCTTTCCTTGTAATAGGGATAGTGACCGCTGGTCTTGTACAGCTCCAGCCGCCCGATGTGCGGCGTGAAGACGTTGCTGTACCCTTGCTTGCGCAGCTCCTCGCCGATGAAGTTGCCCAGCTCCTGACGCAGCACCGAGCCATTGGGCGTCCAGAGAATCAGACCCTGACCCACCTGCTCATCGATGTGGAAGAGCCGCAGCGCCTTGCCGATCACACGGTGGTCGCGCTTCTTGGCTTCATCGAGCTGATTCAGATGCGCATCGAGCTCTGCCTGCGACGGGAAGGCCGTGCCATACACACGGGTCAGACGATCCGAGTTCTCATCGCCATGCCAGTACGACGACGCCAGCGACATCACCCGCGCCGCACCGATGCGACCAGTGGTCGGCACATGCGGCCCGCGGCAGAGATCTTCCCAGTTCTTCCCCGGCTCACCAGTCACATAGAACGTCAACTTCGCATCGGCGCTCGCAGGTGCTGGCGCAGAACCGACCTTGTCGCCCTTGTACTGCGTCGCAGGCAACCCCAGCGCGCGTTCCGCATTGTCGATCTTGTACTTGTTCGCCTCAGCCTTGAGCTTGGACATGCCATCGCCGGCACCCACCTCGTAACGGGTAATCGGGCGATTCTCCTTGATGATCTCCGCGATGCGGGCGTTGATCTTGTCGAAGTGATCGCTGCTGATCGACTTACCCGCCGGAACGAACATGTCGTAGAAGAACCCAGCCTCGGTCGGAGGTCCGTAGGCCAGCAGAATGTCCTTGCCCAGGACATCCTGGATCGCCTCAGCCATCACGTGAGCGGCCGAGTGCCGCATCATCGTCAGGGCATCCTTGTCCACCTGCTTGTCTCGGGTCCGCTCGGTCACGATCGCCAGTGAGCAATCGGAGGTCAGGAGCGTGCCGATATCACGGAGCTCGCCATCGACTTTGCACCCAACCGCCGCCGCGGCGAGCTTGGGGCCGATGGACTGAGCGACCGCAAAAGCGGAAACCGGACCGTCAAAGGACTTCTTGGAACCGTCGGGAAGAGTAATGATGGGCATGGCAGACTCACTATCGGTACATGAAAGGCCAGGACTGGCAAGTTCAGGTGGTGTGGACCAGGGGAACGGGCAGGGACGGGGGGAGGGGTCGAAACAGGGGCGAAATGAAAAGCCCGGCTTCAGTGGCCGGGCTTTGGTAGGAAACGCTTCAAGTACGCGGGAGGCCGGCAAGCCCCGCGTCAGGCGGTGGACGTCGTAGTCGTCGTCGTGATTGAAGTGCCGGAACTCATGTGCGGCCAGATAGTAGGGTGATCCGGGCGGGCGAGCAACTCGGCCAAGGCGACGGCCGCGATCGACCTGGCATCCGCCCTCGTGGCCCAAAGCGTCCGCTTCGATGGCCCGCCATGTCCGACGAGTTGGGCAGCTCCCGGTGGACAGGGCGTGGACAGAGTGTGGCCCACTCGCTTCAGGACTCGAAGTGATGTTGCAAATCACGCCCATCGCACGGGATTGTCTCACCCGCAGCATCATGGTGCCAGCCCACTGTCGCTACACTCTGCCCCAACTTAAGTACGCATCTTGATTCGTACCCATCGGTATACGGCAGTGAGCCCTGCCCACCCCCCACAGGGCACAGGAGGTCGTTGCATGAAGTCTGCATTCGGTCGTTTCACCCTCGCGGCAGTACTTGGCAGTTCCGCCCTGTTTGCCTCACTCGCGAGCGGTCAGGCCAAGCCCTTCCCCGATGAGTGGTTCTTCGAAGGCACGGCCCGCCCCGCTCAGCTCAAGAGTCTGGAAGGCAAGCCCGCGGCGGACATCACCGCGGCATCGTGGATCGGCGCCGAAACCACCATCAAGGCAAGCCGCGGCAAGGTGATCGTGCTCGACTTCTGGGCCACCTGGTGCGGCCCGTGCATGGCGGCCATCCCCGAGAACATCAAGCTTGTCAACGAATACAAGGACAAGGGGATGGTCTTCATCGGCGTCCACGATGGCAACTCCGGCACCGAAGAGGCTCCGGGCGTCGTGCAGAAGAAGGGGATCAACTACCCGATCGCGATCGACAAGGCCGCCAAGCCCCTGAGCACCACTGCCGCGGCGTACAACGTGCAGTTCTGGCCAACCTACGTCGTCATCGACCGCTCCGGCAACGTCCGTGCCGCGGGCCTCACGCCCAATCACGTTGAAGATGTCGTCAAGGCGCTGCTCGCTGAGTCTGGCCCCGCTTCCTCCGGCAGCGCAGCCACGGCGGAGTTCGCGGCCGACCTGTATGTGGGCGGCGCGAACCGTCCGGCCTTGCTCAAGGAACTGGAAGGCAAACCGCTGCCGGCACTGAAGGCCTCGCAGTGGCTGGGAACGGCACCCGGGGAATCGGACCTCAAGGGTGCGGTGACGATCGTGCATTTCACGTCACCGGCAACGTTCTGTGTGCGTGAACTTGATCTGGTGGTCGCGGCGGCAGGTGAGTTTGCGACCACGCCCAATGTGGTCTTCGCCGCGGTGTGTGATGCGGGTGCTTCGTGGGACAAGATGAAGGACGCGGCGACCAAGCACAAGGTCAAGTTTGCACTTGCACATGATCAAGCGGCGGAGAAGGCTGCCGATGCACCTGCTGCGGCATCTGAGAAGCCAGCAACGGACAAGCCTGCCGCGAAGGCAGCACGCGTGCGGGGGGTGACTGCCCAGGCGTGCGGCGTGAGCTATTTCCCGGCGACGATCGTAGTGGATCGCAAGGGCGTGGTGCGTGCCGCGGGAATCAAGGCGGACAAGCTCAAGCC
>JBILUL010000025.1:0-46428 GCA_044371005.1 Phycisphaerales bacterium | reverse complement strand
GTTACTTGGCTGATCGGGCGGCGATGGCCGCCTTGAGTTCATCGAGCAGCGTGCGTGCCGCGGTCGCGTCGAGGCGCACCACCATCGGATAGAAGCTGTTCTTCGTGTCATCGATCACGATCGTCACTCGCTTCTCGACGGAGATCGCGCCGGTGTGGCCGGAGTTGGTGTAGGCAGGGAGTGCCTTGATGGTCACATCGGCAGGGATCACGAGCTGCCCGGGATCGACGATCGAGTAGGGCGCTGTCGCGATGGTTGCCGCGGTGCCGGCGACTGCATCGTCCTTGCGTGCGGCCACTGCTGCCTCAAGTTCGCTCGCGAAGCGTGCAGCGTCGGCCGGGCCGAGCTTGGCGATCATGTGCCACATTGATTTGGCAGGGTTCGCCAGGACCACCGTCACGCGGTTGTCGATCGTGACATTGCCCGCCTCATCCGAGCCGCGGTAGTGCGAGAAGGCGTGTATCTCGAACTGGTCACGCAGGTCGCTCGCGCCGAACTGATCGAGTTCGAGCAGGCGTGTGTAGATACTGATCTGGGATTCCTCACGCGCCGCAGCGACCGTTTCCGTTGGCTTGGTGCCGACCTGCTTGGCAGCGACCTCAATGCTCTGAAGCAGATCCTGAGCTTGGGACATTGACATGCGCACGCGGCCGAAATTGGTTTCGGGCGAGACTGGCGTGGCCATAAGCCACGTCAGCTCGATCGGCTTCTTTGCGGTGCTCGCCTCCTTGGGCTCAACCGCGATCCGACCATCGTGGAACGGGCTGCACAGATTGTCCTCAAGCGCGGTGCCCTGGAAGTTCAGGACTGCTTCAAGCGCCGTGGGTTCCGGCGCGCAGTCCGCTTCAGACTTCTTGAGCATCGCCTGTCGAATCCGGATCGCGTGTGCGAGGTCCTTTTCGAACTGGGCACGTGCCTCGGGCGCGAACTTGACAATCACCGGCCAGAACGACTTGGCTTGATCCTGAAGCACCATCGTCAGTCGCTCATCAACTGAAGAGTTGCCCTTGTCATCAACGCCCAAGTAGCGACTCTGGACATGCCAGCGAATGCCGCTGCCCAGGTTGATGTTCTTGTCTGCATCCGCCTCGTATGGCTTGGCGCAGAACCCAAACGAGGTAGCCGCGGCCCCGGCCTGCGCTTTCTTGGGAGGTTCCGCGGCGTCGGTGAGCCCGACGACGGCGACGCACAGACACGCCGCGGCGGCGACCACGGAGTTCAGAATGGAATCGGGACGGAACCTTGCAATCATCAGCATTCTCCTTCGAGTTTCAATGCCGCGGCCATCCATTGCTGCGATGGAGGGGTACGGCTCGGGAACAGAGACTTTCACGAGAAGATCAAGCAGCGTGTGGCCGTACACGGGCCGTTCACGCGGGGTCATCACCATCAACGCGGCGGAATCACACGCCAGTTCCCGTTCACTTCGCATCTGACGCAGCACCCACCAGCAGATCGGGTTGAACCAGTGCATGGCGAGAATGAATGAAGCAACCCACGCCGCGGCGATGTCGTGCCGCGTGATGTGAGCGCATTCATGAAGCAACACCGCTCGTACACCATCATGTCTCGTCGACGCCGCGAACCCCTTTGGAAGCACGATCCGCGGCTTCAACCACCCCACCACCGCCGGCGACGTGAACCGATCTGATTCCACCAGTTCGATGCGCCGGCGCACTCCCATGCGCTGGCGGCAGTTCTCCAGGACTTCGAGCAGCCAGGGATCACGCACTGGCTCCGCCAACTTCAGGCGATCTCGCAGCTGCGCTCTGCCCATGACCACTCTGAACACCATCAACGCTGCGCCAGCGAGCCACAGACCAAAGGCCATGCCCCACCACTGATTCAAGACCTCCATGCGTGACGCCGCGAGCACGCCGCGGTGCGTCGCACCAACTACAGCATCCTGCGGAGCAGGCACAGCAGCGGGCGAAGAGGGTGGCTGCTGAGAAAGCTCGCGAGTGGGAAGGGCTGATTCGTTGCTGGGTGCTGCCGCGGCGGGAATCGATGTCCACGATGCGAGCGACCAGAGACTCCAGGGTGATGCAGGAGCCACGGGCAACGCCATGCGAATCAGCACCATGCTCCAGAGCAGGCACCGCCACCTGGGAGCAAGATGATCTCCGGCGCAGCGGATCAGCAGCCAGACGCCGCCAGCGAGCAGCGCGCCTTGAAGCGATGCCGCGGCGAGCCACTGCAGGAACTGAATCATGACCTGCCTCCATCTTCACGCGTTGATGCCTGATCCAGAATCTCACGCAGCCGCGTGATCTCCTCACTGGTGAGCGGATGCTCCTGCACGAAGTGGGCCAACATCGGAGCCACGGCACCGTCGAAGCAGCGAGTGAGGAACGAACCGCTTTCGCTTCGGACGACATCTGCTTCTGCAACCTGCGGGCTGTAGAGGTACTCGCGCCCTCGGGGCACGAACGAAACGGCTCCCTTCTCGACGAGCCGTCCCACAAGCGTCTTGACGGTCGTGGGCTTCCAATCCACGCTGCCGCTGAGGGCTTCTGCAAGTGCCGCGGCTGTCATGGGCGAGCGTGCCCACAACACCTTCATCACCTGCCACTCCGCTTCTGTGATCGATGGTATTTCCATAGCGTTTACACCTGTAGTCAGGATGATTACAACCGTAATCGCCAATGTCAAGGCGTCATCTCGAAATTGTCGGGCCGGTGAACGCCTCCGGTGTCTCGATGCCCTGGGCATCCATGGACTGGCGGGCCTGATCGGCCGACGCCCGCATGGAGAGGGGAGGGTGAAAGAGGACGCTGGTCCCCGAGATCGGTGTGTGCGCATTGGCTTGCGGGCGAGGCTTCGGCAGGCAAGTTCGCGAAGGAACCGATATGAAAGCAAGACGTGGAACATCGCCGTCGAATCTTGCTGCTTGCAGGCCTTGCCACACTCAGTACTGGCTCGCTGTGCGCTGCGCAGGAGGCATCGACTCCGCCCGGTGTGCAGCGCCCACTTGCCTCCGGGCGTCTGGTCGCCTCATTTGGCTTTGAAGAGCAAACGACCAACCCAACGGATGTGCCTCAATACTGGTACCGGCCTCGGACCGCACACGGCAATGCTGTGCAGGATCGATTCCCGGCATGGAATGAAGCAAAGCTCTCGTACACGACCGAAGGCGGACAGGCTCGCACGGGCGAAGGAAGCGTGATCCTCCCAACACGCGGCGGCAACACCGCCATGTCGCTCAGTCCGGGCGTCATTCCCGTCTTTGCCGATGCCGATTACCGCGTGAGTTGCCATATCAAGACGCAGCGCATGCGGCATGCCGCGGCATTTCTGGTCGCCCGCCTGCTCGACCAGCGTGGCCACCTGATCGATGGGGCCGAGTTCCGTTCGTTGCCGATTCGGTCGGATGGCACGTGGGTACCGGTGAGCGTGGGTGTTCCAGGGGGCATTCCCGCCGCGGCGTACCTGCAGATTGAACTCCTCGTGCTGCAGCCTCGCGACTATGCACCAGCGGCACTGGGAACACACCAGATCTGGGGCGAGGACTTTGATGCCGCGGCGTACTTTGATGACATTGAAGTCAACCAGCCGCCCCGTGTTGAACTCTCGACGCGCACTGCGTCCAACATCCTCACCTCCGAGCAAGCACCTGAGATTCTCGCGACCGTGCGTGATCTGACGGGCGAAGCGCTCACGACCACGCTGCGCATCGTCGATGAGCAGGGGCGTGAGATCGACCGCGGCTCGCTGGCGGTTGGCAGCGGCATCGACTCGGAGTCATGGCGGCCGAAGATCACTCGCTACGGGTGGTACAGGTGCATTCTTGATGTCTTCGCAGGTGACCATCGTGTGGGCGGCTCGTACCTTGATTTTGCGTACGTTGACAATGTGCCCGAGGGGCTGCCTCGGATGGATGACCCCGACGATCCGGCCACGCAGTTGTTCAAGGCCGACCGGGATGGCTTTGGCATCGCCGTGATCGACGGAACGCCTGAATCGCTGGGCTTGCTGGGATCGATGGCGGCGCACATGGATGCCCGCCACTACTCGATTCCCGTCATGACTTCATCACTGACCACAGCCACGCTGGGGCAGCACACGACGTCGCTGATGCGATCGCTTGATGTGCTGCTGGCGGATGCACGGCGAGTGACGTTGTGTCTTGGCCCCGTCCCTGATGCGCTCGCGGAAACACTGCACCTGACATCCAACGATGCGTGGACCCTGGCGCAGCAGGATCGCGCCATCTGGACTCCGTACATCACCACGCTGATGGACCGGTATGGCCAGCGCATCAACCACTGGCAGGTCGGACGATTCACGGATGCCTTCGGAGCCAACGCCTCGCCGTCGCTGATGGGTGAAGCACTGAAAGTGCAGAAGGAACTCTCGTCGCTGGTGGCGGGTGCTCGCGTGCTCATTCCTGTCGAAGCCGCGGCGAGCCTTCTGCCGGGACCGACACCGGCAACCGTCGGCACCACGATCACCGCCGACTCACTGACCACCGCGGATCAGGTGACGACGTATCTCCGGTCGCTCGAAGGAACGAGCGTTGGAGCCATGCCCGATGCGCTGGTCATGCCCGCGCTTCCGCTTGAAGACTACGGACGCGTCGCGGCTGCGAGCGAGTGCGTCAAGCGCATGATCCGCTTCTGGGAATCAGGGCGGGGCAGCAGCTTCGATTCTGACCAACTCCGCTACGACATCGAACAGCCCTGGACCGTCGATCGACTGCGCATTCCACGGGTCTCACCCTCGGTCGAAGCGCCTGCCTGGATCAACACTGCCAATCGACTGGCGGGTCGGCGCATCGTGGGTTCGTTCCCCGCGCCCGATGGGGTCGTCTGCCTCATCCTGGTGCCCGCATCGGAGGCGCTTGCCTCACGCGGCGGCGCGCTCATCCTCTGGAACGAAAGCGCCGTCGATGCGGATGCCGTTCTGCAATCTCCGCTTGGCCAGGGCGACATCCGCGTCGTCGATCTGTATGGCAACAGCACGCCAGCGCCGCATGCGAAAAGTTCGCTTGGGGGCGAGGAGGTCAGAGTCAAGGCCGGGAGAGCGCCGGTCTTCATCGAGGGCATCGATGTGCATCTGGCCAAGTTCCTCGCGGGCTTCAAGTTGAGCCCGACGCTGCTTGAATCCAACAACAGCCGCCACGACCTTGAGCTGGTCGTGGAGAACCCATGGCCCAGCGGGATCAGCGGGACCATCACGATCCTGCGGCCAGGCGGCTCTGACTCTGCCACGCGCGACCGCGGCTGGCGCGTCTCGCCACGGACGTTCAGCATTGCACTGGGTGCCGGGGAAGCGACCCGGATCCCGTTCAACGTCTCGTTCAGCCCGGCGGAGGAGATGGGCCCGAAGCAGTTCGTGATGGAAGTCAAACTGTCGGCCGACAAGCAGTACAGGCCCTTCGAGGTGACCCGTCAGGTCAATGTGGGCATGGCCGACATGAGCCTGGATCTCTCCTACATCGCACGCGGCAACGATCTCATCATCGAAGCGGCGGTCTCCAATCGAGGCACGACGAATCGCACGCTGGCGATGACGGCCTATGCGCCCGATCAACCCCGATCCAAGGCGAGCATCAGCGAGCTTGCGGGCGGAACACAGACCATCCGAAGGTTCTCATACAAGGGAGCACTCGGCCAGCTTTCGGGCAAGCGCATCGTCATCACCGTGGGCGACCCGGGCAACGACGCGCAGCTGACCCGTTCCATCATCATCAGCGCGCCTTGAGCACGAAGATGAAGTAGCCGGGTTCGCAGGGCGTCAGTTCGTCCTCGCCATCGCTCGAAAGACACGCCGCGATCTGCATGCCGCCATCATGCACGATCTCACGCCACTGCGCGAGGTTGTAGCCCCGGAGCACGTAGTTGGAATCGATGTGGCGTGTGCTGGTGCCCCGCGTCACCGTCATGTGACTGATCACTCGTTCTTCGCGAGCCTTGCCGGTGTCGCCACGGGAGGGAAGGTACTGGACGACCTGCGTCACGCTCATGCCACGTGCCTTGCCGATCCACGTGTCCTCGGTCTCCATCTCCTGGCCGTACGCGCACAGAGAGATTCCCACGATGTAGATGCCCCCGGGTGCAAGCACGCGTCGGATCGCCTTGAAATGATCGATCATCGCGGCATCGCTCGAAAGGTGCCGGATCGTGTTGATCAGGTTGAAGGCGACATTGAACTGGCCCAGCCGCCTGCCGACATCGAAATCACGCATGTCGCTCACGAAGAGCTTGACACCCTTTGATCGTTCGTGCTCGGCGGCGACGCCCTTGGCGTACGTCACCATGTCGCTGGAGAGATCAAAGCCCGTGCACAAGTGCCCCTTGCGTGCCAGGACCATGAGGTAGCGGCCCGTGCCACACGCCGGCTCAAGAAACGAGAGCGGCGGCGTGACGGGCATGAATCGCCGGGTGATGCGCAGAACCGCACGCGCTTCGCCCGCGGTTCCTGGCGAATGCAAGACGTCGTAGACGAGCGGATCGGCGTAGAAATCGGCCTGGGATCGGGGCTGGCTCACGGCGACGAGGATAGCCGCGTACAAGGCGTGCGGCAGGCGTGAAACACCGCCGACCGCATCAGCCCACGCCGGGCAGGTGCTTGTCGATCCAGTCGTCCTGCTTGAGCACCGAAGCACGGTTGCGCCGGTCCTTGGCTTCTGACCGGGCCTGCGCATGACGGAAGAGCTGACCCAGCAGACCAGTACTCGAAAACTCGGGATGACCCGGGCGTTCCTTGAGGATTCTCGCGGCAAGCGACGCGAACTTCGTCACCAGTTCGTCCTCCAGTGAGACGAAGATCTGCGATGAACCCGGATCACCCTGGCGTCCGGCACGTCCGATGAACTGGCGGTCGATCCGCTTGGCCCCGTGCATCTCGGTGAGGAGCACGTGCAGCCCTCCGGCTTCCCGGGCGGCCTTGTCGAGTTTGATGTCGGTGCCGCGGCCGGCCATGTTCGTCGCCACGGTGATGGCGGCCGAGCGATCGGCCTGATCGCGGCTTCGCCCCTGACCCGCGCGAGAGATCAGGTCGGCCTCGTCCTTGTCGTAGTTGGCATTGAGGACCTCGTGTGCCAAGCCGCGCGCCTTGAGCAGGTTGCTCAGGAGTTCTGAGGAAGCGATCGAACGCGTGCCGGCGAGGATGGGCCGCCCCTGATTGTGAATCTCCTCGATCGAGTTGACGATCGCCGCCCACTTGTCGCGCTGCGTCCGGAAGACTCGCATCGGCATCTGGATGCGGGCGATCGGCCGATTGGTCGGGATCACGGTGACCGGGCGCGAATACACGGCTTCCATCTCACCAGTGGCGTCCGCAGCGGTGCCGGTCATGCCGCACAGGAATGGATACGTGCGGAAGTAGCGCTGGAAGCTCAAGCGTGCGAGTGTCTCACGGTCGGCCGTGACATCGAGCCCTTCCTTGGCCTCAACCGCCTGGTGCAGCCCATGCTCCCACGAGCGGTCGGGGAGGAAGCGACCCGTGTACTCGTCCACGATGACGATCTTGCCTTCGACGATCTGGTATTGCTGCTGGTTGAGATAGCAGAAGCGTGCGACCAACGCCTGGCGGATCAGTTCTTCGCCGCGGCGGTGCGCCTTCCAGATGGGTGAGCCGCCGCGTCCGATCAACTGGGCGAACATGTGGCGCAGGCGATCGCTGCCGCGGCGTTTGAGATCGCAGCGGCGCTGCACCAGGTCCATCACGTAGTCGGGGCCTTCGTCGAGCCGCGTGGCGATGTCCGCTGCCTCGCGGTAGACATTGGCCATGTCATCCTCACGGCGTGAACGCGCGATGATGAGCGGAACGACGCCTTCATCGATGAGGACTGCATCGGCTTCGTCAACCATCGCGGCCTGCAGACCGGGCACCATCGGGCCGCGATCACCATCGCTGCCAGTGATCGCAAACAGGTGTCGCGCTGCCCAGGGCGTGTTGTGCTGCCCCATGCGGATCTGATCGCGAAGGAAGTCGGCGACGATCTGCTTGGGGGTGCAGTAGACGATCTGCTTGGCATAGATGCCGTAGCGTTCGGCCGGCTCGGTATCCTGCACAATCGCACCCACATCGCACAGGCACCTCTGGTAGATGGCCTTGCGGCTGAGCGCATCGCGGCTTGCGAGATAGTCGTTGACCGTGAGGATGTGCAGATGCTTGTGCTGCCAGGCAATGAGCGGCGCGGCGATGGAGCCGGTGAGAGTCTTGCCCTCGCCGGTGAGCATCTCGATGATGCGACCGTGATAGAGGCCCAGCGCGCCCGTCAGCTGCACCATGTAGGCTTCTTCACCGGTGATGCGTCGGGCCACTTCCCGGATCGAGGCTAGCCCGCGCGAGACCGCGGCGAAATCCTGCCGGCCACGCACGAAGACTTCGCGGGTGCGTGCGATGTAATCGTCCAGCGCGGCCTCGGACATGCCGCGGAGTTCAGGTGCGAGCCGATCGGTGGCTTCCGCCTGGCGCCTCAGGTTGGCCAGGTTGGTGGCGCGATGCTTCACGCTCGTGCCGATGCGCGAGGCGATCATGTCAACGCCCTTGGGCAGCTCCGGCCTCAGCCGTCTGCTCCGCAGCGATTCGTACAGGGAGTTGTAGTGCGTCAGCGTGTGAGACATGAACAAACCACGTTGCTGAAAACCACCAACATCACGGGCTCACAGGCGTGCCTTGCCCTGGAGTTGCTTCTCGATGGCGTCGATCCACTGCAGGAGCCAGGGCTTGCGGGGGAGCGTGAACCTGAAGTACACCCGCTCGCCGGGTTGGGCCCCCACGCCGTTTGCTGCCGCGAAGGTGCTGGTGTCACCGTTCGCATCCGCGCTTCTGAAGTAGGCCTTGAGCAGCGGGCTCTTGGCCACCATGCCGCTCTGATCCTGGGCTTCGGTCTCGAATGCTCCGCCGCCCGCGTACCCGAGTGCCGGATGGGGAAGCTCGCGATCGCCCGCCTGACTCGTGCGCTCGAAGACCGCCGGAATCACGGTCTGAAGGTCAGAGGCGCGGCGCAGTTCGACTTTGTACTTGTCGGGGGGCAGTTCGTAGATCCAACCCTCCTGCTGGGTCAGAGTCGCCGTCGCCCGCAACTGATCGAGTTCGACCACGGCGCACACGCCCTGGCCCTCCTTGACGTACTTGCCGATGTACGAATCAAGATCCGGCCCGACCAGGACACCATCCTGAGGCGCACGCACCACGAGATTCTGTTCCCGCTGACGCAGGTAGGCCAGCTGCTCGGTCATGGTTGCCGCGAACTTCGCGGCGACCTGAGCGGCGGCTTCGCTTTCGATCCGGGCTTCGCGTTCCTTCGCCGCGGCTTCGAGCAGCTGGGCGTTGACCATGGCGATCTGGGCGAGCAGCTGATCGCTCTCGCAGGTGAGGATCGGATCTCCCGTCTTGACCCGCTGCCCCGCCTGCACGTGGACTTGCTTGACGAACGCATCCACCTTGAAGAAGACGCCTGCCTGCTTCTTGCTCTCGATGACCCCCACTGCCCGACGGTGGTCGGGCATCGGGACAGCACCGATGAGCACGACCGAAACGGCGATCAGCGCCAGGCTCGTCACGATGGCTCTGCCGCGGCGGATCGCAAGGTTCGAGTTGGTGGCCAGCCAGTGCACGAACTGGCCGATCGGCAGGATGAACCACATCGCGGCGGTCCACGCGGCGAGGAAGACGCCGATGGCGAACATCTTCCCGACCAGATAGAGCGTGATCGAGATGAAGAGCACGATCCGATAGATGCCCGAGGCGATGCCGTAGATGATCAGCCAGATCGCTTCGCTCGCGCTGGAGGTGGGCGGCACGGCCGCCTTGATGCGGTAGACATGCCGCTGCATCAGGAACTTGAGCATCCCGAACGAGCGTTGCTGCATGTTGGGGATTTCAAGGAAATCGCTGAGGATGTAGTACCCGTCGAAGCGCATCAGCGGGTTGGCGTTGAAGAGGATCGTTGAGACGCTCGCCGAAAGCATCGCGTTGTAGCTGAGCTGGTGCAGGAGGTCGCCAGGACCGGTGTTCAGCCAGACGAAGGCGCACATGCTCGCGGCAGCGAGTTCGAAGATCATGCCGCCAGCACCTACGGCCATCCGCTGCCACTTGCTCGCGAAGCTCCACGCAGCGGAGGCATCGACGAACGGCGCGGGCACGAGCACGAGCATCATGGCGCCGAATTCGGGGACCTGTCCGCCGAACCGCTTGCAGATAACGCCGTGCCCCAGTTCGTGCCAGAGCTTGATGACGACGAAGACGACCAGCATCAGGGGCCAGTTCTTCGGTGCCATCGCCGAATCGATGCCCCGGCCCAGCTCCTCCCAGTGCGGGATGATCGCCACAAGCCCCGCGAGCACCCACAGTGCCCAGAGCACGAAGCCAATCCGCCCCAGCAGGGGCCGAAGGATTGGCTCGACCCAGGCCAGGATGTGATCGGGGTTGAACAGCCGGACCTTGAAGTACATCAGGCCGATGGCCTGCTGCGTGATCTTCTTCTGAAGGCGATCCCGGCCGCGGCCCAGGAGCTGGTCGGTCTCGGGGGCAGTGTCCGCCGCGAGAAGGTTGCCCGAATAGAGCTGGCTGAGGAGCTGGATGACCTCGTTCTGCGTCAGGGCCTCATCGCCGTAGCGGCTGAGCCCCAGCTGCCAGATCTCCTCGATCGTGCGTTTGCCGTCGAAGAGCCCGACGAACTCGTGACCGACCGGGCTGAGACGAAAGAAGGCGTTGGAGGAGGGGTCGTGCACCACATGCCAGCGGCGGCCTCGATAGTGCTGACGGGTCATCTGCACGTGCGGGCGCAGACGCGGCTTCATCGCACGGACGCGGTGCCAGAAGGGCGAGAATGTTGAACGTTCGGACATGAGTATTCCAGACTGTGCGCCGTCAGCAGATCACCACCAGAGCCAGACCCGCAGCGTGTCGAGCACGCGGCGGCTTGCAATCCACGCCAGTGTCCGGCGCGGCCCGTCAAACTTGGCCTGCCCTTCCATGCCCGGGCGGAACCACGACGGCGTGCTCTCCAGCTTGCAGTGCACCTCGAAGGCATTCTGCCCCTCGTGCGCCTGCGCGAGCGGAACGATGCGTTCAACCGTGAACGAGACAGCCAGGCTCGGGTCGCTCTTGGGGCTCACCTGACCGGTCTGTCCCGGCTCGATCATCGTGATGTCGCGGTCGTCGACCTTGGCGATCACCACCATGTCGGAGAGATTCGCCACCTCAAAGAGCTTGTCGCCAAGCTTGATCGAAGCACCGATCTTGTCCTTGAGATCGCCCGAGGTGATGACCCCCGAGATCGGCGCCACCACGCGGCTGCGTTCAATCTGATGGTTCAGCAACTGCTGCTTGGCTGAAGCCTGATCGCCCTTGGCCTTAGCCTGCTGCGCCTCGCCGATCTTGCCGGTGCGAAGCAGTTCGTCCGCTTCCTTCTCGTACTGCAACAACTGGCTCTGTGCTTCGAGAGCGCTCAGACGCATCTCGGTGGTATCAAACTCCACCAGAAGCTGCCCCTGCGTGACCGCGCGGCCGGGCTCGACACCCTCACCCAGCGCGGCAATCCGTCCATCGAAGGGAGTCGACATCGTTCGACGTTCGCGAGGCTGAAGTTCTGCTGGCGCACCGATCCGGTAGGTCGTGCTGAAGAGGACCATGACCGCGGTGGTGACCATGAGAGCGATGCCCGCCACTTTCCACACCGTGTGCTTGGGCCCCACGAACCACGCCGCGGCCTTGAGCGTCGAATCCCACATCCGCGCTGGAATCGGCCGGTCGTCGCTGTGACGCACGGCCATGACTGGCGACACCAGGTCGAGCGTTGCCTGGATCAGTTCAATGCCCGACAGATCAATCGCGCCGTCACCGGTTGATTCAACCGTGATGATGCCGATGATGCGGTCGCCCTTGGAATCGCCCACCCGCATCGGGAAGGATGCGACTCGAAGCTTCGCATCGGCCGCACCCAACTCGCGGTGGGCGTGCGTGATGGCCTGCGACAGCACGGCATCGGCACCCTGGCCGGAGTTGGCCGGTGGCGGGAAGAGCACCGTCTGCTCCTGATCGAGGCACTCTTCCATCGCGTGCTCGATCTTCTGAACCATCATCATGCGGCGGTCGAGGTTCTCGGTGTCGCTCATCGAGATGACCCGCACCTCGCGTCGACCGCCTCCGGCTCCGCGCTTCACCGCGACATTGCTGCCACTGCCGTGAACCCAGCCGATCGCGACACGATCGACTGAGAGGTGGCGGCACAAATCGTTGACGAACTGGAAGCACGAGCCCTTGAAGCCCTGCGACTGATTGATGGCCGAGAGCAGTCGTGCCGCAAGATCCAGTGCCGCGGAGGAGGCCCGAACCCGCCGCAGATTCTGCTGAGCCGTGTGCGAGTAGACGTAGCCGGCGAGCACCTCAACCAGCGCGAGCGTGGTCTGCAGTGCCTGTTTGGACCGACCATCCACGAGCATCGCAACGACGCCCTGCAGGGGTGCGGTCGCGGCTTCGTTGGCCTGGCCTGAAGCCAGCGGAATGGCGAGCACATTGCCCCGTTGTCCGCTGGGGTCGTACATCTGATCGTCGGCGTCGAGCGCGAAGACGGTGCACTGCTTCGACATCGCTGCGGCGCGGGCGGCGGAGCGCAGATCACTCAGCCGCTCGATCGTGCCTTCATTCACGCGAGCCGGATTGATGAGCTGTTCGACGGGCAGTGTCATCCGGCCTTGTGCATCGACGAGGTCGGGCGGCAGTGGCCAGACCATCGCGGCCTTGGGATCGGGCCCCGCGGGCGATTCGCTCGCCGGTGGCGGGATGAGGAAGAAGACGGCCTGACGTGCGCCGGTGACCTGACCGAGGATGGAGATGAGGCGCACGAGAAAGAGCTTGTCGTCCGCCGCGGGGGCGGAGAGCTCCTGCACGATGCGCTGCCATGCGGGGGTCTTGAGATTCGAGAGTTCAATCACAGCCTGAGAGCTCCGTCATGTGGGATCGCGAGCGAACACCCGATCATCAGTTGGCGGCTTTGGTCGCCGCGGCGAACGATTCAACCATCTTCTTGAACTCGTCGGTGGGCGGCGTGAACCGCACATACGAGGGCTCGCCGGCGAGCAGTCGCTGTGCACCCTTGGGGTTGGGCACTTCGACGCGCACGCGGCGTGTACGGCTCGCGGCATCGGCCGTCGGCGCGGCTTCGATGACCTTGCCTTCGCGCACGATCGGTGAACCGGCCATGTCGACCAGCACCCACGCGGGGTCGCCGACCTTGAGGCCCAGTGTCACGGCATCCTGTGTCGGGGCCGGAGCATCGATCCAGAGATGATCGACGTTGACGATCCGCACGACCTTGTCGTTTTCCGAGGCGCTGTGCCCGACATCGAGCAGCACGTTGTCGACGATGCCGTCGAAGGGCGCATCAATGCGGAACTTCTCGACGCGGGCTTCAAGGCGTTCGACCTGAATGACTTCCTGAGTCTGCTCCATCTGTGCCTTGGAGACATCGATCTGCGACACCTCGAAGGAGAGCTTGGCACGCTGGAGCTGCTGATCGGAGGAGCCGCCGCCAGCACGAACCTCCTGCTGGATCTTGTATTCGGTATCCGCCAGTTCCATCTGCTTGCGTGCGCGAGCCACGGGCAGGTCGGTATCAGCGCGGACCTTCTGGAGCTTGAGCAGCGCCTGATCCTCGGCCACGTCGCCCTTGACGATCGTCTGACCCTTGATGACTTCCTGGCCGCCTCGCACCACGATCTCGGTGATCTTGGTGGGGACCGTGAAGCCCATGACCGCATCGCGGCTCGGGCGGGTGACGGCCTTGATCGATGAGAAAGCCGAGATGATCGACGGATCAAGCCCCCGGGACGCATCGACGCGGCGGACGGGCGGCACCGACCCCGGCTGCCCGGCTACCGCCGGAAGGCCAGCGAGAACCCCGAGAGACACGATGGCACAGACAGACACCGCACCGGCGCGGCAGATGGATCGAAGTGATTGCATATCTGGACTATACGGGAAGAGTTTGACGTTGGTTGGGTTGCCCCGCACCACCGGGTGATGCGACACTTGGGCACTTTGCATCCCCTCATCGACCGGGTCCGCCCGCGCAGCCCAACATCCATCCGATCCGCCTCTCCGGCCTCCCACCCCGGGGATCCAGCCTCCTGATAGTTTGGCTTTTGAACGGATACCCGAGACCGTGCCTCCAAACCCACGCCACGGGCGGATGGATGCTTTCGTTCGCATATCCTTCCAGTCCCCTCATCGAGCTGGTGCAGCGAACGCACCGCCGGGGGATTTTGTTCCAAGAGGAGCACACCGTTGAGTACGACCGCCGCCCCGTCCCGCCCCGCTACTTCCAAGCTCGCGATCGATGGGGGAACCCCGGTTTCCGCCAAAGCCGTTCCGTTCATGTCCACTGCACTCACCGAGAACGACATCAATGCCGTCCTTGGTGTCCTCAAGTCCGGCATGCTCCGGGCTGCTTCAAAGTGCGCTGAACTCGAACAGCGCTGGGCCCAGATCACCGATGCCAAGCACGCGCTGACCTGCGCCAACGGCACGGTCGCATTGCAGCTTGCGTACGAACCCCTGTTCCAGCCCGGCGACGAAGTGCTCGTCCCGGCGTGGAGCTACATCGCCACCGTGTCGATGGTCGTCGCCCGCGGCGGCATCCCCGTCTTCGTGGACGCCATCCCCAGCACCTTCCAGATCGACATGGCCGATGCCGCTCGCAAGGTCACCCCAAAGACCCGCGCCATCGCCGCCACCCACCTCTACGGCTGCCCCGTCGACATCGACGCGGTGCAGAGCCTCGCCGGCAAGCACGGCCTCAAGGTAATCTACGACGCAGCTCAGTCGCACCTTGCCACGTACAAGGGCAAGGGCATCGGCGCGTTCGGCGACATCGTCACCTACTCCCTGTACGCCACCAAGAACCTGGCCACCGGCGAAGGTGGTATCGTCACCACGAATGACGATTCGCTTGCTCGCACGCTGGGCCTGCTCCGCTCGCACGGCGAAACCGACAAGTACCTGCACGAGATGGTCGGTTACAACTACCGCCTCAACGACATGGCGGGCGCGATCGGGCTTTCTCGCCTCGACCGCCTCGCGGCTCAGACGCAGCAGCGCCGCGTGAATGCCGCCCGTTACGACGCGATCCTCGCCAAGATCGGCGGATTCGCCACTCCCAAGACGACGGCTGATGCGGTGCCCGTCTACCACCTCTACGTCGTGCAGATGGACACCACCAAGTTCAAGGGCACGCGTGACCAGTTCTGCAATGCCCTCAAGGCCGAGGGCGTGCCCACCGCTGTGCACTACCCCCGCTCGCTGCCCGAGCAGCCTGCACTGGCGAAGTTCGATCGCAAGAACACGCCGATCGCAGCGGGGCTCAAGGACAAGGTCTTCGCGCTGCCGATGCACCACGACCTCACGGATGAGCATTTCACGGTGATGGAAGAGGCACTGAACAAGGTCGCCGCGGCGATGCGGGCCTGATCGTTCAGATTCCGTACCACGGATTCAACTCTAACTGCCGCGTCCACCACCGGACGCGGCTTTTTCATGCGCGGCACGCTGCTGTCGCCCGCAGGAACAACGCTGATTGGCGGCATGCAACGCCAGGCCCGCAAAAGCACAAAACCCTCGCGCTTTCGCACGAGGGTTTTGTCGATCTTCTCTTCTCGACCGAGACTTTGTTGATCAGCACGCGGCACGACCCGCAGCTGACCTTGGTCGGGAGTATTCTGCTTAGTTCGCGAAGTGAGCGAACGCGCGGTTGGCTTCTGCCATGCGGTGCGTCTGATCGCGAGTCGCCATCGACTTGCCTTCGCCGCGAGCTGCGTTGTAGAGCTCATCGGCCAGACGGCTGGAGATCGGGCGGCCCTTTTCGCTGCGGGCAGCTTCGAGGATCCAGCGGAAGGCGAGGCTCTGCTGACGCTTCTTGTTGACCTGCATGGGCACCTGGTAGTTTGCACCACCGATGCGCTTGCTGCGGACTTCGACGAACGGCTTGACGTTGTCGATGGCCCGCTGGAAGACTTCGATGGCTTCCTTGGGGGCTTCCGGAGCGGTTTCCTTCGAGAGCTTCTCCTGAATGATGTCGAACGCGCCGTAGACGACGCGCTGAGCAACGGCCTTCTCGCCGTCGGACATCACACAGTTGATGAAGCGGGCGACCACCACGTCATTGAAGCGCGGGTCGGGACGGAGCTGAGTATCTGCTGACGTGAAACGCTTGCGGCCCATTGACGAAACTCCTTGTGGCTGCAGGGCATTTGGACTGCCCCGAACCGTTCACCGTTCCGGGCCGGGCGAGGGCTTTCCGGATCGATTACTGCCTTGCCCCGACATGACATTCCGACGATCGGAACGGCCACGAGGGGCTGACGAACAGACGCGGCGGAAATCGCCGCGTTCAAAGTGACTTACTGCTTGCCGCGCTTCGCGCCGTACTTGCTGCGACCCTGCTTGCGGCCTTCCACACCCAGGCAGTCGAGCGAGCCACGGACGATGTGGTAGCGAACGCCGGGAAGGTCACGCACGCGGCCGCCGCGGACGAGGACGATCGAGTGTTCCTGAAGGTTGTGGCCTTCACCACCGATGTAGGCGGTGACTTCCTTGCCGTTCGACAGACGCACACGGGCGATCTTACGAAGCGCCGAGTTGGGCTTCTTGGGAGTCGTCGTGCGGACGATCAGGCACACGCCACGCTTCTGCGGGCACTCGTTGATGTCCTTCACCTTCGACTTGGTGGGGAGAGGGCGGCGAGGCTTGCGAACCAGTTGGTTGATCGTCGGCATGAAGCTATCCAGTTCGAATCAGAGTGAAACAACCACGCCCGAACGGCGTCCGGGTGGGTCTGGATGATAGCAGGGTCCCCGCTTCAGGACAAGCAAAGTCGCTCGACCGGCCCGAAGTGCACCAGTCCCCGGCAATCCCCCGCACTTGGAGCGATCGCCAGATACCATCCAGAATACAAACAAGCATGGGCTCCGTGGCTCATTCGAGCCATTCGCCACGTTTGACGGTGCCGGAGACAATGGACGCGGCGGGGGTCTTGACCTTCTTCTTCGACTCTCCGAGAAGTTCCGCCATCTGTTCGGTCGTCAGCCGATCCGCGGCAACCACGACAGCATCTTCAATCGCGGGCTTCTTGGCCCCCACCATTCGGTCAACCTGAGCCAGAGCGGCTTCCTCTGCGACCCTCAGGCAGTCGGAGTAGAGCAGAATCTCCGCGTATCGAGCGCGGGTCTTCCGCCGCGTGTCCAGGCCGCCACCCCCCCGCTCCACCCGGACCACCACCCGCCAGGGCGTCGTTCCAAGCGGCTTTCCTTCTTCATCGAGATTCTGATCCGGATCGATGTTGAGAACCAGATTCCATTCGTCGCGCAGTCGCTCAACGATTTCCTCGGGTCCAAGAAGTTCGGGGCGATCCGGCGGCGTGATCAGGACGGTCCGGTGTTCATGGCTCGCCGCGTCTGCGCCCGCAGCATCCTCGCACGATTCCAGGTCAAACGCCTTCAGCAGCCGCTCGACACGATCCTTCATCGATGGCTCGGCCCGAACCGTGACGATCTTGTGTTCATCAAGGAACATGTAGAGAAACGGCTCCTCGCACATGGCGCCGAATCCGCTCATGCCATCTTCGAAGAAGAACTGCCGAAAACGCCTGATTCCATCGAGAAAATGATCTTTGGCGATGAGCTCGTAGGCCATGTACGGATCAATCTCTCGGTACGCATCGTGCCCGAGCAGATCGACGATCGGGAAGACGCGTGCCGGGAGCATCTCGAAGAGCAGCTTGCAGAAGGGCTCGACGCGCTCGGAGGACATCACGATGTCGAAGACATAGCGGTCGGGCCAGGCCTCCCACTCGCCTTCGTGTTCATCGCCGTCGGCGGGCTCAAAGTGAAGCGAATAGCCGGCCTTGGGCGTCATCGTCTCCACGGGATAGACCCCCAGCGGGAACTTGAAGCCACCGAGTTCGTGTCGCGTCAGATTCGTGTCAATGGCACAGCCAACCATGCCGCAGTGTAGCTGCGAAGAAAGTCGGCCGGCCCACCTCTACCCTTCCCGCAAAGGCCCGTTCCGAAGGAGCATCCTCGCGTGCACACCATCCCCGATCTCAAGCGTCTCATCACCGATGTGCCCGACTTTCCAAAGGCGGGCATCATGTTCAAGGATTTCACCCCCCTGCTGGCCGACCCGCAGGGCCTTGCCATGGCCGTGGAACTCATGGCCAACCCCTTCCGCACCGAACGCATCGATGCAGTTCTCGGCGCCGAATCCCGCGGCTTCATCTTCGGCATCGCCATCGCCCAGGCCCTCTCAGCCGGTTTCATCCCCGTCCGCAAGGCTGGCAAGCTGCCTCGCAAGGTGCGGGGAGTGACCTACGCCCTCGAGTACGGCACCGACAAACTCGAAATGCACGCCGATGCCTTCAAGCCCGGCGCACGCGTCCTCATCGTCGATGACCTCCTGGCCACCGGCGGCACGCTTGAGGCCTGCTCTCAGCTCGCCACCGAGAGCGGTGCCACCATCGCGGGGCTCTCAGTCCTGATCGAACTTGATTTCCTCAAGGGTCGCCAGCGCGTCGAACGCTACGGCGCGGTCCATTCCGTGCTTCGCTACTGAGCCCCACGCCCAGGCCTGCCCCGCATGGGTCGGGGCGCTTCTGCAGGTCGATTCAGATCACGCATACAGAAAAGGCCCCGCGGCTTGCCGCGGGGCCTTGTTCATGAATCACGAGTGTCAAGCACGCTCACGGTCAGCACGCAGACGAGCCATTCAACGGGCGGACTTCTTCGAAGCCTTCTTCGCCGGCTTGCGGACCGAAGGCCGTGCGGGGCCGGACTTGGGCAGTGGTGCCGGCTTCTCGATGCGCTCTCCAGTGATCGGGTTGTTGAAGTGCCGTTCCTGGATCGGCACCACGCACTCGAGGATGTGCTCGAGGACGCGTGCGGGTGAACCGGTTGCATCCACTTCACGCACGATGTCGGGCGAGTAGTAATCCAGCACGGGGAACGTCTCGTTCTCGTAGACATCCCAGCGGTTGCGGATGGTCTCTTCCTTCGCATCGTCGATGCGGTTTTCCTTGAGCGCACGGCGGCGGAGGCGCTTGATCATCTCCTCCTTGTCCGGGCAGACCAGGTGAATGACCTGCAGCACGTTGAGGTGGTTCTTGAGGATCCGGGCCTGATTCACGTTGCGCGGAATGCCATCGAGAATCAGAATGTCGGCGTGGGGCTTGTAGTCAGAAAGCACCGTGCGAGCGTGCATGTTCTGATGCCACATCTTGATCGTCACATCGTCGGGCACGAGCTTGCCCGCGCTCGAGTACTTCATGAACGTCTTGCCCAGATCACTGGCCATGTCCAGCGTGCGGAAGACCTCGCCGCAGGAGAGGTGATAGAAGCCGGGAACGCTGCCCAGAATCTTGCCCTGGGTGCCCTTGCCCGCACCGGGTGCTCCGAACAACAGAATCGTCTGGAAACGCTGTGACATGAGTGCCTTTCTGAACGCGGCCACGGCCGATGCCATGAAACCGTTCCAGCCTAAGGATAAACCACCCCGCGGCTGCGAGCAAGCGACCTATCGGCAGATCAGCGAGATCCACCGCATGCACCCGACTCCAACCAGCCCATTCGTGTGATTCGGTCCCGGCACCTTCTGCGGGGGTCATTCGTCCGCGATCTGAAGCATCGCCAGTGCGGTCAGAGGGTCGGGGGCGAAGCGGAACACACGATCAAGACCCGTCACGCGGATCACCGACATCACCTCGTCGCACACGCCGCACAACACGACGGATCGACCAGACTCAGTCAGCTTCTTCCGCAGTTTGAGCAACTGGCCCAGATTGGAACTGTTCACGTAGGTGACGTCATTGAAGTTCAGAACTGCGTGCGATGCTCGCTGCGTCTGGCCTTCAACGTGCGCAATCAGGCTCCCCAGCTCCTCGGAGAGGGCTGGCTCATCTGAGAGTTCACTTACGGTAATGTCGTCGGACCATCTCGTCGGCATGCAGGTTCCCGGTCATACGTCCCACTCAGAGGTCGGGTTCGTTCCCCACGATCGGTGAAGCCTCGGAGGATAGTCCGCGCACACCGCCCCCCGCAACCAAACGAGCCCAGATGGCCACCGATGCGACAAATGTCTGCCGCGGCCACCCGACTCTGCTGACTTTCACCCTCGCCAACCGCACCAAGCACCTTCGCCGACCGGCCGAAGCCCGGGTCAGGCCTGCGGGGGAGCCTCAGGAGCGGCCGCCGCAGCATCCGACGCGGGTTGCTCGGTCTCAGGCACCCGAGCCGCGGCGACCACGGAATCGCCATCGTTGAGGGAGACGACCCGAACACCCATGGTGCCGCGGCCACACTCACGGATCTCCGCAGCCGGAGTCCGGACCAGCTGGCCGCCCTTGGAGACCACGACGACGTCGTCGGTCTTCCCCACGCCCAGTGCTGCGATGGAGTTGCCGTTGCGGTCGCCGGTCTTGATGTCGGCACGCCCCTTGCCACCACGGGACTGAGACCGGGCCGGCCCGACTTCGGGCTGAACTCGGTACTCATCGATGGGTGTGCGCTTGCCATACCCGCGATCGGTGATCGTGAGCAGGCACATGGTGGGATCGCGGGTGACGGTCTCACCATCGGGCGTTCCTTCCATGGGGATCGGGATGACGCCGATGACCTGATCGCCGTCTTCAAGTTCAATGCCCTTGACGCCCGCCGCGGGGCGGCCCATGAGCCGCACATCTTCTTCGTTGAAGCGGATGGCCATGCCACCGGCGGTTGCCAGGAGCAAATCGTCGCGTCCGCCGGTGATGGTGACGTCCAGGAGCGAATCGCCCTCCTTGAGCCCCACCGCGATCAGGCCGGACTTGCCGACATTGCGGTAGTCCTTGAGCGCGGTGCGCTTCACGATGCCCGCCTTGCTGACGAACGTGAGGTAGTCGCTGCCGGCCTCAAAGTCCTTGATCGTGAGATAGGCACACGTGCGCTCGCCCTCGGCGAGATTGACCAGATTGATGATCGCGCGGCCAAAGCTCGTGCGCGACATCTCGGGAATCTCGAAGACCTTCATCTTGAAGACGCGCCCGGTGTTGGTGAAACTCAGCAGATCATCGTGCGTGCTGGCGACGAAGACGTGCTCGATGAAGTCGTCTTCCTTCGATTCACCGGCGCGGATTCCCTTGCCGCCGCGGCCCTGCTGGCGGTACGTATCCAGCGGAACGCGCTTGATGTACCCCTGGTGGCTGATCGTGACCGCCACATCCGTCACCGGGATGAGTTCGGCGATGTTGATGTCGGCCTCGCTCTCCTCGATGCGAGTCCGCCGCGGCGAGTTGTACCGCGCCCGCATCTCCGAGCAGTCATCGCGCACCATTCCCATGATGATCTTGCGATCACCGAGAATGCGCTCGTAGTTCTGAATCTCGCCCGAAACGGCGTTGTATTCGTTGGCGAGCTTCTCGATTTCAAGCCCAACCAGCTGGAGCAGACGCATGCCACCGATCGTCTCGGCCTGCACCCTGGTGAGCGCGACGCCGCCGGCGGCCTCGGCCGCCTTCACGCGGTCAAAGAGCCGCGTGGGAAGGCTCTTGGCGTACTTGTGATCCGCCGGAATGCGGAATCGCCGGTTCATCAGCCGTTCGATGGCCTCTTCACGTGTGGCGCTGGCGCGGATCTCGCGGATGACCTCATCGATGTCGCACACCGCATAGATCATGCCTTCCAGAACGTGGCCGCGCTTCTTGGCTTCACGCAGCAGATGCTCGGTGCGGCGACGGATCACCTCCATGCGGTGATCCAGGTAGCAGTCAATCATCTCCCGCAGGCTCAGTGTCCGGGGCTGGTTCTTGACCAGCGCAATGTTCTGGATGCTGAAGGTCTGCTGCAGCGGCGTGAACTCATAGAGCTGGTGTTCGACCACGCGCGGGTCCGCGCCCTTCTTGAGTTCGAGCACGATCCGCGTCATCGCTTCGCGACCCGACTCGTCGTTGGCGTACGACACATCGGTGATCTTCTCTTCCTCCACCGCGTTCTTGATCGACTCAAAGAGCGTTCCCTGGCTGATCATGTAGGGAATCTCATCGATGACGATGCGCTGACGTCCGGTCTTCTCGATTTCCTCGATGTGGCAGACGCCGCGCTGAACGACCTTGCCCTTGCCGTTGAGGTATGCCTCGAGAATGCCGCGGCGACCCATGATCACGCCGCCGGTAGGGAAGTCAGGGCCCTTCACGCCATGGCGAATCAGATTGCCCGATTCATCCAGGACATCGCGCATCAACTCGTCAAGACCGATCTCCTTGCCCGCGAGCCCCGCATCGATCACGCGGATCATCGCATCGAAGATCTCCACCGGATTGTGCGGCGGCAGACTGGTTGCGATGCCCACCGCAATGCCCACGCCGCCGTTGATCAGCAGGTTGGGGAACTTGCCCGGAAGCACCAGCGGTTCCTGGCGAGAGTCGTCGTAGTTAGCCTGCATGTTGACCGTGTCGAGCTCGACATCGGCCAGCATGTCCGCCGCGGCGTAATCCATGCGGCATTCGGTGTATCGCATCGCCGCCGGAGGATCGCCCAGGATCGATCCGAAGTTACCCTGCGGATTCACCATCGTCACCCGTGCCCGCCAGGGCTGGGCCATCAGCACCAGCGTTCCGTAGAGCGCCGAGTCGCCGTGCGGGTGGTAGTTACCCATGACTTCGCCGACCACCTTGGCACACTTGATGTGCTTGCGGCCCGGACGAAGCTTCAAGTCGTTCATGCCCCACAGAATGCGCCGCTGACTGGGCTTGAGCCCGTCGCGCACATCGGGGAGCGCACGATCCATGATCGTGCTCATCGCGTACGTCAGGTACGAATCCTTGAGCTCTCGCTGGATGTCCTGCTCGACCACGCGCTCCGCACCCGTCGCGCCTTCGCCGGCATCAGGAACGCTGGCTCCGCCTTCGAACCCGTCAGGAGACCAGAGAGGTGCAAACAAGGGCGTCCGTTGCCATGAGAGCGATGCCATGAGCGTGCGAGCTCCGTCTTGCGTGGGCCGATTCTCCTGAGCAGTTCCGTGAGACCTTCCACCGACCCGGCTGGCATCACATGCCCGCGGCGATCGACAGCCTGCCACACTTCCAACTCACAAGCGCCGACTGAAGCGGCCCACTGAGAAAACCTGCTGAATCCTTCCAGAGGCTCCCGAACATTCCGGTTGCCTGACCCGCCCCTCCACTCCCGTTGCAGAGCCTGCCGCGGTGCCTCCCAGGCACCTCTCACACGCCCCGCCACGGACCAGAGAATTGGGTCGGGAAGGATAGGCTCTCACGCCGTTTTTTTCCCCGAATTCGTAGCCTCACGGGGCCTGCGAACGCCGCATCGAATCCAGACTCTCAAGGCTGTTGCAGACCGTCAACAACCCCAGCGCCGTCGCCTCGGGCGTCTGACGGTTGTCCCACACCGATGAGCGGATTCCCCAGACCGCCGCCCCCGGATCCGCGGCATTGAACGTCGCATCAGAATCCAGCGCCAACTGCCGCACAAACCTCAACGCCGACAACATCCTCGACACCTGCATCGGCCGCTCCGTCGCATCCGTCAGCCGCGAATCCCCGAGCATCGAACCCAGAAACGCCATCGGACGCAGCGACTGCGAGGTAGGCAACAGCTCCGAAGAACTCGTGAAGACAATGCCCCCCACCAGATCCGGACCCTCAGCGCCAGCATCCGCCGCGGTCATCTGGAACTTCCAGACCAGATCTCGCATGTCCCTCAAGGCCGCCGCGGCGGGAATCTCGCCCCCTTCCGCCAACCGCTGTTCCGCCCAGCCAAGCCAAGGCATATGCATCACCAACATCGCTGGTTTGGTCTCCCGATAGAGCGAACGCACTGCAAGTGCCGCCAGCTCCTTGCGCCGTGCACCATCCAGCTCGCCCCGGACCAGCGTCGCACGCCGTGCAAGCACAAAGGCCACGAAAGCCCGCGTGTTCTCGGGAATCCGCGTGTTCCAGCCATCCTTCGAGGTGTACGCCGATGCCAGATCCGCCTCGTACGGCATCAACTCCGGTGGCACCACACCCATCACCGTCGGCCGATGCTCATAGGGCGCCATCGCCACCAGTGCCCGCATGCATCCAAAGAGCGGGCCAGCAACCTCGCCCCCCAGCGGCTCCTGCGAAAGCCTGCCCGAACCGAACCGCAATGTCGCCAGTTCCGTGGTGCCCGGCCGCACCCACTTCCACACGTCGGCGGGGTCATCCTGAAATCTGGCCTTCACCGCGATGAGCCTGTGAATCGCGAAGGTCACCAGTGCATACTCCGCGAGCGATGCTGGCTTTGCCTCGAACGAGCCGCGTGACGGGGAGTACGGCCCCAGCGGCCAATCGGGTGACTCACGATGACTGCCATCCCAGCGGATCAGCCAGTCGGCCATCGAATCGGCAAACTGCCGCAGGGCTGCCGTCGTGATCGCACGATCTGCGACAACCTTTCCGCCGCGGAACAGGAAGGTGGGCGGCTGGCTCGCGGACAGCTGCGCCAGATGTGTCGCTGCGAACTTGTAGAACACCGCCCGATGCTCTGCGGCAATCTGCGGCGGCTGCCCCTTGGGATTGCTGCGAACGGCCAGTGTCGGGTCACCGCTTGCATCAGAAATCGCCACGATCAGTGCGTCCCCGGGTGACATGAGGTTCGTCAGCATTGAGGCTGGGGAGACTGCACGAACTTTGCTGCCGAGCCTTGCCGCAACTCCTTCGGTGCCGCGTCCCACCTCCAGATCCACTCGCGCGAACGTGTCGGGCTGGATGGGAACCAGATCGCCGGAAAGCTCGAGACTGATGGCAAGATCGGCCGCGAACACCGATTTCTGCCTGGCGGCGGTCGCATCGTTGAGTTTGGGCAGGCGTGTCGCGGCTTCGCTCAGTGCTGCGGCGACCGCTCTGGCAAGCGTCCTGCCATCGTCCGACGCATCGGCCCCGCGCCCGACGACGCGGCCATCCAGACGCAGTGTCACGAACGACGCCGCGAGCTGCCCCTCACGCTCCACCAGGTCAGCGACCACGGCCGGATCCATGCGGCGTACCGCGTCATCGACGCGGCCGTAGAGCTTGATTGCAGCTTCGGGGGCCGGGGGAAGCCGGACCGGACTGGCCGGCGCCGTCACTTGGGACGCGGGCACTGGTTGGGGAGCCGTTTGGAGGGCCCATGCTCCTGCGGTGCTGCACAGCAGCACCATTGTCGCCGCGACGCCACGCGTCGTGTTGCGTCCGCACCACATCCGGCACCGTCGCTTGGCTTTGGCGGGAGTTGCGTTGTCGCAGAGGGGGCCTGGTACCTTCCCGGAGGGGCTCCCCTGAAAGTGGCACGGCCGTTGTATCTCGTCAGGCACATTCAAAGAAAGGACAGCCATGAAACTCCTCATCGCTCTGAACGAACCCCGCCGCCGCGTCATGCTCCTCTGCCTCCTCAGCTTCGCCGCGATGTGCTGAAACGACAGAATCGGACACGATTGACGCAGACGACCCTTGTCCCCCCTGCCCATGAGCATCATGGGGCACGAGGCGAGCGACAAGCGTACCACGGAAAGATGCACCCAGCATCAGTGCGAGGGTGAAAGCCGGTCGCCCGTCAGGCACCGGCGTCCTGACGAATCAGGCAGCTTTGCCCGCTTCGTTCAGTTGCTCGTCGCGACCCATTTCAAAGGCGCGAATGAGGCAATGCACGCATGAGCTGATGAGAATGACGCAGAGCAGGCCGACAATCGTCGCGCCCGCCGCGGTCAGCACACCCGGCAGCGATTCCGCGAGCCGGGCAAGCGTTCCCCGAACCATCACGAGCACGCCGAGCACGCCAAGGAGGCTGGTGCCGGTGATCGCACTGGTCAGCAGGTATCGACGGCTGCGCGGGTTCCTGCGAAGGACCAGATACCCCGCGAAGAGGCCGATCAGGACCGCCACACCCGCTCGCCCCATGAGCAGGGGCATCAAGACGATCGGAAACTCGCTTCCCTTGACCTGAAGCCTGCCCTGGACGCTCAGCCACCCGAGGAAGGCCCCGACCCCGATGGCTGCTGCGATGCTGGCCAGAGCCAAGCCGGGCGCGTGGTTGAAACGACCGCGGCCGAAAAGCACTCCCAGAATACAGGCGACGATCGTGACGACTTCGAACCCAAGGACAAGCCAGGCTGGCTTTTCAGCAATGGCCACGCTGGCAATTGCCATCCCTGCCGCGGACACGGCCGTCAGCAGGCACAAGGCCATGGTGGTGAGATTGAGCCACTTGGGAGTTGGAGAGCAGTTCATAGAGAGTCTGTCTGAATCGGCGCACCCGAACGGAGAGCAAGAATACGGCGCTGGCGGGAAAGGAAGCCAGAGGCTCCCCCACTCGTTGTACGCCCGGGACAGGCGTGCCGGTTCGGGGGTTGCAGCCCGCCGATAACCGCCAAAGACGTTCCGGTTGACCAATCCGCATTGAGTGATGGCGCCCACCCGTCCGATGCTCCATCGGTACGAGCGATCCCTCCAGCGCGGAGGGTGCGATCGAACTTCCGCACGTAAGAGGGGATCGCCCTCGCGGCATGTCGTCGCCCCTTAGACAGGTGGGACCAGGAGTCTGAATCATGGGCGGAATCACCAGCAGCGTTGGCATCTTCAGCGGAATCAACTCAGCCTCGCTGATCGACCAGCTCCTGGCCATCGAAGCCAGACCCAAGACGCTTGCGCAGAACCGCATGGTGCAGATTCAGGGGCAGCAGGCTGCATACCTGGATATCAGTTCGCGAATCACGGCCCTCAAGAATGCCGCGGCGGGCTTCCGGGACAACAAGACATTCCTGACTAAATCGACGACGTCCTCGAATGAGAGCGTGCTCAAGGCCACCGCCGACACGACCGCCGCGGCTGGCAACTACACATTCGTGGTGGACCGCCTGGTCTCCACTCAGCAGGCGCTGAGCCGCGGCTTTGCGAACAAGGACATTTCCGGCCTGGGCGGCACATCGATCTCCATCGAGAGCTCCAAAGCAAGGCTGGACCGGGATGTCGAACTCTCAGACCTCAATGACGGGCAAGGGGTATCCCGTGGCCGGATCGTGATCACCGACTCGGCGTCTGGTTCTGCGACGATAGATCTCTCTCGTGCAACCAGCGTGAACGATGTGCTGGAAGCGATCAACAGCAATGGCACGGCTCAGGTGACCGCATCGGTCAGTGGTGGAAAGTTCATCATCACCGACAACCGTGGCGGCAGCCTCACGGTGGCGAACGGTCAGGGGTCCACCATGGCCACGAGTCTTGGGTTGGCCGGGGTGAGCGCATCGGGCGGCAAGGTGACGGGCAACACGGTCTATCGGATGAGCGGGGCAACCACGCTCGCATCGCTCAACGACGGGAACGGCGTGTCGGTGAAGGCATCGACGACCGAATCATCGTACAACTTTCAGGTCCGCGTGACCAACGGTGCGACGACCACGACGGTGAACGTGAATCTCAGCGACATCTACGAGGATGTGAATGGGACGACCACCAAGACTGACGGCGCGGTTTCGGATCTGAGCGGCGTGGTCTCGCGGATCAACACGGCGCTGTCTGACGCGGGATTCACGAACATCGCCGCGTCAGTCGACAGCGACAACAACCGGCTGCAGATCGTCGATTCAACGAGCACGAGAACGCTCCAGGTCATCGAAGGCTCGGATACGACTGCGGCGGACCTCGGGCTTGCGTCACCGATCACGGGCAGTTCGCTCTTTGGAAAGCGGGTGCTGGCGGGATTGCAGACGACGATGGCCGGCGGGTTGACTGGCTTCGCCGCGGCGACCCATGATGGGCTCGTCAACTTCAAGCTCCGCAACGGCGCGGAGTTCACGGCATCGGTCGACACGACGACGACGGTTCAGGAGATGCTGGCGGGGATTGAGGATGCGAGTGCGGTGAGCGGGGTCAAGCGTGTCTCGGCGACACTTGACAGCAAGGGGACGGGGATCATCATCACCGACCTGACGAGCGGTTCGGGCAACCTCTTCATCACCGGAACCACCGGGAATGACGCCGCGGCGGCCCTTGGGATCTCTACGGGTGCGCTGGGCCAGAGTGGCGCGTCCAAGAGCAGTGGAAACCTGCAGCGGCAGTACATGTCGCGGGCCACGCTGCTCTCGGGCCTCAATGGCGGCAAGGGAGTTGGAACGGGTGATTTCCGGATCACCGATTCCTCGGGTGCCAGTGCGACGGTGAAGGTGACGGACACCGTCAAGTCGATGGGCGATCTGATTGACCTGATCAACAGCCGCGGACTGAAAGTGAAGGCATCGGTCAATGCCAACGGCGACGGGCTGGTGATCAAGGAGTCGCTCGGAAGTGGCGAACCGGCGGGCACGCTCAAGGTGAAGATTGAAGAGGTCAGCGGAACCATCGCCAAGAACCTCAACATCCTGGGGACTGCGACGGATGTGGGCAGTTCCAACTATGTCGATGGCTCGTTCGAGCGCAAGGTCACGCTGACCACCGCCGATACGCTTCAGCAGACGGCGGACAAGATCAATGCCGCGAAGGCGGGCGTGACTGCAAGTGTGGTCCGCGACGGCTCGGGATCGGCCCCCTTCAGGCTGAACATCACGAGCACGCAGAGCGGGACTTCAGGAAGGTTCGTGCTCGACAGCGGGACGCTGGATCTTGGCCTCTCAACGCTGGATGCCGGACGCGATGCGCGGATCTTCTTCGGAAGCAACGACGCGGCGACGGGCGTTGCGGTCACCAGCTCCACCAACACGATCGACTCGATCCTGCAGGGTGTGAAGATCGATCTCAAATCCGTCGGGACCGAACCGGTGAACCTCACCGTGGCGAGCGACACGGGCGGGATCGAGAGCACGATCCAGACGTTCATCAATACGTTCAACACGGCAATCGGCCGCATCGAGACCCAGACCAAGTACGACAAGGACACCGAAAAGAAGGCCCCGCTGCTGGGCGATGGAACGATGCTCGAACTTCGTTCGCAGCTGTTCGCCACCATTCAGGGGAGCAATCGGGGTTCGGCTGGCACCTACACCACGCTGGCCGATGTGGGCATCAAGATCGGAACCGGGGGATCGCTCACGCTCGACAGCGGCAAGTTGCGGGAAGCGCTCGCGGCCGATCCGGCGAGCGTGGAGGCACTCTTCACCGCCCGCACGGCGGTCGACGATCGCTTCACCGATCTGGGGGACGGCATCCGGGTGCGCAACACCGCTTCGGGCAGCACCTTCTCGACGCTGAGTGTCGTGGGCCAGATCGAGCAACTCGCCAAGCGTTATGTCGATGGCACTTCGGCTGTCCTCTTCTCAAGGCAGGACCAGCTGCGCAACCAGGTGACGCTCCAGGAAACAAGGATCGCCTCGCTGGATGACCGGCTTGCCCAGCGCAGGCAGATCCTCCAGACGCAGTTCGTGAACATGGAAAAGGCCATCGGACAGTTGCAGAGTCAGCAGGGTGCCCTGAGCAGCATCGGCAAGGCGGGCTGATCGCTACGACCGGTTCAGTCGCCAAAGTTGAACTGAGTTCAAGGCGTGGTGGTCTTCCTCCGATAGTCAACGTAGCCATGAGTTTCGGCCAACAATCAAATCCGTCCGCCTCGAGCAACGCCAACGCACGGTCGGCCAACGCCTACCTGAGGACCAAGGTGCTCACCGCGTCGCCGCAGGAGCTGCGGCTGATGCTGCTCGATGGCGCAATCAAGTTCGCCCAGCAGGGACGCGATGGACTGGCGAACAAGAACTTCGAGGCAAGCTTCAACGGCTTCTCTCAGTGCCGCGAGATCATCATCGAACTGATGACCTCGATCCGGCCCGACTGCGAGCGGGACCTGGCCGAGAAGGTCAAGTCGCTTTACTCGTACATGTACAAGCAGCTCGTCGAAGGCGTGCACGAGAAGGACTTCAACAAGATCGATGAAGTGATCCGCCTGCTCGCGTATGAACGCGAGACCTGGGTGCTCGCGATGGAGAAGGCGGCCGCGGAAAGCGGAGGCGCCGGTCAACCTCGTCCGACGGTCTCGACCCTCGCCGCGTGATTGGCCTGTTCAGGCCTTGAACGGTCGCCCCTGACTGCCGCGCCGCACCATTGCATCCCGCGCATCAACGATGACCGGGGCGGATGCCGCGACGAGCGTCCAATCACTCGCCGCATGATCCGTGACCATCAGCACGGCATCGGCCACGATGAAGCCGGGCTCGTGCATCGCCCTGGCCAGCGGCACTCCGACACATCCCATGCCCAGGTATCGCAACGGTGGCAATGCGCTGTTTGAGGCGTTCGATCGGGCTCGCCGCGAGTGCGCTAATGGTCGCGAGACGGTTGGGCGGGCCCGCCCGTCCCTGCGACCGGCCAACTCAACGGCGTGTCCCTGGCGCGATCATCGGTACATTCCGACGCGGATTCCCCACCGCCATGATCCCTCTTCGCCACGTGCGGCGCACTGGTGGGCGGAGCCCACCAATGAATCAGACACGCACACTCGTCCGTCTTGCCCTTGCCTCTCTGCTCGCCGCGGCGGGCCTTTCGCAGGCCCAGACCTCGTCGTTTACCTATCAGGGGGAACTGCTGGAATCAGGATTGGCGGTAGACGGGGAGGCCGATCTTCAGTTCGGGCTCTTTGATCAACCCACCGGCGGGGCTCAGGTGGGGCCCTTGCTGAGTGCGTCATCGGTGGCCGTGGCCAATGGCAGGTTCACGGCACTGCTTGACTTTGGCAGCAGTGCGTTCGGGTCTGCACCGAGGTATCTTGAGATCCACGTCCGATACCCCGCGGGAACCGGGGCCTTTGTTCCGCTGGCGGGCAGACAGCTGATCTCGGCATCGCCCGTCGCGACGTTTGCACTGAATGTCGCTCCGACGGCGACGCCATGGAACTTCTCGGGGTCGGGCGCGATCCTGGGTACCAGCGGCAATGTCGGTCTTGGTACCGGTACGCCAGGGGCCAAGCTGCATGTCGCCGGTGCTGATGCGGCGACCGGGCTGAGCCTGAACGTGGCGGACCGGCTGTACGTGAAGCCCGGAAGCCTGCCCAGCTCGTCGTTCGTGGGCGTCAACCGATCGGTGCCTGTGACGAGCGCCGAGTACTTCGGCGTGGAAGCGCCGATCACCGGGACGAGCTTTGGCGGCATGTACATCAGGACCCCCAGCGCCACGGGCAGGCCCTTCTACGGATACTCGAACACGGGCGGCGGCATCGCCTATCACTATCTCAACGGAACGGACAACACCTGGCGCTTGTTCAACAACGGCGAGCGCCTGGCGGTGTCGAGTACGGGCCATGTTGGCATCGGCACCACCTCGCCCGCGGCCCCGCTCGACCTGGCGCTGGGCGACAAACGGATGCAGTTTCGGTTCGATGGCGGGCTGGTGCCCTCCATCAATCTCACCGGAACTGGTAGCAATGTCGGCACCATGCGACTTCGCAATCGCATCGAGCTCTTCCCCAGCGATGATGGACTGGTCGCGGCGAGCATGGATGTTCGCAATGCTGCGGGGAGCCCGACGATCAGTCTGACCGGCAGTGCCGGCGACATGGCGATGGCTGGAACACTGACCATCGACACCACCAGCAGCAACACAGGACTGCTGACCAGCGCCTCGATGCGTTTTGGCACTGGCAGCGGCGAGGGGATGGGCTCGACGCGCACCAGCGGCGGCTCGAATCGCTTCGGTCTTGACCTGTTCACCAACTACACGCCCCGCCTGAGCATCACCAACGACGGTGATGTGGGCATCGGCACTCGGATTCCTCAGCACACGCTTGACGTCGCAGGAACCGTGCGGGCGACCGATGGCATCGTCTTTCCTGACGGTTCGACACAGACCAGAGCGTGGAACGGAAGCGGTCCGCTTGTGAGGGTCAATCAGCCCTCAGCGCAGTTCACGGTCTCGTACATGGGGTCCGACTGCTCCTTCGCATCGCCGGTAGAGATCGGCTTTGAGGTGGTGGAACAGACGCTCGGCAGTGACCCCGCGCCACGCAAGTCACTTGGCAATTGTCAGGGAATGCGCTGGACGCTCACGCGGCGGAGCATCATCGATGCCACGTGGGCCAACGCATGGAACACGGCACGGACCGCCGC
This sequence comes from Phycisphaerales bacterium, assembly GCA_044371005.1. Classification (GTDB taxonomy): domain Bacteria; phylum Planctomycetota; class Phycisphaerae; order Phycisphaerales; family UBA1924; genus UBA2402. The sequence continues at coordinate 14,415 of JBILUL010000025.1, read as the reverse complement.
TTCACCAACGGGCTCAACCGTGACCGCGCTGCTGACAACGACCACTGGGACGGTGCAATGGACCATCACCAACACGATCATCACCGGGTACCGGCTTGGAACCAACGTGCACGGCCAGCCCGCCGAGTACCTTGAGGTCGAGTGCAATCTCGGTGAGGGCGGCACGATTGCTCGCACCTCAACGGGCACGCCCGCGCTGATGGTCCCCACGCAGGCATCACAGTTCCGATTCCAGCGCAGCACCCCCATGCTGACCAACACCTGGGTGGTTCCGGCCGCCAGCCAGTACCGGAACACGTACAGCTCGACGTTCAATGGCCGCTTTCCTGATCTGGCCTATGGGCCTACGTACCGCAACAACAACAAGGTCCGAGCCTCCAGCGATAACGCAGCCACGTTGTTCGAGCAGTTCCGAACCTTCTGCATCCTCGGCCAGGCGGCGGACTCTGATGAGCGGTCGATGACCGTGACGTATGGTTCGAACACCCTGATCAGCTCGAGCAAAAGCGGATTCTGCGGGTACACGCTGCGAGTCTCCGATGACGGGCTGCCAGTCGAGGAGTTTGAGTTCTACATCGAGTAAGCCGCGGCAAGGCCATCAACACACACGGGCCGGGCGGGCTGCCCTGCCCGGAGCCTCAACCGGCCCCGGGCAGCCCGAGTGGTCCGCAGGCATCTACCGTTGCAGATGCCCGTGGCACCGCTCATCATCAACGGCACCCTCCTGCTTCCGGACGGCGCTTCATCCGTGCGTCTTTCCGAGGGCCCGGGCCACATCGTGATTGATGACGGACGCATTGTGCATGTGGATCCCTCCCGTCCGTCGCCGGCCCCTGACATGGGCGACGAAGACTGCATCATTGCGCCAGCATTCACCGACACCCACTTGCATCTGCCTCAGTTCGACGCCATCGGGATCGACGGTCTTGAGCTGCTCGACTGGCTCGAACGAGCGATCTTCCCGGCAGAAATGAAGTGGGCGGACACCGAGTATGCCGCGGCAATGGCCGCCCGGGTGGCTGATGAACTGCTCTCCTTCGGCACCACAGCGGTCGCGGCGTACGCCACCAGCCACCACGCCGCGGCACAAGCCGCGATCAATGCACTTGCCGCCAAAGGCCTGAGCGGACATGTCGGCCAGGTGCTGATGGACCAGATGGGCCCACCACAGCTCCTGGTCCCCGCTCCAGCCGCGTTGAGCCAGGCTTCAACACTCAAGGCCTGCGGAAAGATCCGCCCGGCTGTCACGCCCCGGTTTGCAGTCTCCTGTTCGGACCGCCTGCTGCGAGGAAGCGGCGAGCTTGCCCGCCGCACGGGCTGGTACATCCAGACGCACCTGAGCGAAACCACGCGTGAATGCGAGACCGTGGCGGGGCTGCACGGCGGGCGCGGCTATGTCGACATCTACCAAGACGCGGGGCTGCTCAACCAACGGACGCTGCTCGGACACGGCATCCATCTGAGCGATGGCGAGCGGGAAACACTGTCGGCATGTGGAAGTCGGATCGCCCACTGCCCCACCGCCAACCGATTCCTGGATGCGGGGGTGATGCACCTTGCCCGCCACGAGCGACATCGCGTTCGGGTCTGCCTGGGAAGTGATGTGGGAGCCGGCCCCGACCGTTCAATGGTCCGGGTGGCGCGAGCGATGATTGATGCGGCCAAGCAGGCGGGCAATGGCGAGCCGGCATCGAAGCTCCACATTCCAGGAGCCCGTGAGGCCTGGTGGCGGATCACCGCAGGAAATGCCGCGGCGTTGGGACTCGAGGATCACGGCATCCTGTCACCTGGATGCGACGCCGATCTGGTGGTCATTCGCCCCACCAAGCCCTGGCGGCACTCGGTAGATCCGCTGGCGATGCTGCTGTATGCGTGGGATGATCGCTGGATCGAATCGGTACTCGCCCAGGGCCAATCGCGGTACTCCGCCCCATCGCAGGTCGTGCCCTAGACACCGAAGCGCCGACCTGTGAAGTTTGTGTTGCGTGAGGGCTGCTGGAGGGTTATCCTCTAACGCAGCGCCCGTTCGGGCCTTTGGAAACTCCACCGCCCCATTTTCGGGGATTGTTCGAGCGTGTCCTCCAGCATTGACCGGGTGTCAGATTCTTGCTTCTTCTTTTTCACTGATTCAGGCTTCTTGAATATGAGCCAAACCAACAAACCGTTCATGACGCAAAGTACCGCCGCGGCTGTTACCGAAGAAGTCCGCGCTCCTGGCTCGGACTCATTCGAGAAGACACTGCTGGGGCACCCCACCGGCCTGTTCCTGCTCTTCATGGTCGAGATGTGGGAGCGATTCAGCTACTACGGCATGCGCAGTCTGCTGGTGCTCTACCTGATTGCGAAGACCCCTGCGATGGACGCCGCGGAGTTCAACCCGGGGCGGGGCTGGTCGAAGGCTGAGGCGAGCACGCTCTATGGGTGGTACACCGGACTGGCGTACCTCTTTCCGATCTTCGGCGGCATGATCGCGGACAAGCTCATCGGTACCCATCGATCGATGCTCGTGGGCGGCATCCTCATCTCGATCGGCCACATTGTGCTGGCCATCTCCGGCATGGGCGACATGGCCCACAATCAGACGGGCATGGCCGTCTTCATCGCCGGATTGGCCATGATCGTGCTCGGCACGGGGCACTTCAAGCCCAGCGTGTCGGTGATGGTCGGACAGCTCTACAAGCAGGGCGATCCACGCCGCGACGGTGCGTTCACCATCTTCTACATGGGCATCAACCTCGGCGCTTTCCTCTGTGCATTCGTCTGCGGCACGCTGGGTGAGAAGGTTGGCTGGCACTGGGGCTTCGGTTCCGCGGCGGTCGGCATGATTGCCGGCTTGCTGATGTACATGTTCTTCCGCCCCCGCTACCTTGCGAACATCGGGCTTCCTCCTGACAACAAGGGCAGCAGTGCACCGCTGTTCATTGCCGTCAACCTGCTGATCTCGTGCGCCTTCGGCTATCTGTACTTCGTCGGCGGGCTGTCGAAGTTCAACGAGCTGCTCACTACGACTGTGATGTCAGTGATCAGCGTGGTGGTCATATCGCTGGCCACCTGGTTCGTGGTCATCCAGAAGCCAGGCGATCGGGCCCCCACCGCATCGATCTTCCTGTTCATGCTCTTCAACGTCTTCTTCTGGATCGCCTTCGAGCAGGCTGGCTCTTCGATCAACGTCTTCACCGAACAGAACACCGATCGCTCACTCTTCGGCAGCGAAGTGCCCGCGACCTGGTTCCAGTCGGTGAACGCAGGCCTCATCTTCCTCCTGGCACCCCTCTTTGCCGCGATCTGGACTCGCCTTGGCAAGCGAGGTCTCGACCCCAGCCAGCCTGCAAAGATCGCTCTGGGCCTGATCTTCCTGGGCGTCGGCTACTTCTTCATGGTGTGGGCCGGTGTTTCCGCCAAGGACGGGGCCAAGGCCTCCATGCTGCTCATCTTCCTGACCTACTTCTGGCACACCGTCGGTGAACTCTGCCTCTCACCCACCGGCCTGTCCTATGTCACCAAGGCTGCCCCCAAGCGCTTCGTCTCTCTGCTCATGGGCGTCTGGTTCATCTCGAGCTTCATCGCCAATCTGGGCGGCGGCCTCATCGCCGCCAAGGTTGAACAGATCGAACGCGGCGAGCTGAAGCTCCCATGGAACTTCGGCGGTCAGGCCGACTACTTCTTCCTCTTCGTAGCCTCGTCGCTGGGTGTCGGCGTTCTGGTTCTGGTCGCGACTCCGGTGCTGAAGAAGCTCATGCGGCCTGAGACCGCAGCACAGCCCTCGGGTTCCTCCGGTCACTGAGCCACCACCTCCGTCTGACGCTAGAGAATGCCATATTCCGGGGCGTGGCGAACAATCGCCACGCCCCATTTCATTGGAGCCTTCGCTTGTCCAGCACCGCAGCCCGGTTCGCTCCCCAGGAGCCCCAACTCCGCCAACTCTCGGCCACGCTCCAGCAGGCAGGCTACACGTCGCACGTGCTCGCCAGGGTGGGCCTTATCGGGAAGGCCGCGCTGCCGGTTCACGAGCAGTTGATCCGCTGTGACGGGGACGAGCCACTTCAGGTACTCTGCCGCGTCTTTCTGCTGGCCACTCGGGAGCCGATCCACCTGGTTGAGCGAGCCCTCGCCCCGTGCACCGTGGCAGGGCTCATCAGTGCCGGACTTCTCATCGGCGACGCTGACATCGTGCAAGCCACCGCCGCGGTCGTACCGCTGGGAGATCTCTACATACTCCGTGACTTCTCCCCGGCTGTGGCGGGAAAACCCGCCGCGGCGGATCATGTGCTTGCGGTCGGCGCAGCCTCGGTGCTCACCGAGTCGCTGACGGTACGTGGCCAGGGTGAAACCATGCTCGACCTTGGGTGTGGTCAGGGCGTGCAGATGCTCGCGGCACGCCGCCATGCGAGCCGCATCATCGGAACCGACATCAATGAGCGTGCGCTCCAGTTCGCGGCAATGAACCTTGCCATCAATTCGGCTTCCGCCGGAAAGATCGCTGCCACCGAGTTGCGACTTGGTTCCTTCTTCGAACCCGTCGAGGACCTGCGGAATGGCTTTGACCTCATCGTCTCCAACCCGCCCTTTGTCATCACGCCCTCCAAGGATGTCGTCGGATTCACGTCGAGCCTCGAGGGTGATGGCGCGGTGCAGACTCTCTTTTCACAGGCACCCGGATTCCTGCGTGACGGCGGCTGGTGCATCGGGCCCGCGTGCTGGTACCATCGCACGCCCGACGACTGGTCGTCGCGCCCTTCACAGTGGATCGCAGGCAAGGGCGTTGATGCCTTCATCGGTCGCCTTCGCACCTACCACCCTCGCGACTACGCGATGAAGTGGCTCACTGAAACGCACCCCGAAGTCGCCCCCACCGCCGCCACCGTGAACGAGTGGACCAGAATGTTTGAACAACTCGATGGGGCGGGCGCCGTGACCTTCGGCTTCATCGTGCTGCGCAAGCGTGCCGGTTCGAACTGGATCGCGGCAGAATCACTCGATCACGATGCGGGCAACGGACCAGCAGGAGAACAGCTCCGCCGTATCTTCGAGTCGCGGACCTTGCTGCACGCACTGGGCAACTCACCGGCTGCATCGTCCGGGCTGCTGGAGCGCCGCTATCAGGCATCCCCGCACATCACCTATTCGATGCGGTCGCACCTCCAGGCAGATGGATGGAAGAACGCCGCGGGAATGCTCGCGACTTCGCCCGGCTTTCCATGGCCCCTCTCGGCGGATGAATCCGCCGCGATGATCATCGGTGAACTTGCCAGGGGCCAGACGCCGAAGCAGGCGATCACCACGCTGGCACGCCGCGGCGGACTTGATGTCAACCAGGCACTGACCATGGGCAGTTCGCTGGTGCGGACGCTGCTCGAACGGGGATTGCTCACGCCCGCACGATGAGATCACGGCAGCAACCGGGATTGGCGTCAGCGTTTCGACCCGCTCCATCCCACACCACACCGGCTGAGGCTTGGGCCACGATTCGAATCGGGCCCCTGGCGTACAGACACCGTTCAGGCGGGGCTGCGGCGGTGCTTCACAATTTCTGTTGAAGCCGCGTGAGTCGCGGCGTGTTCTTCCGTTCGTGAACTGGGAGTTGAGTGTGATCGACTCTTCAGTGACGACCAACGACAGGGAGATACAAGCCATGAAGACGTGTGTGACTTCGACGATGATCGGACAGCTGGCACTCGCGGCGGGCGCGGCGGCCTTGATGACCACTTCTGCCGCGGCGCAGGTGCGAAGTGTCGGCGATTTCAAGTTCGAGTTCAATGCTCCAAGCCGAGCGGGAAACATGACCGTTCAGTTCTTTGATTTCAGCGGCAGTTCGTTCATTGAGATGCCGCGTCTGGTGATTCCGATTCCCTTTGATGCGACCAAGACGGCCGATCAGAATCTTGTGATCAAGCGCAACGCGATCCGTGCCGCGGTCCAGGGGCAGTTCGGCGGCTACACCGATGCCTTCGAACCAGTCATCCAGGCTGGCGTACGAGCTTCGGCGTTTGCCAACAACGACGCCAACGCCAATGTCGGCTTCCGTGGCTTCAACATCACCAACGTCCCGTTCGATGTGCAGCGCGACGCGACCAATCCCAATGCGGTCGATCGGATCATGTGGGGCGTGACGATGACCGCCGGCCGCACCGGGGAACTGGTCGACAAGATCATCAATCGGGCTCCGCTTCGCACGAGCCCCATCGGCGGCAACTGCGGTCACTCAAAGGTGTCATTCCAGAATCAGCAGTTCAATCCGCTCGCGGCCGATGGTTCGCTGGCGCAGTGGCACGCGGGCGTCATCTTCAATGACATCGTCTACGGCGCGACCGTGAGCGTTCTTGACCTTCCGCTGCTGGGTGACGGATCACCGGATCTGAGCGGCGCGACGATCGCGCAGACACTCTATCGCGCCATGCCGTCCACGATCAGCACCTTCGCCACGATCACGGATCCGGCCGGCAGCAATGAGCTGAAGTTTGATTTTCTCGAAGCTCCGATGAGTTCGAGTGATTCCTGCGGCGTGTCTTTCGGAACAACCTCGGACAGCGAGGGTGTCTACGGGACCTACGCCATCCCCGCGCCCGGTTCGCTCGCGTTGCTCGGGGCAGGACTCATGGCTGGGTCGCGTCGCCGCCGCGCAGCGAACTGAATGAAGGACCGGGGCCGCCGCGGGCCGCCCGCACCGCCCATCGGTCTTGCCGGATCGATTCGACCAATGCAAAAGGGGAGGAACCTCGACGGTTCCTCCCCTTTGTGATGTCAGCGATGCGCCTTGCGGTACGCGGCGTGGATCAATAGTCCATTTCGCCGTGGTCGTGATCGTGACCGCCAGCGGGCTTCTTCTTTTCCTTGATCTCGACGATCGCGGCTTCGGTCGTCAGCATGAGGCCGGAGATGCTCGCGGCGTTCTGCAGCGCGACGCGCTCGACCTTGGTGGGAACGATGACGCCCATCTTGATGAGGTCACCGAACTCGTGGGTGAGTGCGTTGTAGCCGAAGTTGACGCCTTCGCCCTCTTCGACCTTGCTGGCGATCACCGAGCCATCCAGACCGCAGTTGGCCGCGATCTGCTTGATCGGAGCCGAGACGGCGCGGTAGATGATGTCAACGCCCGAGCGCTCATCGCCATCAAGCTTCTTGCGGAGCTTGTCGAGGGCCTTGCGTGCACGCAGGACCGAGACGCCGCCGCCGGGGAGAATGCCTTCCTCGACTGCCGCACGGCAGGCGTGGAGGGCGTCTTCGACGCGGGCCTTCTTCTCCTTCATTTCAACTTCGGTGGCTGCACCGACGTTGATCTGAGCAACGCCGCCGGAGAGCTTGGCGAGGCGCTCTTCGAGCTTCTCGCGATCGTAATCGCTGGTGGTCGCGGCGACCTGGTGACGGATCTGATCGATGCGGCCCTTGATGTCAGCCGACTTGCCCGCACCCTCGACGATGGTGCAGTTGTCCTTGTCGATGGTGACCTTCTTGGCGCGGCCCAGGTCGCTGAGTTCGACCTTCTCGAGCTCGATGCCGAGTTCTTCCATGATCGCCTTGCCGCCGGTGAGCACGGCGATGTCGCCGAGCATTTCCTTGCGGCGATCGCCGAAGCCGGGCGCCTTGACGGCGGCGACCTTGAGGACGCCGCGGATTTTGTTGACAACGAGCGTGGCGAGGGCTTCACCTTCGACATCCTCGGCGATGATCAGGAGGCTGGCGCCCTGCTGAGCGATCTTGCCGAGCAGTTCGAGCATGTCCTTCACATTGCTGATCTTCTTCTCGAAGATGAGGATGTAGGGGTTCTCAAGAACCGTCTCCATCGTGGCCATGTTGGTCACGAAGTGGGGCGACAGGTAGCCCTTGTCGAACTGCATGCCTTCGACGAGCTCAACCTCGGTCTCGAGGCTCTTGCCTTCTTCGACGGTGATGACGCCGTCCTTGCCGACCTTGTCCATCGCCTTGGCGATGATGTCACCGATTTCCTTGTCCTGGTTGGCCGAGCAGGTGCCGACCTGGGCGATTTCCTTGTTGGAATCGACCTTCTTGCTCATGCGGTGCAGTTCCTCGACGATTGCCGAGACTGCAGCATCGATGCCGCGCTTGACCTGGTTGGGGTTCGCGCCGCTGGTGATGACCTTGAGGCCTTCGCTGTAGATGGCTTCGGCGTAGATGGTCGCCGTGGTGGTGCCGTCGCCGGCATCCTTGCTGGCCTTCTGCGCGACTTCCTTGACCATCTGGGCGCCAAGGTTCTCGTACTGGTCTTCGAGTTCGACTTCCTTGGCGACAGTCACGCCGTCCTTGGTGACGGTCGGGCTGCCGAAGGACTTCTCAAGGACGACGACGCGGCCGGAGGGGCCCAGCGTGACCTTGACGGCGTGAGCGAGCTTCTGGACGCCGCGGAGAATGCGTTCGCGTGCATCGGTGTTGTATGCGATTGATTTAGCTGCCATGATCGTTGTTCCTTCTGTTCTTTGGTTGCTGCCGCGTGAGTGGTTGTCTGCCGCGGCTTCTATTCGATTTTCTTGAGCGAGATCCGGACCCAGGCGACCCTGGTCGCATCGACGATGAAGACGTTCTTCCCGTCAGTGAGCTTGACCAGATGATCCGGCTCGTCGGGGATCAGCATGGCCCGCGGCACGATCAGGTGCGATTCGTGCTCGGGCATGTCGATGAACGCGAACGTGCAGTCACGCTCACCGTTGAGTTCCCGAAGTGCGATTCGCAGCTGCTCTGGGGTCATGGACGGTTCCCGTCGAGTGCTCAGTCAATGACGGCGAGAATGTCGTCCTCGCTCATGATCAGCAGTTCCTTGCCGTCGAGCTTCACCTCGGTGCCGGCGTAGGAAGAGAAGATCACGCGATCGCCCTTCTTGACGGAAAGCGGGATGCGCTCGCCGGTGTCCGTGTTGAGCGAGCCAGTGCCCACGGCCTCGATGATGCCGGTCTTGGGCTTGTCCTTGCTGCTCTCGGGGAGGAAGATGCCGCTTTCGGTCTTGCTCTGCGCCTCATCGCGCTTCACAAGGATCTTGTCGTGCAGAGGACGAACACTTGCTTTTGCCATTGCTGCTTACTCCTGACTGAAACTGACTCGTCACCAACAAACGGGCCTGTTCGGTGGCACTACCACCCGGCGGCCCAGAATCTACACACTGCATGCCCGCACACATTCGTGCAGGCGTGGTTCATTGACTTCCGATCCGGACTACACGCCCGACTCGGCCCCCGCCCCATCGGTCTGACTCGCACCTGGCCAGCACCCCTTGTAGTGCCGCACCAGACACCGCCTGAGTACCTCAAGCATCAGGTTCAATCCCGCCGCGTCGTGCGGACGATCAACGATCGCAAACGCGCCAAGCCGCAGCGCCGCCGCGATCTCCCTGGCATCATCCCGATGCGTCCGCGAGCGCTTCACCGCCACCACCGGCGGCGGCTCACTCAGCCGCGAGAGCAGTTCAAGAAGACGCGGCCCCCCCTGATTGAACTCATCTGACCCAGCCCCCGACTCCGCCGATGCATCATCCAGCGGCAAACCCAGATCCACGACCGCCACATGAATCCTGTTCTGCGCAATCAACTGGCTTGCCTGCTTCCCGGTCGCCGCGACATGACTCGTCACGCCCATCGGTTCCAGAAGCCGCGGCAGACGCTCAATCCACGGATCCGGCTGCCACCCCGCATACGACAACAACAGATGCAGATGCGAATCGCCCCGACCCGAACAAGGACCAGCCATGCTGGTTGAACCCCATCCAGCCGGCTTGTCGCCAGCCGCACCGCCAAACCGTGCCGAATCCGGTCCGGTTGCATCAGCCGATGCCGTCGGGCGAGCGCCACGCCCTTCGCTCGCCGCCGTCACCGGCACCCGAACGCCTCGGACAGGTTGGTGTCGATGCGGCACCGCGACCGGGCCAGCGGGCCGCCAACAGGTCGACGCTACAGCCTGACCCTCTGCGATGCAGAAAGCCATGCCGCGACCTGAGTGTCGACCAGCCACCATCATGCAAAGGCAGATACAAAAGATGTGCCAGAGCATGCCGGGAGGAGACCCGACCTTCGATGGACGGTCACCCCCTGCGGAGGGATTCTGGGCCCCTAACTCCTCGCCGCGGGCTGCTCGTGCGGACCAGGACGGCACCTGTAACGCGAGTCGGAGACGAACCCGCTGCCAAGTTGGCAGATCCAGGAGGGGGGATGGGGGCCGGCGGAAGGGGGGCGGCTGGAGTCGCAGGGCAGGGCAACGGGGCAGGGGGCGCGCGCTTGCCTCCGCTGAAGGGCTCGGCCAGCCGCGGCGATCACTCAACAGGAGCCAGGTCAAACTTCAGCACCGCGTAGCCATCCAACTGGAAGTACTCGATCATGAAGTTGACTTCGCCGTCCGCAGGCTGCTCGTAGATCGCAGTGTCGGTGGTCGGCCCATGCCAGGTCCAGTTTTCAATGACCACCTGTCGTTCGGCATGATCTCCGATGGCCCGGGTGACCACCACACGAACCCCATCATCGCTCAGGGTGGTCAGTCGCCACTTCCCCTTGGGCAGATTGACGGTTGCGACGCACACCACTCCGAAGTTGTTCGGCCCCGGTGCCACATCCGCGACGGGCTTGAAGGCCTCCAGCCCGCGCGGCCCGCGGCTTGCAAACTTGAAGTCAACGACGGGGACGGTGATCAGTGCCTGCGGAATCAGCCTCCGCTCCGCCCGCCACTTCTCAAGGTCGGTCCTGGGATCAGCACTCCAGGAGAACGCGGCACACTCCCACTGGGCACTCACCAGGGTCCCGCGAGTGGTGAACTGCATCGGAGCTGCCTTGATGGAGAGCGTGTAGCCCGCGACGGTCTGCCCCTGATCGGCCTCAACGACCACAAGCGTGTGCTGCGGCAATCCGGCTCCCGTCACCTTGCTGTGCTTCGCATCACAGGTCACTTCAATCTCATCGGGAAGCGCGCCGTAGACCGCATAGACATGCCGCCAGCCATTGGTGATTCGAGGCACCACCATGGGGTCGACATGGTCCCAGGGCCCCCACTCACCCATGATGATGTGCTCTCTGCCTGAAAGCCGCGCTCGTGCACCAACAGGCGCTCGCTCTCCGATGGGAGCTCGCTCACTCGAATAGAGTGCCTCAATCGCGAGCGGCTCGGCCAGTGTGATTCCGTCGGTGCGCACGATCTCGAGTGCCCGAGGATCGTTGAGGGCATAGACGTTGTCGAGCAGAAGCGTGCCCCTGACATTGGAGCCACCGTCGCTGTCGCGCAGCTGGACCGACGGGAAACTCGCCTTCGCGCCCCCGGCGGGATCCTTCATCGGGTTGTTCGCCGTGACCTCGAATCGATTCCGCAGAATGAGGTTCGACTCCACCTTGCCGCCCCCCGCGGCGATCACCCCGGGCATCTTCAGCAGCCCCTTGTCATCATCCCACCACAGATGCACGCCGCATCGGTTGTTGAGGAACGTGTTGTTCTCGATCCGGTTGCGCGAGCCATGCTCGATGTTGATGGCCCCGCGTTCGAGCCCATAGGCAAGATCACCGTTGCGTTCGAAGTGATTGTCGGCGATCGTCGAATCCGATGAATACCCGCCCCAGATTCCGCAGATGCCGTTTCCAACGACACGGTTATGGATGTACCGGTTGTTGCGGCTGAAGGTCATCTCGATGCCGTGGGCGCTCGCGAATGAAAAGTCGTTGTCGATCAGCAGATTGTCGTTGCAGCCGGCCTTGCCGTAGTCAACGGACGTACCCGCGGCGGGCGCCGCTTCTCCGATGGCCTCCTTGCCCGCGAAGCCGAAGAAACCGTCGCCTCCGTGCGTCGCCGAGTTCTCGATGAACGTGTTGCCGCTGCACTGCTCGAAGACCAGGAAACCCGCCGAGTCCTGGCCGCGGTTGTAGACGCCTTCGCTGTGCCCTCGCACGCAGAAGTCGCACGCGTTGCGGCTGATGATGTTGCGGCTCGATCGCCACATCGAGATGCCCCATCCCGAGAGGAACGAGCAGTCATTGTCATACACGCGGCTGTCATTCACTCGATCGAGCATGATTCCATTCTGCCCGCGGCGAACCACCACGTTGTGGACCGTCACCGATGAGGAGTTCAGAATGCACAGGGCCGCGCCGTAGTTGTTTCGCCATTCACCCGCGTCGTTGGCGTGGGGCCAGAGCCAGTCACCAGAATCCTCCGCCGCGGCGGTGGATTTGAGACGCTGGCGGAAGAGATCATCAAACGACGCTCCTTCGACACGCAGGCGGTCTGCCTTCTGCGCCATGACGCCGACCTTGAAGCCGCTGATCTCGGCGTTCACGAGCCGCACATCCTCGACACCATCAATCATGATTCCGATGCCGGAATACTGGTTGGGCAGCAGCGTGGCGGGGTCGCCGCCGCGGAGAATCGATCCGGGTTCGAAGGCCACCGTCACGCCTGGCTTGACGATCCGAAGAACTCCGTCGCCTTCGGCATCACGGATGATGGTGCCCGGCTTGATCACGATGAGGCAGGAGTGATCGATCAGGGTGTTGTCCGCGCTCAGTTCGAGCCGCGGCAGTTGCGGCGGCTCCTGTGCAGCGGCCAGCACCATCGATGAACCCGAGAACAGCAGCGCGGCGGCGACGAGGGATGAGCGGACCATAGACCCAGAGGTTACGGCGGCAGCACTCCTCCAGCATGTTCGAAACCGTCCGGCCGTTGAGAGCGGGTTCAGGTCTGGTCGTGAGGGGGCTTGTTGGAACTGGCAGAATCCGACGCCTCGTCTGCGACCGGCTGAGAGCCACCGGCGGCATCCGGGCGGCCTGCCCGAGTGACGAGCGAGACGCCTTCGGGCAGATGGCGAGCGACCTTGGCGACGACGTCTCCTTCGACGGTCCGTGCAAAGAGGCTGCGGCGAGACTTACCCATGATGAGCGTGTCACAGTTGAAGGTAACCGTGTAGTCGAGGATCTCGTCGGCAATCTCCGAGGACATCACGTAGATGGGGATGCACTTGACGTTAGCGAGCTTGGCGAGGTAGACCGCGGTGCCGAGTGCCTCGAGTGCCTGCGGGTCGCTTTCGATGCTGGGGACCTTGCCGGGCTGGACGTCCATGACGCGCAGGACGCGGACGAAGACGGCGAAGAGGACGGCTTTGCGCTTGCGAGCCATTTCCACGGCGTATTCGGCGTTGTCTCTGCCGCGGGCGGCGAGCATGATTCGGGGCTGATCGGGCCGGATGTCGATCGGTCCGGTCTTGATTTCGGCGAGCCAGCCCAGAGCGGGTTCGGGGACCTTCTCCACTGGCGTCATGCGAAGCAGGACGAAGCGAACGAGGAGGACGGTTCCGACGATGGTGGAGGCGAAGATGGTCGCCTTGTGCTTGTCGATGATGATGGTCGCCTCGATGGCGAGCATCAGAGCGCCCAGCACCCACAGGCCGTTGCGTTCCCACCGTTTGATCGGGAGTTCGCGGTTCCAGGCACAGCTGCAGACGTTGATGGAGATGGCTCCCACCACGCCGATGGCGTACATCTCGGAGAGTGTCTTGACGTCAGAGACGATCAGCAGGACCACCGCGGGCATGATGCAGGCGATGATCAGCCCGATCCATGGAACACCCGAGTAGTTGAGGATTGTGAGCGATTTGGGCAGTTCCCGGTCCTGGCCCAGCGAGTACATGACCGACACCATGGCCATGATGGCGGTGTTGACGGCGGAGAGGAGCAAAAGGCCGAAGACGATGCCCGAAACCAGACCGAAGATCTCGCCGACTGCGGGGCCGAAGGCTTGGCCTGAGACATACTCGGCGATCATTCGAACGGCCGTGTCGCGGTACTCGCGGACGGGTTCGGGCATCTCGACGGGGCCTGCCTGGCCCGGGTCCAGCTCGAGCCTGATGTAATCGGGACGGGAGATGTCACGCGTGGCGGGCAGCGCGTTGAGGGCGATGCCGAAAATGAAATTCAGGACCACCACTTCGATCAGAACGGGCCAGATGGTCTTCTTGGCCGTTCGTTCCACCGGCTGCTTCATCATGCCGGTCATGTTGGCAACGGCTTCGACGCCCGAGAGTGCCAGGACCATCCGGACCAGCGACTCCCATCGGATGCCCCAGGTATCCATTCCCGGCGGGTGTGCATTGATGTTGGAGAGGCCCTGCGGAATGAACGGAATGCAAAGCAAGCCGATGATGAACGATGCCGCGATCGCGAGGATGGCGATGAAGAGCGCAAATCGGCCGGCGCTCTGGGCGCCGAACCAGTTGATCAGCCCCATCATCAGAATGGTCGCGATGGACAGTGCCGGGACCCACTGGCCGTGTGCGTTGAAATAGTGGAACCCCTCCACCGCGGAAAGCGCGGCCGTGACGATGAAGTCGCACAGCAGAAGCGTCGCACCGACGACCGACAGGATCGGGCTGATCTTCCTCGCGGCGGTGTAGACACCGCCACCCTCGGGAAAGCACCTACAGATGATCGTGTAGGCCCACGCCAC
>JBILUL010000095.1:0-18641 GCA_044371005.1 Phycisphaerales bacterium | reverse complement strand
CGGCGATCATGATCAGCGACATTGCCGCCAAATAGAGAACCGAAGCGTGTGCTGTGTAGTAGAAGGCAAGGCCCAGCACATAGAGGCGACTGGTTCCCCAGTCACCAAAGAGCAATGGGCCAGCGTGACGCCAATCCAGATTACGCGGACGGTTTTGTGCGACGAGCATGAATATCACCCGGTGCCGGGAAGAGGTGGAACAGGAGCGAACCAGCCGGCAGAGACCGAGCGTACCAACATCAATCCTGTGATCCGCCGATCGCACCAGTCGGCGAGGGGCGGTACTTCAATCCATCAACAATTGCGGCAGGCAACCGGGAGAGGCCCGGGCCATCGTGAAACCAAAGACATCGGACATGGGCCGACTATGGCCCCAGAAGCGTGGCCAGATCATCGACCATCTTGCCGATCCCATCGAAGACTTCGTGGGGACGGGCGTCGTACATGTAGGCGGGGGTTGTGACGACTTTGTTCTTCAAGTCGGTGCAGGCTTCAGTGACGCCGCGTCCAGCGTGCGAAGAACCCATGGTCCGGATCGCCTCGGAGGTCGCCGCGTCGTTGCCCACGGTGACCATGCATCCCGGTCCGCCCGACCGTGTCCCCAGGACCCGAGCGACGATCACCGGAGCAATGCAGCAGAAGGCCATCGGCTTCTGTGATTTGTGGAAGCCATGAATGATCCGTTCAAGATCGGGAAGCACATCGCAGTCGGCTCCCTTGCTTGCGAAGTTGCACAGGTTCTTGGCAGCACCAAACCCGCCGGGCACCACCAGCGCATCAAAATCAGCCGTTCCCAGGCGGTCGATGGGAGCAATCTGGCCGCGTGAAATGCGGGCTGCTTCCACCATCATGTTTCGAGTCTGGCCGCCGGGCATTGCCTTGCCGGTCGCATGGTTCGTCACTTCGGCCTGAGGCGCATCGGGAGCGAAGCATGAGTACGCCCAGCCCTTGCGGCTCAGGTGAATCAGGACGCTGACGGATTCGTGAATCTCGCTCCCGTCGGCACGGCCACACCCTGCAAGAACCACCGCGATCTTCTTCGACATGACTGTGAGCTCCGTTGGAACCAACGGGAGCCATGGTAGCCATGTCAAGAGGCCGGGGATGACCTTTGAAAGGGGCATGTTTGGTACAGAGCCCCCCCTGACGAACCAAACACCCGCCCATTCTCCAAACCCGGCCCATCCGTTGCTGATCCAGGCCGCGAAATCGATTCAGGCCGCATGTCCGGCACCACCCGCACACGCCCGCCAGACCCGATCTGAGGAATATTCGTCAAAATCGTTACAAGCGGTTGGCACATCCAAAATCGCGTGGCATGTTATGGATGTCTTGTCTCTCTCCTCCTCGTCGGTTGCGGGCGGAAACACGCAATCGACATTTCGAATGCTCCGGTGATGAGTGAGGCCTCTGGCCGCAACGCAAAGCCGGAATGTTCAACGAAGTCTTGTCTCTCTCCTCCTCGTCGGTTGCGGGCGGAAACACGCAATCGACATTTCAACCGGATGTCACACAGATCGCTGCAAGGAGCCTCTGGCTCCGCGGATGTCTGCTTGCCCGGTGACGGTGTCTTGTCTCTCTCCTCCTCGTCGGTTGCGGGCGGAAACACGCAATCGACATTCCGAACTTCTGGCGATCTGAGCAGCCGCCACGGCCACGCTCGAAAGCCAGGGTGTTCAACGAAGTCTTGTCTCTCTCCTCCTCGTCGGTTGCGGGCGGAAACACGCAATCGACATTCCGAACCTCCGGCGATCTGAGCGAGCGGCCACGGCCACGCTCGAAAGCCAGGGTGTTCAACGAAGTCTTGTCTCTCTCCTCCTCGTCGATTGCGGGCGGAAACACGCAATCGGCATTTCGAGATTCCTGCTCCCAAGAACGCGGCCCGACGGCCCGGACCAGGTGCGGGAACCTCAACGAAGTCTTGTCTCTCTCCTCCTCGTCGATTGCGGGCGGAAACACGCAATCGGCATTTCGAGATTCCTGCTCCCAAGCACGCGGCCAAACGGCCCGAACCAGGTGCGGGAATCTCAACGAAGTCTTGTCTCTCTCCTCCTCGTCGATTGCGGGCGGAAACACGCAATCGGCATTCATCCCGAGACATTCGAAACGTTCAACCCGCCGGCTCAGACCGGTGGGTTGTGCTCGTTGATTCGGGGCCGTTCGGGTCGGGTCAGACGCATACGCTCCGGTCCGCGTACCGGCTGCACCTGAAATGGCCCGTTGTGATGGGCCGGCCAGTCACCCGATCCCCCTCGCACGAGAAGCCAACGACATGCCGTTGATCCCATTGCTGGCGTCGCTCATTGCCATGTCCGGACTCCCGATTGCCGGGACGGACGACCCCGCGTCCGCTGATCCTCGCATCGACGCCAAGACCGGTCGACAGGTGGGCGTGTGGCCACTGGCCCGACACTTTGACCACATCGACATGAGCCTTGAGCTGACCTTTCCCGATATCGGCAAGGCGACGCTCATCGGACACGAGAGACTCGTGATCGCAGCCATCGGATCGCCGCGGCAGGTTGTTTCCCTGGTCAACAACGGACCGGTGATCTCGACCGTCCGCGCCGATGGTCAGCCATGCACCTTCACGCAGACGGGCAAGTCACTGAACATCACGCTGCCCCGGGCAGTGGAACCGGGTGCATCAACGACGCTCGACATTGAATATGAACTCGACTTTTCCAAGAACCGCGGCGAAGGCCTGACCTACTCCAAGGCCAATCCGGATTCTTCAAGCCTGACTCGCCAGGTACCCCAGATCCATGCCCAGGGTCAGGCTGAACTCAACAGTCGCTGGTTCCCGTGCCACGACTTCCCCAATGACAAACTCACCACCCGCATCATCGTCCATGTACAGGAAGGATTCGATGTCATTTCAAACGGACATCTGGTCTCGCGCGGGCCATCATCCAAGGGAACGGCCGAGCAGCCGCTGACCCGCTGGGAGTGGTTCCAGGACAAGCCCCACAGCCCCTACCTGGTGACGCTGGTGATCGGCAAGTTCGCCCGCATCGATCTTGGCGGACCACAGAGCGCACGCCCCGGTCTTGATATTCCGGTCTTCACCCCCTGGGGCACCGAGGAACGGGTGGCAAGCCTCTATTCGAAGACTCCGGCGATGATGGCCTTCTTTGAACAGCTCTTCGACGAACCTTACCCCTGGGACCAGTACGCCCAGTGCATCGTCCGCGATTTCAACGCGGGCGGCATGGAGAACACCTCCTGCACGCTCATGACGACGGGCTCAACCCGCGGCGAGGACGGCTCGCAGGACGACCTGATCGCGCACGAACTGGCCCATCAATGGTTCGGCGACCTTGTCACCTGCAACTCATGGGCACATATCTGGCTCAACGAAGGCTGGGCCAGCTTCGCCGAGGCTCTGTGGAAGGAACATGAAGCGGCCAAGGATGGTGAAGACAAGGCCACCACCGCGTACCAGCGAACTGTCCGCGGCTTCTTCCAGAGTCAACGGTTCCGCAACAAGTCCTCCTGGCCCCAGTACACGCCGATGGTCTCGAACCGGTACAGCGATCCGGACTCGTTGTTCAGCCGCCCGGAAGACCCGTATGCCAAGGGCGCGATGCTGCTGCACATGCTGCGCCAACGCATCGGCGACAACGCCTTCTTCGCCGGAACCAGGGCGTACCTGGACAAGTTCCGCTTCCAGACCGCAGAAACCGATGATTTCCGCCGCGAGATGGAAGCTGCAAGCGGGCAGAGCCTCGAGCGTTTCTTCGATCAATGGGCGTATCGCCCCGGCCTGCCGCGGCTTTCGGTCGAGCTCAACTGGGATGAATCGGCCAAATCACTCGGCGTCTCGCTCTCACAGACGCAGACCGTTGATGCCAACAACCCGGCCTTCGTCTTCTCGCTGCCCATCCGCGTGAAGTTCGACGACGATACCACGGCCTGGGTCGAACTGGATGTGGCCGGCAAGACCGCCAGTGGATCGTTCCCGTTCGACCGCAAGCCCAAGCAGGTGAGCATCGATCCTCGCATGTCGATCATGGCGGCCAGCGAAATCACCAAGGACATCGCGTGGTGGATGGACGAGCTGGCGCACCCCGCGTCATATCACGCGCTGGCCAGCGCCACCGAGGCGCTGATGGCCATCAGGCAATCCGCCGACCGCACGGCTGCCGCCAAAGCGGACGCCGCGCTCACTCGCCTTCTCACCCGCCGCGGTCTTCCCCGTGAATTGGCCATGCTGATCGAAGCCCGCACGTCCACGGCGGTCGCGTCGCACTGATCCCCACGATTGAGCTCCCTCTCCTTTTCACTCCCGCACGCGGGCCATGCCTCGTCCAGCAGCGCCGACGCATCGCCCACTTCGCCCCCCTTTGTGAACTCCCGAGATCTCGCCATGAACGACACCCAGGTCAAGTCGGTCCACACCCCGCGGCCATCCATGAGCACCTCGGCACGAATCATCTCCCGGCTGGCAATGATCGCGGGCATTGCCAGTTCGCTGCCTGCCTGGGCTCAGCCAGCGGGGTTTGACGCGACCACCGGCACCCGCGGCGCGGTCTATCCCCCCCACCGCCTTGTGGACTTCACCCACATGAAGCTGGCGATCACCATCGCCGACATGAATACGCCCAAGGCGACCGCCCAGCAGACACTCTCATTTGCACCCATCGGCGGTCCGGTCTCCACCATCACGCTTGATGCCAAGGGACTCAGCATCGACTCCGTTGAGTGCAGGATCCTGGCCCAGCAGGACTCGCAGGCAGCCAAGCCCGCAGCAACGACGTTCAAGCACAACGGACGCACGCTCACCATCAACTTCGATCCGCCTCTGCCCAAGGGACAGAGCACGGATCTGGTGATCAGCTACCGCATCGAGGATCCCAAGCTGGGTCTGGTCTGGACACCCGAATCACCGGCGTGGCCCGGCCGCGCAGCCCAGCTGCACACGCAGGGCCAGCCTCAGACGAACAGTTACTGGTTCCCGTGCCACGATTTCCCCAACGAGCGTCTCTCCACCGAACTGTTGGTCACCGCCCCCGCCGGCTACGAAGTCTCATCCAACGGCAGGCTCGTCGGACGAACCAGGAAGATCCTCACGTCAGATGATGCGACCGGCCGACGCGACCTGCTGGCGCATGAAGAATGGCATTTCCTGCAGGAACAGCCCCATGTGAACTATCTCGTCTCACTGGTGGTCGGTAAGTTCGATGTTGTTGACGTCGCTCCCAAGGGGCCTGTCCCCATGCCCGTCTACGTGCCGCCCGGACGCGGCAAGGACGTGAAGGGCACCTACGGACGCACCCCAGAGATGGTCGCCCACTTCGGAACCATCCTCGATGAACCCTACCCGTGGGCCAAGTACGCGCAGCTGGTCGTCTGGAACTTCGGCGCCGGCGGCATGGAGAACACGTCGGCGACGACCATGTACGACACCGCCATTTTCGCCGCGGCGGACCAGGAAGATCACGATCTGGATGGCCTCATCTCTCACGAGCTGGGCCACCAATGGTTCGGCGACCTCATCACCTGCAACTCGTGGGAGCACATCTGGCTCAACGAGGGATTTGCCACCTACATGACCTGCCTGTGGATGGAACGCAGGGATGGCTTCGCGGCCTATCAGCAGACGGTGAAGGGAAGCATGGATGGAACGGCGGGTGCCGACAAGCCTGATGCACCCAATCAGGTCGGCATGGTGAGCAAGATCTACACGCACCCCTGGGAGACGTTCCGTCGCCCCGCCAACCCGTACGGCAAAGGCTGCTCGATCCTGCACATGCTCCGCATGAAGCTGGGTGATGCCGTCTTCTTCAAGGGCATTCAGACCTACGTCGACCGACACAAGTTCCAGACCGTGGAGACAGCCGATCTGCGCCGCACGCTCGAGCAGGTCAGCGGCGAGAGCCTCGAACAGTTCTTCACACAGTGGTGCTACCGCCCGGGCGTCCCCTCGCTGGTGGTCACCCCTGCATTCGATGCCGCGTCCTCGACGCTGACGATCACCGTTGAACAGACGCAGAAGATTGATGGCGACAATCCGGCCTTCGAGTTCGAACTTCCGGTGCTGGTCCGTGGCGGCGCTACCGCACCAGAACACCGGATCCGCGTCACCGGACGCTCCACAACCGTTACGATTCCATGCGAGCAGGCCCCCTCATGTATCATCGTCGATCCGATGATGACCGTGCTTGCCTCGATGGAGGTCAAGCAGGATGAAGCCGCGTTCCTGGCTCAGCTCGAGCACGGCCCGACGCCAGCCTCCCGAATCACGGCACTGAAGGGCCTTCGCGGCGACGTCCGCTCCTCCAAGGCGCTTGAATCAATGCGGCAGCTCGTGCTGGACTCAACCCAGCCCGCCTGGCTGCGGTCAGAGGCGGTTCGCACGCTTGGTGCATGCAAGAGTGCCGGCGACCTGCGCGCCCTTGCCACCACGCACATCGACGCATGGGAAGTACGCGAGGCGTTGACGAGTGAACTGCCGGGCCTCGCACGCGGCGACGATGGTGACTCCGCGGCGGGTGCCGACCACATCGCCCGTCTGCTCATCGACCGGGCCGCCAAGGACTCAAGCCTCAGAGTTCGCTGCGCAGCACTCCGCGGCATCGGCACCCTCAAGTCCAAAGCCGGCCTTCCGCTGGTCCTGGAAGCGCTCACCCAGGATTCTCAGAGTGATGGGCTTCGCCAGGCAGCTCTTGAAGCCCTCGCCAGTTTCGACGACGCGGCGTACCTCCCGCGCGTTCTGGCCTGCACGCAACCGGGCTTTGATTCGCGGACTCGCCCACACGCCGTGGGAATCGCCGTGCGCCTCGCCCACCACAACCCTGATGCGGTCTTTGAAGTCCTGAGCAAACTTCTGACCGACCGTGAACTCCGGACAGCCCGGGCTGCAGGCGAAGGCCTGGTGCAGATGAAGCACCCCAAGGCCGCCGAGGCCATCACGGCCGCACTGGAAACCCAGGAGGCCGAGGAGATCGCCTGGCAGGCAGGCCAGTGGCTCAAGGCCCTTAGAACAAAATGACCCGGTAATCCGCTAGCGACGGCGAACTCTCGTGCCAACACTTGCACGTGCTGCTCCCGATCTTCGCCCTCTCCATCTTCCTCTCCGCCGGGCTGCTCTTCATGGTGCAGCCGTTGTCGGGCAAAATTCTGCTGCCGCTGCTGGGCGGAAGCCCCGCGGTGTGGAACACCTGCATGGTCTTCTTCCAGGGGCTGCTGCTGGCCGGCTACGGCTACTCGCACCTGACGACCAAGCACCTCAAGCCCAGGGTGCAGGCCATGCTCCACGTGGTGCTGCTGGTCGTCGCCGGGGCGACACTTCCGGTCCCAATCAATGTGGGTGAGCCCGTCCCCGATGAACCCATCGCCTGGTTGCTGCGCACACTCGCCGTGACCGTCGGGCTGCCTTTCTTCATGGTTTCGACCACCGGCCCCCTCCTCCAGCGCTGGTTCTCCACCACCGATCATCCGAGTGCCAAGGACCCTTACTTCCTCTACGCGGCGAGCAACGCGGGCAGCATGGTCGGCCTCCTGGCCTATCCCGTCCTCATGGAGCCCTTCCTTGGCCGCACGCAGCAGAGCTGGACCTGGACGGGGCTCTACGGAATGCTCGCCGTGCTCGTCGTGACCTGCGCCACGATCATGCTCAGGCATCAGGCTCCCGCCCAGGCACCACAAGCACACGAACCGGTCGCCGGGCCGCAGCCGAATCTCTGGCGAACTCGCCTTACCTGGCTTGTGCTGGCCTTCACGCCCAGCAGCCTGATGCTCGGGGTGACGCAGTACATCACCACCGATGTGGCACCCGTGCCGCTTATCTGGATCGTGCCGCTGCTCCTGTATCTGCTGAGCTTCATTCTCGCCTTCAGCGGCAAAGTCAACATCTCCGCTGCGGGCTGGGGGCGGGCACTTCCGGTCTGCCTGGTGGGCGTGCTCATCGCACTGCTGACCGCCGCGAGCAATCCGATGGCGCTCCTGGCCTTCATCCATCTGCTCTTCTTCTTCGTGACGGCGATGATGTGCCACAAGCGGATGGCCGAGCTGCGCCCCGACACATCGCGCCTGACCGAGTTCTATCTCATCATGTCGCTGGGCGGCGTTCTCGGAGGGTCATTCAACGCTCTGCTCGCCCCGGTCGCCTTTGAACGACTGATGGAGTACCCGCTCATCATCGGGCTTGCTTGCTTCCTGCGGCCCCAGTTGCACGCCGAAGCCCAGGCGATGACCCTGGCCAGAAAGGTGCTGCGCTGGAGCCTGGCGATCATCTGCGGAATGGCGATGCTCACGTTGCTGCTCAACATTGATGCCGCATTCATCAGCGGCTGGCTCAAGGGACGCACGCTGACGTCGTCGATCAAGTTCGATGAAAGCGGCGACCTTCGCATGAACGGTGCGGTTGTACTCTCGTACATCGCGGTGATCGGCATGCTTCGCGCGGGGCTCCCCGTGATCGTCTGCTGTGCACTGATCTATCGCCGCGGCGGAGCGAGATTCGCCGCGGCGGCCCTGGCCCTTCTCATCGGCAGCACCCTGATCGCCGAGGGCGGCACCGTCCTTCGCCGAGCCCGGACGTTCTTCGGCATCAACACCGTCACGCTCTACAACGACAAGAACTACGTCAAGCTCTCGCATGGAACGACCGTCCATGGCCTCCAGGCTCGCAACTATGTCCCGCAGACTGATTCCATCGTTCCGCCCCCGCAGCTCGACGGCCAGCAGCGATACGACATGCTCTTCCGCACCAACAGAACTTCCCAGTGGCGTGCAAACAACCTGACTTCGCTCCCGCTCCTGCCGACTGCCTACTACCACACCTCCGGCCCCATCGGCGAGATCTTCGGCATGCTGACCGCGGCGGGCCGGCTCGACCGAGTGGCGCTGGTGGGCCTTGGCGCCGGCACACTCGCGGCGTACGCCTCCCCGAACTCCCGATTCACCTTCTATGAGATCGACCCCGCGGTGATCGAGATCGCCGCACCAAGTCCCCAGTACGCGGCGAACTACTTCACCTTCATCGCCGATGCGCTGCGCGACAAGCAAGTGCAGATCGGCTTTGAACAAGGCGACGGTCGAATGCTCCTTCGCACCACCCCCGAAGGCCCCTTCGAACTGATTGTTCTTGATGCGTTCAGTTCCGATTCCATCCCGGTTCACCTCCTGACGAAGGAAGCCGTCGAGATCTATGTCAACAAGCTCAAGCCGGACGGGCTCATCGCCTTTCACATCTCCAACCGCTACTTCGACCTGCGTGCCCCACTCAAGCGCATCGCCACCGAACTCAAGCTCAAGGTCTGGATTCGCACCGATGGCGTCGTAACGACCGAGCAGTACAACGAGGGAAAGAAGGAGTCTCTGTGGCTTGTGATGGCTCGTACACCCAAGGCGATGGGTGCCCTGGGCACCCTTCCGAATTGGGAACGTCATGGGGATGAAACTACCTTCCCCCTCTGGACAGACGACCACGCCAACGTCCTGGGAGCCCTGATTTCCAGCGACGAACGGCGATGAACCCGCCCTGTTTCCTGAATAGCCATGGCCCGAGAATCCGCTTTCTGGCATGGTGCGGAGGCGGTTCGCGCGATCCGTTTCCCGGTCCCGGGACTGCCCGGCGGCTGGCAAGCACTCTTCCTCTCGCGGCCCCATTCTGACCTTGGCTACTATCTTTGTCTATGGCAGCCCCCCGGTCGTTCACGCTGATTGGGTCCTGTGCCGCACTCATGCTTGCGGTCGGTAGCGCGTTCGCCGCGCCAGAGACCCCCCGAAGCCGCCTTGCCTCGGTGATCCGCGAGTTTGATGCGCCAACCCCTCAGGAGCGTGCAACAGCTTCAGAGCGTGCGCAGGCCGATGCGGAGTTCACGCTCTCGCTGCTGGAAGAAGTGCTCACCGCGCCGCGTGCAACGCCACTGAGTCCGGAACAAGTCATGCGGCTTGAGCAGATCGCGCGGCAGCGATTCCTCACCGAACCCCGCGCCGCGATGGGTGTTCAGTTCAGCCAGCTTGAGAACATCACCGAAGGCGTCGAGATCAGCGCTCCGCTTCCCGGCTTTGACTCCATGCGGGTCCTGCAGCCCGGCGACGTCATCCATCAGGTCGATTCAATCGTGATTCATCGCCAGGAGCAGATGCGAGCTGCCATCGTCTCCTACTCACCTGGGGACGAAGTGTTGCTGAGCATCTCTCGTCAGGGCGAGAAGATGCAGGTCAAGATCACGATGGGCAACTACGCCGACCTTGAGAGCCGAAATGTCGGGTTCGTTCAACCAGGACGGCGCGGCATGAACAATCTCTCCCGTGGCGTGCTCGACACCGCGACGCTGAACAAAGCCTGGCGACACCGGCGCACCCGCCTGGGCGGTGGGCTGACCAACGCCGCTGAGACCATCAGTTCACCGCTGACTCCCGCCCAGTGGGAGAAGGCGATGCTCGATGCCGATGCAAGCGATCGCGTGATCATCAAGCCCGATGGCATGATCCAGTACCCGTCTGGTGAACCGGGGATGGGGTTCAAGGCCGAACACCATGCCGCCGCGGCGGGCACAGGTCGCGATGGCTTTGACTTTGCACCCATGAACTTCGCCGCGGGAGTCGTGATTGCGGAGATGAATGCCAAGGCGATCGAGATCGCCCAGAGCATTGCCCGCGTGCGGATGCAGCTGGAAACCCAGCAGATGATCGCCAAGCGTCGAGACCTGGCACCCGAGCAGCGTCGCATCGCCGAGATGCAGGCGAACCGGCTGCGCAACGAACTGGCCGAGCTCGAGACCCTGGGTAAGCAAGTCGGACTCATGCCCGGACAGGTCAACGAGCACGACATCGTCGTGCCTTGAGCCCCATCAGCCTGGCAGCGATTGCCCCACGTGATCCGGTTCTGAGTACTTGCCCGCGTCAGCGGCAGAGTTTTTCAACAATTTCAGCCGCGGCGATCAGCAGCGGGTGTGTCGGTTCGGAACGAGCGATGCCGATGGCGCGAATCGCTCGGAGCGTGGCGCTTCGACGTTGCTTGGCCCTTCGCTCCTTCGGGAATGTCTCGACATCATGAAGGTTGTCGTAGGCGTCCGCCAGCTTGACGAGCTTCGCCCGCCAGCTTGCGGTCATGAGCTGCGCGTCGTAGGAATCCTCCCGCTCACGCTCAGGCAGTGCCATGTTCTTCGTGAGGGCGGCGACATCGCGGGCGACTTCTTCACCGAAGCGATCCTTGATGTCATCGAAGTCAGTCGTGGTATCTTCAATGGTGTCGTGCAGCAATGCCGCGGCGATGGCCGTCCGATCCGAACAGCCAAAGACGTTCATCACGGTCATCGCCACTCGGACGACATGGGAGTAATACGGCGTGACGCCATCCTTGCGCAACTGGTGCCGGTGGGCACGCGCGGCGAATGCCGCGGCGTCCTGGAGCATTGAAAAGTCGGGGCTCGTGGCGGCCTTGCGCCTGGTTGAAGCACGTTTCATCGTCACTCACCCTCGTTTCCGGACAACATCGCCGCCCCGCCGCGGGCTGGTCACTGATGAACAATCCTGCACTTGACGGGGCTTGCGCCATGCTCTTCAAAGAGCATGAGTTCGTTCGCACCCGAGACGAGCCACGGGCCGGGCAGGAGATACCTGGACTGGGGCGGAACGGGCTTCCCGTCCGCGGTGGCAACCCAGTAGCGGCAGACATGCTTGCCGTTGAGGTAGATCTGGCCCTTGGTCATGCCGGCAAGTTCGAGCATCAGGCCGGAGGCACCCTTCTCAGCGGTGAAGCTGGCCTTCCACCAACAGGGTCCCTCGACCTTCTTGGGGACGGGGGCGAAGGCGGTCGCCGAGGGTGCTTCCCACTTCGCGAAGGAAAGCTCGAAATCCTCGGTCAGGCACTCAACGCCCTCCCAGACTTCGATGGAGTGGCGTGCGAGTTCCTCGAACTCCGCCGACGGATCGGCCGAGTTGAGCAATGCCACCTGCACCACAAGCGTGCCGCGTTCGATGTGCTCGCCGGGAACGACAAAGGTCGTCGGACCGCTGGGATCCATGTAGGCAAGTGGCGACTCGTTGAGAATCACCAGACCCGACGGAACCGGCTTGTTGAACTTGATGATCAGCGGTGTCTTGCGCTTGTGATGGAACGTCCAGGTGAGGCGGTCGGGCAGCGTTGAGTCGCCGGTGCGGACTTCCCACAGCGGAGAACGGAAGCTCAGCGCCTCGATCGGCTTGGCCGACACGATCTTGGGAGCAGGCACCTTGACCGATGCGCCGGCGTAGACGTGACCGTACACGCCCTTGTACTCGCCCAGGTTCGAGCCCTCGCAGAATCGCCCCATGTTGTCGGCGAGGATGACCACCTGCTGCGTCCCCTTCCGGAACGAAAGCGGCACTTCGCTGACGGCACCGGGACCGACGCCGACGACGGACGCGTGCTTGCCTTCGCAGTAGACATGCAGGCGATCGCGGCTGAAGGGGAAGACGGCCTTGATCTTGCGGGCAGCGGCTGCATCGACCGTAAGACGGTACCAGCCATAGCCGAAGGGAACGCCAAGCTTGGTGAGGTCGGCCGGTTCAGGAATGGTCGCGAACCGAGCGCTCGTGCCACCGATGTAGTCATCCAGCGACGCGTGCGTCCAGGTGCCCAGGGACGGAACGTGGTGCTTCTCGTTCTTGCTCCGCGGCGATTCGATGGCGACGACCTTGCGTTCGCCGTCCTGACGGATCTTCGTGTACTGCTTCGAACCAACCACAGGAATGACCGATCCATCCGCCGCGATGCCCGCGACGCCCAGAAGGACGGCATCATCCTTGAAGAACACCCGGTCGGTCTCATCCTGCGAAATGATCACCAGCGTGAGCCCCTCGTGATCGATGATCACGGGCTTGTCCTGCTGAATGTCCACTTCCATCGGCGAACCGTTGACCGAGATCATCGCCTTGGCACCGGCCGGGCCGAAGCAGACCAGCGTCTGACCGACCGATCCGAGCGCACTGACGTTGCAGTAGTCCACACGCGAGCGACCACTGACGTTGACATCAAAGAGGCACCAGGCGACGCCCTCACGCAGCAGCGTTACGGGCAGCGTCCAGCCATCTCCGAGCATCAGATTGACAGTCTGCGGCTTGGCGGTGGTGCCACCCTGCGGCTCATCGCCGAAGAGGAAGACCACGCCGCCCTGCGATCCCACCGAGTGAATGACGGCACATCCGCCGCGTGCGGCGTCGCCCGCCTTGGACTTCTTCTCGGGTGCAGCCTCCAGCACCGACTCGTGCGAGGGTGCAAGCGAAACCGGCCGATACTGCGGGTCAAGGTTCGCAAAGACGCGACCGAACCGGCTCGCGAACGTCGCAATTCGACGCATCGCCGCATAGGCGTTCTGAGGCTGCCCCGACTCATTGATCAGTGCCTGCGCATCGCTCGAAGCCGTCACGAAGGACGCTGGATCCTGTGCAGTGCGTCCGCCCGTGAATCCGAAGTTGGTTCCAGCGCAGAAGGACTGAATCGTGAACTGGCCACCGCCGGCAAGAATCTCCGCCGCACGCCGCATTGCGGCCCAGGGCGCCACCGGAGTCGCCGAAGGACGGCCCCAGGTATCCGGTTCATAGCTCAGCAGGTCCACCACGAACCGAGGCTGCTCGGAGCGCACCACGGCCAGCTGCCTCATCTGCTCAAGCGGATTTTCCGAGTCAGACCAGCCGTCGATCTGCCCCTCGACACTCGCCCAGAGCTGGTTGTCGTTGATGAGCGGAACCGTGAGACCCGACTCGCGCAGGTAGCGGTTCAACTCGCCCAGGTAGGTCGCCGCCAGCTCTTCATTGGCGCACGTCCACTCGCTCTCGCACTGGAGCATCACGATCGGCCCGCCGGAGCCCGCCGCGGTCACCTGCCAGCCGCGAATCTGGTCCGCCAGTGCCGTGATGAACCGGGACGTTGATTCGAGGAACGCGCCGCCGGTGGTGCGAAGGCGTCCCGAACTGGCATCGATCAGCCATGACGGCAGGCCGCCCATGTCCCAGCCGCTGTTCACGTAGGGCCCGACGCCCAGTTTGCAGTACATGCCCGCCTTGCCGATGAGATCGACAAAGTAACGCAGATCGTTGTCGCCCGTAAAGTCGAAGCGG
Organism: Phycisphaerales bacterium; assembly: GCA_044371005.1. Lineage (GTDB taxonomy): Bacteria > Planctomycetota > Phycisphaerae > Phycisphaerales > UBA1924 > UBA2402. The sequence goes on along the minus strand of JBILUL010000095.1, from coordinate 4,586 downwards.
CCCGGACGGGGCTCATGCCGGTTCCAGAAGACGGGTGTTTCGATGAGATTGAACCCAGCCAACTTCGCGGCGTGGATGCGTTCGGCCCATACATCGCGTGGGAGCCGTGCATACGGAACGCGCGCTCCGACCAACCAGATGCGCCGACCGTCAATCGAAAAGCTGCGAGCGTCGTGGGTTACCGATGGCATCGGGGGTAATGCTCCCCTGGAGGAAAAACTTTGCGTAGTCAGGCGAACCCGCCGCGGCGTTCGCCCGGATGGCAACCCGGCACCACGGAGCGACGCTCTGCCCTACCGAATGCCTATCGGGGGCAGGCGCATCAACGTAGGCCATGGGGCCGAACGTAAGGTCGCAACAGTAGGTCCGATGAATCTGAATCGCAACGCACAGCGACCTTACCCCCGCCCACACGCTCCCCACGCAGGCTGATTCTGGCCCCCCCGAACACGTACTACGCTCACCTCTCACGCCGGATCTGCACCCCCATGCCCAAACTCACAAAAGCCTGTAATTCAAGCCTTACCGCCGCCACCACGGCGCTGGTCTTCCTCGCAGGTTGCCAAAGCTGGCGTCAGGAGTCCGTCGAAACCAAGGTCCAGCGAGCCCTGGGCTCCACGAGCCAAAAGATTCTTGCAGATCCTGTGGCATCCACCCGCATCCCCCCGGGGACCTACCCCAAGGCCCTGACAGATTCCAACCGCCCAGCAACCTCGCTGGAAACCAGCCCGGGCACCAGAAACCCCGCGGCATCGGAGCTCAGCTACAGCCCCGCCGACGAAAAGCGGAGCCTCTCAGAGCGCCTCCGCCGCTACGCCGCCCTCGAGGGCCTCCTGATCGATGAGACGCTGACCGACACCCAGGCCCCCGACTCATCCCTCCGCAAGATCTCGCTCACGGGTGCCTGGCAGACCGCCCAATCCCAGGGCCGCGAGATCCTCAATGCCGAGGAAGACTACGTCCTCGCGGCGATCCGACTCCTGCTCGAACGGCACCTCTGGGGCCCCAGGCTCTTCAACGACACCACCTTCGGGGTCAGCGGCGTCGGTGACGGGGGCTCGTTCGACCACACCCTCAACATCATCAACCAGCTCCGAGCCACCCAGCGGCTTCCCTACGGCGGCAACGTCGAAGCCGCGTGGATCATCAACGCGACCGACCAGCTCCGCGAGCAGGCAACCCAGAGCTACCGGCAGTCCTCACGCATCGCCCTCTCAGGCCAGATCCCGCTCCTGCGTGGTGCGGGTGAAGTGGCTCGCGAGGATCTCATCCAGGCCGAACGCGACCTGGTCTACCAGGCCCGGTCCTTCGAGCGATTCCGCCGCGAGCATCTGGTGAGCATCGCCAGCGACTACTTCCGCCTCGTGCAGGCCCGACAGGCCATCGTGAACCAGCAGCGTCAGCTCGCCAGCTTCCGGGCACTCGAGAAGGCAACCGCCGCGAAGGTCGCTGCGGGCCGTCTCCAGGCATTCGACGTTGGCAATGCCGCCAACCGCGTCCAATCCGCGCTCGCGCAGCTCGCGACGCTGGTGGACCAGTACATCTTCCGCCTGGAGCGATTCAAGATTCGCCTTGGCCTGCCTGTGGATGAACCCATTGCCATCACCGGCGAGATCATCGATCTGCCCGACCCTGAGGCTGACGTCGCACAAGCCGCGGCATTGGGCCTCGAGTATCGCCTTGATCTGCAGAACGAACGGGACCAACTCGACGATGCCCGCCGCGGCGTCGCGAATGCAAAGAACGAACTGCTCCCGCAGCTTGACCTCCGGGGCGATGTCGCGATCCCCACCGACCCGGATGATGCAACCGGCGGACTTGCGATCTCCGCGGACGAGCTTGACTACAGCGCTGCAGCCACGCTGAGCCTGCCCCTCGACCGCGAACGCGAGCGGCTCTCGCTGCGTGCAGCCATGGTCAACCTCCAGAAGCTCGTCCGCTCCTACGAGGAAGCACGCGACAACGTCATCGTCGAAGTGCGTGATGCCCTCCGCAGCGTTGACAACAATCGGACGCAGCTCTCGATTGCCGAAAAGCAGGTCGAGATCAACCGCGAACGTCTGCGCGGACTTCAGCTGCAGATCGACACCATCGAGCCGCAGGACATCATCGACGCGGAAAACGACCTGCTCAAGGCCGAGAACGACCGCGACAGTGCGACCACTTCGCTTCGAAACGCAGTGCTTGAGTATCTCCTGGCTTCCGACCAGCTGCGTGTCCAGCGAGATGGCGCACTCCAGCCGCTGCCTGGCATGACCAAGCCCTGAGCGGCCTCGAATCGTTCAGCTTCCCGTTCGATCAAAGGCGTACTCGAGCGGACCAAAGGGCGTCTCGATCCTCAAGTCGCCCTTCAATCGCACCTGCGCCGACTGCTTGCGTGAACCATCCATCACGGCCGCGCCCAGCTTCGCTGCCGACAGATACAGCGGCACTTCCACGCGGCTGTCCTTCCCTGCTCCCAGCGTCACGCTCCTGGAAATCCCCCCACTGGCGATGGTCGCGCCCTGAAGCTCGAACCGGTAGGCCAGCTTCTTCACCACGACATCGAACTGATTCGTGTTCGTGATGCTCAGCACCGCGTGCCCCTTGGCACCCAGGAAGCCAAGATCGTCCCAGGCGAGCTCCTCCACCGCAAGCCGCGGCATCGCGGGAATCGGGAACTTCCCCTCCCACTGCATCGGCAGTGACTGCGCGGTACCCGAGTCCTGCCCCGCGGCTTCGAGCTTCATCGCCGCGGCGTACGACACGACCGACCCGGGCTCACCCTGCCCCAGCGCCTCAAGCAACTGCGGGATCGAGAAGACCGCTGGCACCTCGAGTGACTGCGAGCTTCGAGCTGAAACGCTCTTTCCAACGACCCCCTCACTGAACGTGCCTGAGAGGAAGGGGTCTCCCCCGGTCTGCACATTGGTCATCTGATACCCGATGCCGCTGAAGACCAGTGCCTCGCGCGTGGGATTCTGCACCTTGACCTTGAATCGGATCTCCACGCCGTCAAGCGAGAGTCCGCCGAGCTTGGCCTCGGTGATGCGGGCACTGGGGGTGGTACCCAGCCCCGAAGCGCACCCACCGCCCTGCAACGCGAACATCAGCACAAGCACGGAGAGGGCGAACCAGCGGGGCATGCGGACTCCTTTTTCGCGAATCAGACCAGCGGGAGGATTCCAGCCGGAGACACCAATGACCGAAGGCCGCCCCTCGCACCGGCGGCGTGGGGGGTACTCTCCGGCCATGAAGCATACGACCCGCCCTCGCCGGCTTCGTTCCCTGATTCTCCTGGTGGCCTGCCTGCAGGCATCCTCCACCAGTGCACAGACACAATCGCCCGCGGATATCGAGGCGATGTCCTCGCTTCCCAGGAGCGAAATGGAAACCGTGGTGCGGGGCTTCGATGCCGATCGAGGCGCTCTGCTCCGCCGGTTCGACGGCACCAACTCGCCGCGGCGTGAAGCACGCATGCTGGCCTACTACCAGTCGGTCCTGGCGAATCTCGATTCGCTCCCCTTCGATTCCATGAGCATCGGAGGCAAAGCCGACTGGGTGCTGACCCGCAACCTGGTCAGGCGCGAACTGCATCAGATCGAGACCGCTCGCAAGGGACGCGAACAGGCGCTGATCTTCGCCCCATTCGCACAGACCATCTGGGAACTCACGCAGACGCGTCAGGACATGACGCGCCCGGGAGCCCGCGCCGCTGCCACCACGCTGGCCGAACTCAAGCTCCAGATCGACGCCGCGGCGAAGAAACTCGATGAACAGCTCGCCGCCCGCAAGGAGCCGGCAACCGCCTCGGAGAAATCCGCCGCCCGCCGCGCCTCACTCCTTCTGGCCGACCTGCGCGGTCAGCTCACCGAGTGGTATCGCTTCTATGAAGGCTACGACCCGCTGTTCACGTGGTGGAATGCCGACCCATTCAAGGCCGCGGACTCCGCGTTCGATGGCTACATGAAGATGATCCGCGAGCGCATCATGGGAATCACGGTGGAGAATCCGCATGTGATCATCGGTGTGCCGATCGGCCGGGATGCGCTCGAGGCCGAACTCAAGTACGAGATGATTCCCTACTCGCCCGAAGAACTCCTTGCCATCGGCGAGCGGGAGTTCGCGTGGTGCGAAGCGGAAATGAAGAAGGCCGCGGCGGAGATGGGCTTCCCCGACGACTGGCACAAGGCCATGGAGCAGGTGAAGCAGGCGCACGTGGAGCCGGGCGACCAGCCGGCCATGATCCGTGATCTTGCATTCGACGCGATTGCGTTTCTCAAGGCCAACGACCTGATCACGGTGCCGCCGATGGCGGTGGAGACCTGGCGCATGGAGATGATGTCGCCCGAGCGTCAGCTCGTGGCACCCTTCTTCCTGGGCGGGGAGTCGATCATCGTCTCGTACCCGGTCTCATCGATGTCCCACGAACACAAGCTCATGAGCATGCGTGGCAACAACCGCCACTTCTCGCATGCCACGGTCTTCCATGAGCTGATTCCCGGCCACCACCTCCAGCAGTTCATGAACTCGCGGACGATGGTCCATCGCGCCGCATTCGATACGCCATTCTGGATCGAAGGCTGGGCGCTGTACTGGGAGATGCT
>JBILUL010000237.1:0-5710 GCA_044371005.1 Phycisphaerales bacterium | reverse complement strand
CTCTGCTCGCGGCGAGGAACTTATGTTGCATGTGCCGCTCGACACAGGTGCGAAGAGCAGTGTTTTCTGGGACGCTACGGAAACGTTCATCATCCATGAAGAGTACTGCGAGTTACCACAGTCGAAAGGTCTTGGTGATGCCGCGTGGCTATCGGCGGCACTCAGCCGTGCCATTCACGAACAACACCCATGGCACTACTACCCCGTCACGGAAGAGCGGCTCGCCATCTGGAAGCGGGTGATGGATCGGATCATCAAGCATAAGCCGCAGCTCGCGGCGGTCGTGGGGCCTTGGTACACGGGAATCGAGGTTTCAGAGGCTGAAGACGCGGTTCCGCAGCCTGCGACCAAGGCCGAAGCTAAGTCGAAAAAGCCCACTGCAGCCGGTTCATTAGCTGAATCAGAGACTACGAAGGCGGCAGCTGCCAAGAAGGCTCGCACGCGACGTGCGAAGCCTGCAGACTGACCGTGGCCGCACCTTCGGTAGCTCGATCGCATCGCGGCGCACGCCGCGGACCGGCTTCTCTGTGCGTTGGATGCAATCCGCGCGCCCATGCTCCCCAAAGCGGCAAATCCTGTGGCGAGCTTCACGGAAAGTTGTACCACCTGCCTTCGCGCATCGATCAGTCGCGGCTCGTCGCAGTACTCCGGGATCTTTGTCTACGAGTCGCTCCGTTAGCCAGAACGAATGCACCGATCGACAACGTCCACGGAGTTGGGATAATGAGAGCGCGTGTTTCCGCAGTAAAATGGCCGCCAATAGAGCCGTAAAACTGTGGATCGCTGCTGGTCCTCAGGTCGGGGATGTTCGACTCACTCCAGTTGAAGATCGGGTGGTCCTGATCAAGCACCCCGTCTCGGAGATCGAGCGCGATCGCATTCTGCAAAGCCGCCCAGTTTACGGTCGTGTCGGTGAGGGCATCGCCCGTTCGCAAAATGGTAACTTCAGGATCTGTCGTCCTCGGGACGTACCACTGGACGTCAATAGCGACACTTCCGGTTCTTTTATGCAGAGGGCCAAGGAACGTCTTCCAACTGAAGTCCCATGATACATAGGACCAGAAGTCGACTTCGACTTCAGGCTGGGAGAGCGGAATGGTGATTGCGCCGCGTCGAAGGTCGATCGCCATGCCAACGCTGCTGGGGGTTTCGACGCTGGGGTCTCCGCCAAATCCGCCAAAGGACCCGTTGTCCATTCGAACCCTTCCAAAGATGGAGCCCAGGGTTTGCTGAAGGTCGTTCGTGAGACTGAATCCACTATTCAAGCCGTTTGGAGCGGCCCAGGAATGTGCCTCTGCCAGTCCCGCAACGCCGTATTGAAGATCAACAAATCCCGCCTGAAGTTGGCGGTGATCGCTGTAGTAACCATTCACTACAACATCCGCCAGTGTCGGCCCCTCGACCGGGCTGCCCATGATGCCGGAAGGATATTGTGTCGTGGCGGTGAATGAAATACTTGAATGGGCATCCGCGGCGATCCCCATCGACACATTCAAGCCCAAGCAACTTCCCGCCAGCGCCAAGGTGCGCAGTGGATGGCGATCGCAAACACTTCTTCGACTCTTCATCATGACTCGATCTCCTATTTGGGGAGGCACTTGGGAACAACTCAACCCAATCTCGCGGGGCGGCAACCCCGCGCCGAAACGTACACACCACTCCACCGAACATACACGCCCGCAATCCTGGCAGCGATAGGGTACTTCCCTCCATCGGCGTGTGGCGAAGTGCCCGCAAAGTCGCCTGCGCACCGCCGAACTACGCAGATAAGCGTTGCCGATCGGACCGGGGTCGCCGCCGTCGTCCGCCGATTAGGCCCCACGCGCCGAGCACCAGCCACGCGCCCGGCGCAGGTGTCATCATGCTTGCCGGGTAGACGACGACCGGAGCGGTGATGCTGCCGGCGTTGTCCTGTGCATCGCGGAACCACGCCGCTTCGCGCGCTCCTGTCGCGGTGTTGCGGGTGATGCCTTCGAGTGGGGCTGTCACTTGAAGGAACATGACCCCACCCGGGCCGGCGAACGTCTCCACCGAAAGCCCCAGTTGCAGAACAACGATACCGGTGGTGCCGCTTCGGAACGGTGGGTCGATGCCAGGCTGGGCGAAGCCGACGCCTTTCTGCACGCACGCCACGCCGCCCCGGCCGTTGAAGTTATTGATGGCCCCCACCCCGGTGGTGGGGCCTTGGCCAACCCAGCTGGTAATGTCGTTGCGGGCAACGCGCAGATAGTTGAGCCCACTCACCGTCTGACTGTGCACGGCGTAGAACTGCGAAGTGGATGGGCCTGTCGCGGCGAAGGGCTTGATGCGACCGTACGGCCCATCCAAGTCGTTTCCGTTCCCCTCGATGTCGATGCTCCCTCCGTTGGTGTTGTTCCCCGTGTTGGCGAACGGAAGTATGGAGTGGTCGAAGTCTCCAAAACTCGCAAGCACCGGCTGAAACTGAAGGCTTGCGAGACCGAGCGGTTCCGGAACGCCGCCCCCGGGTTCCCAACTAACCACGAAACGTACCAGCACCAAAGCGTGCGATGATCCCGGCATCGGATACGGAGAAAGGTCGTGGCTCCAGTTCACGCCGTCCTGGCTGAGTTCAACATCCAGCCTCGTTGTTTGTGCCCCGACCGATCCAACTAGACCGGCCGCCGCGAGGGCAGCGAACGTGATGCGTTTCATGTGTGATTCTCCTTAGGTCAAGTGTCTCCCTGTGGGTTTGACGGTAAAGACATGTGCGATCCACCGCCTGCACCGGAAAGTGGCTCGGCCGGGTAATGAGCACCGGCGAACTCACGCCCTCGCTCCCGCGCCCCAATTGAGGCAACAAACACGTAGAGTGTTGTTTTCATTTCTGCTGCAAAGGACCGACCTCAATCACGCTTTCACTCGCTCACTTGCCGTGACGGTACATTGCCGACCAGAGAATTCTCATGAGGGAAATTTCCCCGATCGGAAGTCGCGGTGGATTGATGCTGTTGAGACTCGGCAAGTGCACGAGCGTCTATTCGAGGATCGCGGTGTGCACTCGCGCACGCCGCATGTGGCGGAATTGACTTGACTCGCATTCCGTTGACACAAACGCCACCATCGAGGCCAAGTGGTTACCCGTCTCGATGCCGTCGCAGGAGAGTGCTTCGCGACGTCCCTCACGCCGCCGCAGGTTCCGCATGATGCTTGCCATGCGGCTTGCGGGGCAACTGGAACACGAAGCCAGTCAGCGCCACCCCACCCCAGATCGCCAGCCAGATCATCGGGCCCCGATCCAGCAGCGAGGGCCGGACGATTCCCGCAAGGCTCAGGAGCCACGCTCCACTGAGCACACACAGCAGCGATCCCGCCATCGAGGTGATTGCCGCGCCAGCCTTCACCGGCGCAACCACCCCCAGCACAAAACCGAGCATCGCTGCACCCACACAACTGGCCAGCAACGTCACGCGGCTATCACCTGGCAACTGGTTCCATACATCGTGCACCTGGTTGAAGCACTCATCCAGAAAGCCACGCGTATTCGCCGCGGCAGTCGCCGCGGCCTCCTGCTGCTCCTTGCTCAACTCCGGCTGCTGTTCACCCTTCAGCCGCGCCTTGGTCCGCGCTACCAGCAGCTTGGCCTGTTCAAGCGCCAGCGCTTCCTGGGTGCTCGTCACCTGTTCGTTCCACGCACTGGTGATCCGCTCGTGCTGCGGCGCGACCGAAGGAATCGCTCCGGGCACCGTTGAGAGATAGGTCAACGCGGCGAGGAAGCCCGCAAAGGTGAAGGTCGCCGCGGATGAGAGGCCAAGTGCAAAGCGAAAGCTCGCAATCGCCAGCACGCCACCCAGCACCGCGCCAATGCCAACGCCAATCAAGGGGCTCGGAATGCCCGCCACCGAATCAGTCAGAAAGTTGGGAGCCATCAGGCCCACCAGCACACTGCCCACCGCGGCAAGGGTCACCACATAGATCGGCTTGAGCAGTTTCGCGCCGGTGAGGCAAAGCAATGATCCTGCCAGCAGGACTACCAGGACCGGAAGGTGAACGGCAAGCGGGATCGCCGCGATGCTGGCAACCGTCTGGTGGAAGACCGAGATGAAGGATTCAAGACCCATGGGGTAGTTCGATGCGGACAGACTCCGCTTCTACTTCGGAACAAGCGGTTGCCAGTTGCCAGTTTTCCCGAAGATGTTGATTCTGTCTGGAACCTGTACGGATTCGATGGCCCGATCGGGCCTGTCGAACCCGCCTTTGGAGCGTGGGGCCGCGGGATCCTCTGGAATCGGATGCTGGCTCAGTGCGGAGCGTCGCCGCGCTCTCGGGGCACTTGTCGCTGCGAACGAGAGACCCGGGCCTCAGCGGCGCGTGTAGAGGATCAGTTGGGTGTGGGTGAGGTGGAAGGGGGCCCAGGTCTTGCCGCGGTTGGTGTTTTCGAACGGGTCGAGCGTGTAGTTGATGGTGAGGGGGCGTGGTTCGCTCCCACTCGCCGCGGCGAGTGTGGTGAGGACTTCCCAGGGCCGCACGACATCGCCGGGTGCCCAGCCTGCCCGGTCGTACTTCCAGGTGCCGCCCTGCGGCCTGCACGGATTGAGATAGTTGTCGTCCTTCCAGAGGCGATTCTTGTGTTCGGTGCCGTTGATCGTCAGGGTGCGACCGATCGGCATGAACTCCGCCGCGTTGTTGCTGTTGGGGCTCATGCCGTGGCCGGTGACGGTCATGCGCACCTTCGCCGCGGCGGCCCATGTGGGCAGCTCCATCGAAACCGGCGTGTAGAACCCGCTCACGGGCTTGTCGGGGTTTCCAACTTCCGGTGAGCCCACCCAGAGCGAGCGGACCTCGGTTGGTTGAAGGCCATCGGCAGTCGGCCCCGGGTAGAAGTCCAGCGTGAGCGATGTGACCCAACCTTCGCCCTGGGTGCCACACTGCTGAATGATGCGCGTCGGCCCCGTCAGCCGCGGCAGCAGATCCGTGACATCCACGAGCCACTCCCACCCCCGGTGGTAGGGAGTCATGTACCGAAGCAACTCGATGCGCTCGGGCGCGTCAGCCGCGGTGCGTTCGATGAAGATGTGTCCGCTGCGATCCCACGGATCGAACTTGGTTTCAGGCTTGTCCAAGCGGAGCGTTGCAATCACGCGGCCAATCGAAGCGATATCCGCAGGCAATTCGACTTGCGCCGTGTTCTCGCCGTGCGCCGCATCATTGAGCACGCGACTGAGCACCGCCACACGCACCGGCGGCTTTGGGGCTTCGATCGGTTCACGCAGTTCGATGGCGACATCATCAATGGTCACATCACCCGCTGTGGCATCGTTGCGTGCGCCCCAGACGGGCCGGCCGACAAAGGCAGTCATGCCGGGGATGAACTGATTCGTGAAGAGTTCCGCATCATCAAGCTTGAGATTGATGCGAGCACCGCCGGTCTCGAACGCGATGGTGCACGAAAGGCGGTGGGGCTTGTCATCGCGGAACTCGGCGGGCGTTGCCCGCTTGAGGATCTCGCGGCCATCCCAGTGCAGCGAAATCTCGTGCTGCGGGCGGTCGTAGATGTTGCCCGATCCGCCAAAGGGGTCGCGATTGGGCGGGTTGCTCGCATCGATCCCGATGCCTAACCCCTGCAGGAAGTTCGGAGCTTCCCATCCCCACGGAGCCTGCGCGATGAACGTGTTCGCGCCGGGCGTGGGGATCTCAGCATCGGTGAGCGCGGGTGGAATCGTCGGGTTGTTGCCGTGGCGGCTCGTGTCCA
>JBILUL010000236.1:0-5725 GCA_044371005.1 Phycisphaerales bacterium | reverse complement strand
ACGACCGTGATGGAAACCGAGTTGTACACCCATGGACACACAACGCCAACAACGCGCCAATCGCAGCGATCCATTGCTGCGCAGGAACTACGTGTGTTCCGTATCAGGCGCGTTCGAAGACCGTTGCGAGCCCCTGACCGACACCCACGCACAGTGACGCGACGCCGTGGCGAGTGCCGCGGCGGGCCATTTCGTGAACCAGGGTCGCCGCGATACGTGCGCCGCTGCACCCCAGCGGATGCCCGATGGCGATGGCACCACCGTTGACGTTGACGAGGGATTCATCGAGGCCCAGTTCGCGGATGCATGCCAGGGACTGTGCCGCGAATGCTTCGTTGAGTTCGAAGAGGCCGATGTCCTTGATCGTCAGCCCTGCTCGCGCAAGCGCCTTGCGTGTCGCGGGAACGGGGCCGATGCCCATCTGGGCCGGATCGACGCCTGCCGAAGCACTGGCCCGGATGTAGGCGAGGGGCTTGAGGCCCAATGCCGCGGCACGGGAGGTTTCCACGATCAGCAACGCCGCGGCGCCGTCGTTGACACCTGAGGAGTTCCCCGCCGTGACGGTGCCTGTGGGAGCATCGGTGAAGGCCGGGCGGAGCTTTGCGAGTTGTTCGATGGTGGTTTCGGGGCGGGGGTGTTCATCGACTCCCACCACCACCGGCGGGCCCTTGCGCTGGGGAATCTCGACGGGCAGCAGTTCATCGGCAAAGATGCCCCGCTGGTGTGCAGCGGCCCATTTGCGCTGGCTGGAGAGCGCGAACTGGTCCTGATCGCCGCGGCTGATCTTGTAGGTTGTCGCGACATTCTCGGCCGTCTGGCCCATCGAATAGGGATGATGCATCGCCGAGAGCTTGGGGTTGATGAACCGCCACCCGATGGATGTGTCGACGAGTTCCTGTTCGCGGTCAAAGGCGGACTGAGCCTTGCTGATGACCAGCGGTGCGCGGCTCATCGATTCAACGCCGCCGGCGATGAAGACATCACCGTGGTTTGCCTCGATCATTCTCGCGGCGATGTTGATGGCTTCGAGCCCGGAGGCACAGAGCCGGTTCACGGTGCTGCCGGGAACGCTCACGGGCAGCCCGGCCAGCAGGGCGGCCATGCGAGCGACGTTGCGATTGTCCTCGCCGGCCTGATTCGCATCGCCCATGTAGACTTCATCGATGAGTGCACCATCGATGCCGGTCCTTGCGACGACGGCACGGATGACCATTGCAGCGAGGTCATCGGGGCGGAGGGTTGACAGTGCGCCGCCGTAACGACCGATGGGGGTCCGCAGTGCACAGACGATCGCGGCTTGCCTTTGCATGAGCAAATCGTATGCGGCGGGGCGGTGAGCAAGCACTTTGGGCGATGGGTGCGTACCCAACGCCAGAGTACTTGTCGTGTGAGCAGCACTCGCGGCAGATTGGGGGAATGACGTACCACCGCAGCACAACTCGTCAAAGAAAAAAGCCTCGATGCCTGGAAGGCGTCGGGGCTCGATTTTCGGTGAAGTTGCGTTGATCAGTGGCCGGATGTTGCGGGTGCCATCTGGACGCTCCTGTCAGCCGGCTGATTGAAGGCTTCAGGGTGGAGGTACTTGCCCTTCTCGGAACCCACCTTGTCGACGCTGTTGGGGATTCGGTTCTTTTCGGCCCATGCATCGTGGCGGATGCCGGTGATCTGCCAGGAGACTTCGAGGTTGCCGCGGGATGAGCGGATGGTGAACTGGTTGCCGCGGAGCTTCTTCACGACCTGTGCCCAGAGGAACTCGCCGGTGTCGGCTTCGTTGATGACGGTGAGCTGGTACCGGAAGTCGCGATTGAGTGCCTCGAAGTAGTCGGGCAGGGTGATGGTGGCGTAGCCGCTGCCATCGGTGGTGATGTTGCCGTTATAGATGTTCATCATGTCGGGCGATTCGACGAAGGAGTGGTAGAGGTACTTGTTCTCGGGGTCGAGGGGATGATCGATCTTGAAGGAGCCGCCGCCTTTGGCGAGGGAGCCGGTGACGTTCATGTTGCCTGCGACGGTCAGGCGCTGCGTGGGGGTGGTGGTTCCGATGCCCACGTTGCCGTTGGTATCGATGAGCAGTCGGGAAGCGGTGGCCGTGCGGTCGACGATCTGGAACGAGCCGGTGAGCGAGTTCGGGGGAGCGGTGACACTCGACGATTGGATCGACCAGGTGCGAGGGGGGATCGCGCCGCCCGTCGCTGGGCCGCCGGTGAGGGCGATCTGAGTATCGCTGATACTCACAGCTTCCAGCGCGAACTGCGTGCTCGGGGTCGTCGTTCCGATGCCGACCTTGCCCGCGAAGGAAGTCACGCCCGTTGATGTAAACGCGTTTGCCGCGTTCTTGAGGGCGATGTTTGGCGAAAGGCGTGCATCGGGCAGCGTGCCGGTGGCGATCTTTGAGGCGTCAAGGTTTGGGATCTGCGCCGCAGCCAGCGTGCCGGTTGTGATCTTTGAGGCGTCAAGGTTTGGGATCTGCGCTGCAGCCAGCGTGCCGGTTGTGATCTTTGAGGCATCAAGGTTTGGGATCTGCGCCGCAGCCAGCGTACCGGTGGCGATCTTTGAGGCGTCAAGGTTTGGGATCTGCGCTGCAGCCAGCGTGCCGGTTGTGATCTTTGAGGCATCGAGGCTGGGAATCCGGTCAGCCGCGAGCGTGCCGGTAACGTTGGCGGCGTTGAGGTTTGTCAGCGCTGCGCCCGAACCGACGAAGGAAGACGCCGCGACGGCAGTCGGAGAGGAAAGCCGCGGTGGGCTGACCGCGTCGCGCAGAGCGAGGCTGTGGAGCCCGCCCCCCGCCACGCCGGTGTACGTCACCCCACTGGGCAACGCGGGGACGGTCGTCTGGCCATTGTTGTTGTCTCCCCACCCGACGACCGTGCCGTCGCTCCGAAGGGCGAGGCTGTGGAGCACGCCCCCCGCCACGGCGGTGTACGTCACCCCACTGGGCAACGCGGGGACTTCGGTCTCGCCGTTGGCGTTGCGACCCCACGCGACGACCGTGCCGTCGCTGCGGAGGGCGAGACTGTGGAAGGAGCCCCCCGCCACCGCGGTGTACGTCACCCCACTGGGCAATGCGGGGACGTTCGTCTGGCCTTCGCCGTTGTTTCCCCACGCGACGACCGTGCCGTCGCTGCGAAGGGCGAGGCTGTGGAAGACGCCCCCCGCCACGGCGGTGTACGTCACCCCACTGGGCAACGCGGGGACATTCGTCTGGCCGTTGCCGTTGTTTCCCCACGCGACGACCGTGCCGTCGCTCCGAAGGGCGAGGCTGTGGTACGTGCCCCCCGCCACCGCGGTGTACATCACCCCAGTGGGCAACGCGGGGACGCTCGTCTGGCCGAAGTCGTTGTATCCCCACGCGACGACCGTGCCGTCGCTCCGAAGGGCGAGGCTGTGGAGCCCGCCCCCCGCCACGCCGGTGTACGTCACCCCACTGGGCAACGCGGGGACGGTCGTCTGGCCGAAGTCGTTCGCTCCCCACGCGACGACCGTGCCGTCGCTGCGAAGGGCGAGGCTGTGGGCATTGCCCCCCGCCACGGCGGTGTACATCACCCCACTGGGCAACACGGGGACGGTCGTCTGGCCGAAGTCGTTGTTTCCCCACGCGATCGCGTCCAGTGGAGCGACGGTCTGCGGCAGGGGCGTCCATTGCGAAAGAATGCTCTCAACATCCGCCCCCATGCGGCTGCGCGTGATCGTCCCCGCCGCGATGTTCGCGCCGCTGAGGTTCAACAGGCCTGCGCCATTGCCGCTGAAGATCCCGCTGAAGGTGTTGGCCGGATTGGAGAAGCTTGTCTGGCCCGTGAAGGTCTGGTTGCCGTCGAGTCGTGCGACGTTGCTCGAGAGGCGTGAATCGGAGACGGTGCCCGTCAGATTCGCGGCATTCAGATAGAAACCGGGCGACTGGCCGTTCAAGTTGGCTGCGTCGGCGGCCGTGGCCGCAGCCGCGGCGTTGTGGGCGAAGCTCGCATTTGGCGTTGCCGTCAGTTCCTGTCGCGGCGACAGAACCGTGTATCCCGAAGCATCCGAGCAATCCAACCCCGCGTCCTGACGAACTTCAACCTCCAGAAACTGCTTCTGCCCTGAGAAAACGTTGCTGAAGTCCAGCGAAGCCGCGAAGCGACCGTTCTCGACGGCCACATCGTTCGTGCAAAGGGTGCTGCCGATCTGATTGCCGGCGCTCGGAGCGTCGTACAGACGGAATCGGATATCGAATGTGCCAGTTGCCGGAGCACCCGCCGCGTAGAGTTCGCCCTGATAGGTGAATTCGGCGCTCACAGGTTCTCGGGCGTTGGAGGGCGGGGTGAGAATCGACAGACCAGCCAGAGACATGGTCGCGGCGGCAGCCGAAAGGCCTGATCTACGTGCACTCGCTCTCATCAATTGGCTCCAGAAACTCGATACGCCCCATTGGTACAACTTCGCGGAACATTCCCTAACCGGGCATTGCACGCCAAGGGCGCACAGATTCCCCATAGATTACAAAATTGCACCCGGGATGTCAACGAGAGTGCGTTCTTCCCGCTCACGGTCCCCACACAGACGAGCGAGCATCTGCAAGTGTGGCGGCGATGCCGTGGCGTTGCACGACCGAACATGCGTCTGGCGTCAAAGAAAACCCCGGCGCCGTGATGGCACCGGGGTTTGTTGGATGTGATATGGTTTCAATCAGTGCTGCGACGCGGCGGGCGTGATGTGAGCACCCTTATCGGCAGGTTGATTGAAGGCTTCAGGGTGGAGGTACTTTCCCTTCTCGGAGCCCACCTTGTCGACGCTGTTGGGGATTCGGTTCTTTTCCGCCCAGGCATCGTGGCGGATGCCGGTGATCTGCCAGGAGACCTTGATGTTGGGCATGTTGCTGGCGATCTCGAAGGAGTTGTCGCTCAGTTCGCGGCTGACTCGAACCAGCGCGAATGTCGACGTGTCGAGAACGGTGAGCTGGTAGCGGAAGTCACGATTGAGTGCCTCGAAGTAGTCGGGCATGGTGATGGTGGCATAGCCGCTTGCATCGGTGGTGACGTTGCCGTTGTAGACATTCATCATGTCGGGTGATTCGACGAACGAGTGGTAGAGGATCTTGTTCTTCGGGTCGAGCGGGTGGTCGATCTTGAAGGAACCGCCGGCTTTGGCCAGTGAACCGGAGACGGAGAGATTGCCGTTGGGGAAGAGCACCATGCGGTCGTTGGTACCGAAACCGCCATCGGTGGACCAGTGGAACTCACCGGCGTTGGTGACAAACCGCATGAAGTTGCCCGCGACCTGAGAATAGAGACCCAGATCGGACGTGCCGGTGATCGCCGCTCCGCCGCGCTGAATCACACCATTGGCGACATTGATGCGTCCGTTGACATCGAGGGTCTGCATGGGAGTACTTGTGCCGATGCCGACGTTTCCGCCCTGGGAGACGCCGAGCGCTGTGGTTGAGGACGCACCGGCCACAAATGTTCGAAAGGCATAGTCGTACGTGGGAGCGAAGTCGCTCCGCCCGCGGCTGTACGGATTGCTTGAGTTGAAAGTGATCCAAGCGGCGTTTACGGTTGGGGCCGCAAAGCGGATGGTGTACACCTGACTCGAGGTCACCTGTGGCGGGTAGTTCAGGATGAAGCTCTGAAAGCCATTGATGACAGGCAGGAAAGTCACGGACTGGGTGGCCAGCAACTGGCCCCATACTCCTTCACCCGCGTAGATCGAAATGGTCCCGGGTGAAGCGCTTGGAAAGAGTGGACTACTGACC
>JBILUL010000087.1:0-20179 GCA_044371005.1 Phycisphaerales bacterium | reverse complement strand
CAGACGGGCGGCAGGACAAAAGCCAGGAGGGGCAACAGTGGCCACTACCCGGTGGCTTGCTCGCCCAAGGCGGCTCGCCGCGCCACCGGCAACGGTCGTGCGCCCGAAGCGGGCGAAGAACTTGAACACGAGCTGATGATGCCGGTGCCCTTTCTCAATCCTCATCCGCCCGCAGCTTCGCCACCACGCTGAAATCCTCCAGCGTCGTCGTATCCTGTGTGATCTTCTCCACTCCGCACGCTACATCGCGCAAGAGCCGCCGCATGATCTTGCCGCTGCGGGTCTTGGGCAGACCATCCGCAAAGCGGATCGTGTCGGGCTTGGCCAGCGCGCCCACTTCCTTCGCCACATGCGAGGTCAGTTCTGCCTTCAGCGCATCGCTGGGCGTTTGGCCCGGGTGATCCACGAACCACTTGCTCTTGAGCGTCACGAAGGCACAGATCGCATTGCCCTTGATCTCGTGCGGATAGCCCACGACCGCCGCCTCAGCCACCCAGGGGTGGCTCACCAGCGCACTCTCCACTTCCATCGTGCCAAGCAGGTGTCCCGAGACCTTGATTACATCGTCGATGCGGCCCTGGATCCAGAAGTATCCATCGGTATCGCGGCGACATCCATCGGCAGAGAAGTAGTACGGTTCGCCCGTCGCCGGGTCCTTCACACGGCCCCAGTAGCTGCTGATGAAACGTTCGCGATTGCCATACACGCCCCGCAGCATGCCCGGCCATGGCTTGCGGATGACGAACAGGCCGCCCTGATTTGCGCCAAGTTCGACGCCGGCTTCGTTGACCACGGCCGCGTCGATGCCGAGCATCGGCAGTGTGCACGAGCCGGGCTTGGTGGGAATCGCGCCCGGCAGCGGCGTTCCGATGTGTCCGCCCGTCTCGGTCTGCCAGTACGTATCGACAATCGGGCAGTTCGTGCGGCCGATCTGCTCGTGATACCAGATCCAGGCTTCGGGATTGATTGGTTCGCCCACCGTGCCCAGAATCTTGAGCGATGACAGATCGTGGCGAGCCGGCAGTTCGTTGCCCCACTTCATGAACGTGCGGATCGCGGTGGGGGCCGTGTAGAAGTGCGTCACCTTGTGGCGAGCAATCACATCCCAGAAGCGGTCGTTGGCCGGGAAGTTGGGCGCGCCTTCATACATCAGCGCGGGCACGCGGTTCATCAAGGGGCCATAGACCACATAGCTATGGCCCGTCACCCAGCCAATGTCGGCGGTGCACCAGAAGAGCTGACCGGAATCAGGTGTCAGGTTGAACGTGAGCTGCGCCGTCATGTTCACGAACGTCAGGTAGCCGCCCGTTGTGTGAACGATGCCCTTGGGCTTGCCGGTGCTGCCGCTGGTGTAGAGCAGGAAGAGCATGTCTTCGCTGTTCATCCGCTCGCAGGGGCACGCATCCGAGGCGCCCGCCACCACTTCGTTCCACCAGTGATAGGCCGTGCCGCCGTAGAAACGCTGGCCGTTCTTGAACCGCAGCGACGGTGCCTCGGTGTTCGTGTGCTTGAGCACCAGCACATGATCGACGATGAATCCGTGATTCGCAAGGTCGCCCACGGCCTTGTCGACGTTGGTCTGAAGCTGCACCACCTCGCCGCGGCGATACCCGCCATCCGCCGTGATGATCGTCTTCGAATGCGCATCTTGCACGCGTTCCGCAATCGCCGTATGGGCAAACCCGCCGAAGATCACGCTGTGCGCTGCACCAATCCTCGCGCACGCCAGCATCGCAATCGCAAGCTCGGGCACCATCGGCATGTAGATCGTCACCACATCGCCCTTCTTGACACCCATCGCCCGAAGTGCATTCGCGACCTTCGAAGTTTCCCGCTGCAAGTCCAGATATGTCAGCTCGCGAATCTCGGGCGCCTGCGCATAGCTCGAATGCGTGCTCGGATGGTTCGTGCGCGGTGCCATCGGCTCACCTTCCCAGATGAACGCCACCTGATCGCCGTGCCCGGCCTGCACATGCCGGTCCACGCAGTTGTAGCAGGCATTCAGCTCGCCCCCGATGAACCACTTGGCATCCGGTGGGTTCCACTCCATCACCTTGTCCCATGACTTGAACCACGAGAGCTTGCGTGCCTGCTCGCTCCAGAACAGATCCGGCTGGGCAATGCTCCGCGCATGCTGGGTCTTGTACTCCTCCAGCGAATCGATGTGCCAGCGATCAAAGCCCAACTCATGCGCCGCCCGCGGCTTGAAGATACGCGTTTCATTCAGCAGCGACGAAATGTTCTGTGTAGCGTCGGACATCGTGGGCTCCAGAGTCTGAGTCAGTTCTAGAGGAGTGTACCGGGGTCAATCCCTGCCGGGTCGGCTGATCTTCAACGCCCGAGCCCGCCCAAGCACCCCGTCCGGTGACCCCTTCCAGTCACCCGAACTCCAAACTCCACCCCGGCCCATCACCGCAACCCCCTGCCAAGCAAGAGCCCAATGCCGCGGCAAACCACAAGTCTGTCCAATCCGCGCCTCACGAAGGCTAGAGTTGCTTTCTCCGGTGCCCCAACCCAGATGACGACGCTGCCTCCGACAACACGCCAGGTCGGCCCCTACATCATCCACCGCGAACTCGGTCGTGGCGGCATGGGCGTTGTCTACCTCGCCCGCGACACGCGGCTTGCCCGCGAAGTGGCCATCAAGAGCCTCCCTGAAACGCTCGCCGCGGATCCGGAGCGGCTTGCCCGCTTCGAACGCGAGGCCACCGTGCTGGCCTCCCTCAACCACCCCCATATCGCCCAGATCTTCGACATCCAGGACGAAGGGGGCATCCGCTACCTCATCCTCGAATACGTCGCCGGCGATGGGCTCAACGACCGCATCGCCCGCGGCTCACTCGAGCTCTCCGAATCGCTCCGCATCTGCTCCCAGATCGCCAGAGGCGTCGAAGCCGCCCACAATCGCGGGATCGTCCACCGTGACCTCAAGCCCGATAATGTGAGGCTTACGGAGGACGGGCACGTGAAAGTGCTCGATTTCGGGATTGCGGTCGCTGCGAGCCTGGAGTATCGGGCACCCGCGACCGCCGATGCTGTCACGATCGTCGGCGCCGCACCCGATGTGGGGGTCGAATGGGGCAAGATCGTCGGTACCCCCGGGTACATGAGTCCCGAGCAGGCGCGGGGTGTGCCGCTGGACAAGCGATCGGATGTGTTCTCCTTCGGGTGCATTCTCTACGAGATGCTCACCGGTAAACTGGCCTTCCCGGGTGAGACGGTCAACGACCGCGTCGCGGCAGTGCTCCGCTCCGAGCCGGATTTCAACCGCCTGCCCGACCAGACGCCCGACAATGTGCGCGATCTGCTCGAGCGGTGTCTGGTCAAAGACCCCGCGGCACGCCTTCGCGACCTTGGCGATGCCTCCCTCGAACTCGATGGCGCTTCAGGCAAGAAGTCCGGCCGCACCCGCACCAGCGTGCAACGCCAGGTGGGCAACCTTCCGCCCGACTCCTCCACGTTCATCGGACGCACCGCGCAGATCGACCGCCTCAAGACGCTCCTTCCGACGCTGCGACTCGTCACGCTCTCCGGGCCCGGCGGCTGCGGCAAGACGCGCCTTTCCGTTCGTGTGGGGCGAGAGTTCACCAGTGTGCATGGTGATGGCGTGTGGCTGGCGGAGCTTGCGCCGGTCAACGATCCGATTGCGGTGCAGGGCGCGATCGCCGCGGCGATCGGGATTCCTGCGGTCAATGGCGTTGTGCCCAGCCTGAACGACATTGTCACCAAGCTCGCGCCGATGGATGCGATGCTCATCATCGACAACTGCGAACACGTGCTGCAATACGCGGCACGCACCGTCGACACATTGCTTCGTTCCTGCCCCAATGTGCGGATCCTGGCGACAAGCCGCGAGCCACTGGGGTTGCCGGGCGAAATGGTCTTCCGTGTGCCCACGTTGTCACTCCCGCCCAAACTCGAAGGGCCGGCCGATGTCGACGACATCACGCAGAGCGAGAGCGTGCTCTTGTTCGTGGAGCGTGCAACGCTTGCCAAGCCGGGTTTCGCGTTGACGCCAGCCAATGCGCCGGTGATCGCGAAGATCTGCTGGCGTCTGGATGGCATTCCGCTCGCAATCGAGTTCGCAGCGGCTCGCGTGAAGGTGCTTTCCGTCGATCAGATCCTCGACAAGCTCGATCAGCGGTTCCGCCTGCTGACGACGAACAACTCGATGGTGGTGGAGCGTCACCAGACACTGCGTGCAACGGTCGAGTGGAGCTATGGCCTCCTCTCCGATGATGAACGCACTGTTCTCGGCGTCTGGTCGGCGTTTGCCGGTGGCTGGACGCTCGAAGCGGCGACGGCGATTCTTGGGTCGATGATGGATGAGTTCGAGGTACTCGATGTCCTCTCGCGGCTTGTCGACAAGTCGCTGGTGACGACCCAGGAAGATGGCGACACGCTGATTCGCTACGGACTGCTCGAGACGGTCAAGCAGTTTGCTGGCGATAAGCTGGAGGAATCAGGCAAGGCACGCGAGGTCCGCGACCGGCACGCGGCGATTTATCTTGACCTTGCAAGGCGCAGCCGCGATGAGTGCACCCCGGCAAGTGAGGGCCTCTGGCTGGAGCGGCTGCGGGCCGAGCGCGAGAACCTGATCGCGGCACTGAACCACCTGGAACGCCATGGGAGCGACCCGATGGCCCCGATGGCCATTTCCGGGGCTCTGCGCAGGCTTTGACACGCGATTGGCCGCTAATGGCGGCCCAACGATCAAAAAGTGCTTGGGAATCGGCGATCCTTGCGGTAATTTGAGGCGAGAAGTTTCTCATACGGAGTGACATAGCCATGCGTCAGATCAATCGTTCGTTGGCGGCGCTCGCGGGAGCTGCGATGCTCGTTTCTGCCGCGGCTGCTCAGCCGGGTGCCACCTCGTTCACGTATCAGGGTGAACTGATTCAGCAGGGCGAACCGGCGAACGGCACGTTCGACATGCTGTTCGTGCTCTTCAACTCTCCGACATCGGCTGTGCAGATCGGCGGCACACAATGTGCCGATGATGTGCAGGTGGTCAACGGCCACTTCGCGGCAGTGATCGACATGGGCAACTCGTTCGACGGAAGTGCGAGGTACGTTGAGATCTATGTCCGACCTGGCGATGGCGTTGCGTGTAACACCGGCTCGGGGTTCACCATCCTCAGCCCGCGGCAGCGCATCACTTCCGCGCCTCAGGCGATCTTCTCGCTTCAGGCGGCATCCTCTTCCACGCTCAATGGGCAGCCAGCGAGTTTCTACTCGGACGCAGGTAACCTCAGCGCTGGCATTCTGCCCGACTCGCGGCTCAGCTCGATCGTCGCACGCACCAATGCGAACCAGACGTTCACCGGTATTCTGAACCTCAGTAACGCGGCGAACGTGTACGCTGGCTCAGGTGCTTTGCTGACCTCGCTCAGCGCTTCAAACATCACAAGTGGAACGCTGCTCGATTCGCGGCTGAGCAGCAACATCCCGCGGCTCAATCAGTCCAACTCATTTGGTGCGTTCGACAACACGTTTGCCGGTCGGGTCGGCATCGGTGCGGGCACACCCCGAGAATCGCTCGATGTGAACGGGAATGCGGTGTTCAACGGCGGCGTTGCCGTCGGGACCACATCGAGCCCGCGGCCGGGCACCATTCGATTCAACGCGGCGCAGCGTCGGTTTGAGGGATACACGGGTGGTTGGTGGGTGGCTCTCTCGGCGACCACGATCGCTCCGACGATCGCAGCGAACTATGTATCCGGTGGCGTGTACACCTTCACTGTTCCAGCCGGAGTCTTCAGCCTCGCCGTCGACGGGTGGGGGGCCGGCGGCGGCGGTGGTGGCAGCGCGGGTGGCACGCTGGGAGCGACGTGCGGCAGCAACGGACCGGGCGGAGGTGGTGGTGGCGGCAGCGGCGCGTATGGCATGTCCATTCTCGAAGTGGCCCCCGGCGAAGTGATCACCGTTATCGTCGGCAGCGGTGGTGCGGGTGGGCCTGCAAATCAGAACGGAGTGGCGGGCGGTGTCACCCGAGTCGTTCACCGTGGCGTCGATGTGCTCAATGTGGGCGGCGGCGTTGGTGGGCGACAAGGCAACACCGATCCCATTCTAACCGGTGGCGCATGTCCGCCAAGTCCCACATCAGGAAGTGCGGGTGGAGCTGGCGGCTCCGTGGTCGTCGCCAATGCAGGTTCAACGATCGGTAACTTCGGCCAGAACGGTTCGGCGCCCTACAACCTGGGCGGGTGCGGCTTTCCGAACTTCCCGGATATGCGAGCTGGCTGCGGAGGAGGGCGAGGCTCAGCAGTGCCCGCCACATCGCCGCTGGCTGGCAGTGCCGGCCAGGGTGGACTGGGCGGAGTCTGGCTCACCACCGGTGGACCAGGCTCGCTCGGTGCGCCTGGGACCGTTCGCATTTTCTACTGAGTCGCTGGCCGCGGCATCGCAGTGACATCTGACGATCATCAGCGGGGTACAGTTTCCGCACTCCCTTATGACCGACACCACTGCAAACACCACCGCACCGACCTCCACGCCCCATCTCCGTCCCTCCTGGGATGAGTACTTCCTTGGCATCGCCGAGCAGGTGAGCTTGCGCTCGCCCGACCCCAACACGCGCCACGGCTGCGTGCTCGTGGATTCCGGCAAGCGCGTGCTGAGTACCGGCTACAACGGTCCCGTCTCTGGCATTCCCCACACGCTCGTGCCCCTCCAGCGGCCCGACAAGTACGACTGGTTCATCCACGCCGAGGACAACGCTGTGGCCTTCGCCCGCTGCGATCTCCGCGGCACCACCGCCTACATCACCGGCACCCCCTGCGCTCCGTGCTTCCGCCGCCTCCTTCAGGTCGGTGTCAAGCGCATCGTCCAGGGTACACGCGATTCTGCCTGCCTCTCCGAACGCGAAATCAATGCGTGCAAGACCATGGCCAACTCGCTCGGAATCGAATGGGTCACCATCGATGTGAAAGCCAAAGCCTGAGGCACATCAAATGAACCGGCTTGATGGCCTTGCCAAACTCCGCGGCAGCGAACACTACCTCGACGACACGCCCATCGAAGGCTGCCTCTGGGGAATGACCGTTCGCTCCCCCAAGGCACGCGGCACGCTCAAAGCCATTCATTTCGACCCTTGCATCGACTGGTCCACCTTCACCATCGTCGATCATCGCGATGTTCCAGGCCCCAACATCACCTACCTCATCGAACAGGACCAGCCGGTCCTTGCCAGCGATGAAATCCGCCACATGCACGAGCCTGTCGTGCTGCTGGCACACAAGGATCGCGCCCTGCTCCGCCGCGCGGTCGCTGCGGTGCGGCTCGACATCGAACCGCTCCCCGCCGTACTCGACTATCGCCAGGACCCACGGCCCGATCAGGTGCAACGCGGCACCGACAACACCATCAAGTCGCTTCGCATCTGCAAGGGCGATGTCGATGCCGCACTTGCGAGTGCCGCGCACGTGGTCGAAGGGATCTACGAGACCGGCGCACAGGAACATGTCTACATCGAGCCCCAGTGCATGGCCGCGTGGCTCGAGGGCGATTGCCTCATCGTCCGCGGCTCCATGCAGTGCCCCTATTACGTGCTCAATGCGCTCAAGCATGCGCTGAGCCGCGATGAATCACGCGTGCGCGTCATTCAGTCGCCCACGGGCGGCGGGTTTGGCGGCAAGGAGGATTATCCCTCCACGCTCGCGCTGCATGTTGCGCTGCTTGCGCTCAAGGCCAAGGCGCCCGTCAAGATTGTCTACGACCGCGATGAAGACATGGCGGCGACTACCAAGCGACATCCTTCGCGCGTGCGCCATGTCACTGGCGTGGATGCGAGCGGGAAGCTTGTGGCGCAGAAGATTGATGTGCTGATGGATGGAGGCGCGTATGTCACGCTTTCACCCGTCGTGCTCTCACGCGGCATCATCCATGCCGCGGGGCCGTATCACTGCCCCAACGTGCTGATCAACGGGCGTGCGGTGCTCTCCAACAGCGTTCCGTATGGCGCGTTCCGCGGCTTTGGTGCACCGCAGACGCTCTTTGCGTGTGAGCGGCACATGGATCGCGTCGCCGCGGCGATCGGGATGGATCCGGTGGAGTTCCGCCGCGTGAATCTGCTGCGCGATGGCGATACGACCTCGACGGGCCAGGTCATCAAGGGCGGCACCGATCGTGTGCGGATGCTCAGCGAGGCTGTGCAGGAGGGGAAGTACCGGGAGTATCAGTCCGCCGCGGCGACCTTCAACGCATCGCACCCATACCTGCGTCGGGGCGTCGGCCTCGCGGCGGTGTTGCACGGAGCGGGTTTCACGGGCAATGGCGAGGTGTATCTCAACTCGAAGGTGAAGGTGGCGGGGCTTGCGGATGGAAGGCTGGAGATTCTCGCGGCGAGTACGGAGATGGGGCAGGGGACGAATACGGTCTTTCCGATGATCGCCGCGGGTGCGACCGGGATGCAGCCTTCCGACATCGTGGTCGCGGTGCCCGATACATCGCGGGTGCCCAACTCCGGCCCAACGGTCGCTTCGCGCACCGTGATGGTGGTGGGGAAGCTGATCGAGCGAGCGTGCGAGATGGTCGCGGCGCAGGTTGCCACGGCTGGTGGGGCTGCGAGTGGGCCCTGCCGCGGCGAAGCGCTCAAGCAGGCGATCATCGCGTGGCACAAGGCCAATCCCGGAGCTGTGCTCGAAGCGGTGGCCACGTATGAGCCGCCGCCGGGTGTGGTCTTTGATGACAAGAACTATGTGGGTGATGCGTACGCCACTTTTGCGTGGGGCTTCTGCATCGCGCATGTGGAAGTGGATCTGCGGACGGCCTCGACGCGCGTGCTGGATTTCCTGGCGACGCAGGACATCGGCACGGTGCAGCACCTCACGCTCGCACGCGGGCAGGTGCAAGGTGGTGTGGTGCAGGCCATCGGCTGGGCGCTGATGGAGGAGATCAAGTTCAAGGAAGGCGGCATGGCGAACAACCAGCTGACCAACTACATCATTCCCACCAGCGATGATGTGCCGCCCATTCGCGTGAGTTTCGATGAACACCCGTATCAGCACGGAGGTGGCGGTGCGAAGGGTGTCGGTGAGTTGCCGATGGATGGACCCGCGCCGGCGATCCTCAATGCCGTGGCGCACGCGACGGGTGCCGATGTGAAGTCGATTCCGCTCACGCCGGAACAACTGCTTCCTCTTCTACCGGTGCTTGCATGATGCACGATGAATCGCCATCGCCGCGGCTTGAGATTGCTTTCACGCTCAACGGAGCGAAGGTGACAGTCAGCATCGATCCGACCGATCGACTGCTCGATACGCTGCGGCAGACACTCGGCCTCACCGGTGCGAAGGAAGGCTGTGGCGAAGGAGAATGCGGTGCGTGTACGGTGCTGATTGATGGCCTGCCTGCCAACTCATGCCTCGTGCCAGCCTTTCAGGTGCGAGGCTGTGATGTTCGCACGGTGGAATCGGTGCCGGAGGCACTGCTCGAGCCGCTTGCAGGTTGTGGCACCACGCAGTGCGGCGCGTGTACGCCCGGAGTGGTGGTGACAGCCTGGTGGGCGAGCCAGAACCCGCGCGTGATGCAGATGCTGACGCCGCGGCAAGTCATGGCGGGGAACCTCTGTCGCTGCACCGGCTACGACGGCATTCTCGATGGCCTCAAGCTCCTCATGAGCCAGGCTGGTGGTGCGAGTGATTCCCATGCGGAGGGCACGCGATGAAGGTGCTCATGCCCACGAGCCTTGACGAAGCGTGCGGTCTTTTTGCCAGGACGCCCGGCGCTGTGCCGCTGGCTGGCGCAACGGACCTCTTTGCGCACTGGCACCAGCGTCCTACGCGGCATGAGTCAAGCTATCTGGATCTTTCGAAGATCGATGAACTCAAGAAGATCACGTGGTCGCCTCAGGTGCTGAGCCTTGGTGCGGGCGTTACGTACTGGCAGACGCTCAACGACCCTGCCGTCGCGGCGGAGTTTCCGCTGCTTTCCGAAGCCGCGAGACAGGTGGGGGCGATCCAGATCCAGTCACGGGGCACCTGGGCCGGGAACATCGCCAACGCCTCCCCCGCGGCGGACGGCGTGCCCGTTCTCATGGCCTGTGACGCGCAGCTCGTGCTGGTAAGTGTGCGAGGGTCGCGTCGTGTGTCGCTGCGATCGTTCTATACCGGCTACAAGACGTCGGTGCGTGCCGCGGATGAACTGATCGGAGCCATCGAACTCCCGCGGCGAACCTACCGCGTCGCCCAGTTCCACAAAGTGGGCCAGCGGCGAGCGCAGGCGATCACCAAGGTGGGGCTCGTGCTGACCTGCCGCGATGATGTGTGTGAATCGCCCTGGTCGGTGGTGGCGGTGAGTCTTGCGCCGTGTGTGAAGTGCTGCCCGAATGTGGAACGAGTGCTGGGTGAGGGTTCGCCTTCGTATGCCACACTCGCCGCCGCGGCGAATGCCGATATCACCCCGATCGATGACATCCGATCGACCGCCGCGTATCGCCGCGAGGTGTTTTGTCGGGTGTTGTGGGAAGCGGTGAGGAATCTCCCGCCGCTCTGTATTTCTGGCACGTAGCAGCCGCCTCGCCGATCTGGCACGTAGCAGCCGCTCTGGGCTGCTGCGTGCTTCCTCGGCACGACGTGAAGCGTGAACAAAGAACCCCGCGCGAGAAGACTGAACCACCAAACACCGGGTATGAAGGACGAAGCCGCCTCGCCGATCTGGCACGTAGCAGCCGCTCTGGGCTGCTGCGTGCTTCCCCGCCACGACGTGAAACGTGAACCAAGAACCCCGCGCGTGAACACTGAACCACCAAGCACCGGGTGTGGAGGACGCAGCCGCCTCTCCGATCTGGCACGTAGCAGCCGCTCTGGGCTGCTGCGTGCTTCCTCGGCATGACGTGAAACGTGAACCAAGAACCCCCCGCGTGAACACTGAACCACCAAGTACCGGGTGTGAAGGACGCAGCAGCCTCTCCGATCTGGCACGTAGCAGCCGCTCTGGGCTGCTGCGTGCTTCCCCGCCACGACGTGAAACGTGAACAAAGAACCCCGCGCGTGAAATACTGAACCACCAAGCACCGGGTATGAAGCACGCAGCAGCCCGCAAAGCCGGTCTGCTACGTGCCATATCCTGTGGTCCCACGACCATCGTCATCCTTCGCGAGATCAATCACACGTCCTCCAAACTCGACGATGCGTTGCTGCTCCAGTTCTTTCGCAGCGTATTCGCGGGCGGATGACCAAGGCCAGTCCACGGCCCGCTGGGCCAATTTCCACCGGACCGGATTGAGATGCGTGTAGTGGACCAGATTCGTCAGGTGGTCAATGCAATACACTGGATCGTCGTGACCTCCGCCGGGTCGCCAGAATGCAACGCCTTTGCACGTGGTGAGTCGCTTGAGCACGGGGTCGTCACTTCGACGCCATATCGCCAGCATGCTGCGAGCGAATCCAGCCTTGATGCTCCGAAGATACGTCTTGGCCGTAACGTTGTTGCGTCTGATCAGCAGATGGACATGGTTCGGCATGATGACCCACGCGATCAGTTCAACCGGAAGCTTCTTGGATACCTGACGCAGTGATTGCACAAATCGATCCTTGATCAAAGGCGTTGAAAACAGCGATTCGCCGTGATTACACTCGAAAGTCAGGTACCGCACGGGACATTCCTCGTCCCTGCGCCGCGTTCGGTAGACGTATCCCCAGTCGTTGTGTCTCATCCTCGAAGTTAGAAGCCCTAACGGATCAAAGGCAAGCGATTGCAAGCGCAGCCGCTCTGGAAATCTGGCACGTAGCAGCCGCTTTGGGCTGCTGCGTGCTTCCCCGGCAGCACGTGAAACTCTGAACCACCACACCCCGGGTGTGAAGCACGCAGCAGACCGCAAAGCCGGTCTGCTACGTGCCATATCAAGCCGCTCTGAAAGTCTGGCACGTAGCAGCCGCTCTGGGCTGCTGCGTGCTTCCTCGGCAGCACGTGAAACGTGAACCACCAAGCTACGGGTATGAAGCACGCAGCAGACCGCAAAGCCGGTCTGCGACGTGCCAGATTCCGTTCCGATCCAGTTCTTCCCCCATATCATTCAACCTGAGCCTCTCCCCCTCCAACACCGCTTCACTCATTGAGACCGCGCGGGGTGATGCTCCGGCGGATCTGGTCTTGACCAACTGCCGCGTCGTGAATGTCTTCTCGCTCACGATCGATCAAGCCAACATCGCGATCCGAAACGGGCGCATCGCTGGCATCGGTCCATACACCAACGCACACAACACCATCGACCTCAAGGGCAGTTTCGTCGCCCCCGGTTTCATCGATGCGCACATGCACGTTGAATCCACCTTCCTGCCCCCATCGCAGTTCGTGCAGCTCGCCATCCCACGCGGCACCACCGGCGCCGTCTTCGACCCCCACGAAATCGCCAACGTCATGGGCATCGCCGGGATCCGGTTCGTCATGCACGATTGCATCGGCCTGCCATTCTCCGCGATGTTCGCACTCTCCTCGTGCGTTCCCGCTTCACACCTTGAAACCTCGGGCGCACGGCTCAGTGCAGCCGATCTTGAGCCACTCTTCGAAGAGCCCGGGGTCGTGGCGCTGGCGGAGATGATGAACTTCCCGGGTGTGGTCGCCGCGGATCAGGAGGTGCTGGCCAAGATCGCCCTTGGACTTCGCCATCACGTCGTTGATGGCCATGCCCCAGGTCTTCGGGGTCAGAAGCTCCAGGCCTACGCCGCGGCGGGCATCTCCTCCGATCACGAATGCACCACCGCCAGCGAAGCGGCGGAAAAGCTCGCCCTTGGCATGCAGATCTTCATCCGCGAAGGAAGCGCCGCGCGGAACCTCGAGGCGCTGGTGCCGCTGATCACCGATCGCACCTGGACGCGATTCTGCTTCTGCACCGACGATCGCCACCCCGCCGATCTCGCGGCCTACGAAGGCGGCCACATCGATCACGTCGTGCGATGCGCCATCCGCCTGGGTGTTGATCCACTGCTCGCTATTGCTACCGGTTCATACAACGTCGCTCGGCACTATCGCCGCGATGATCTGGGAGCGATTGCGCCCGGTCGCCTGGCCAACCTGATTGTCTTCGATGATCTCTCCGACCCGCGCCCGCGGCTTGTCTTCCACCAGGGCCAGCTCGCCGCGTCGGAAGGCCGCTATCAAGGTCCGCAGCGAACCGTCGATTCCAA
This sequence comes from Phycisphaerales bacterium, assembly GCA_044371005.1. Classification (GTDB taxonomy): domain Bacteria; phylum Planctomycetota; class Phycisphaerae; order Phycisphaerales; family UBA1924; genus UBA2402. The sequence continues at coordinate 7,052 of JBILUL010000087.1, read as the reverse complement.
CGCGGTCCGTTCAACCGTCACACTTCACGCGGCACTCAACGAGCAGTCCTTTGCAATCCCCGCCCGAGCCCGTGGCATGTTGCGCGTCATCGGCATGGATCCGCATCAGTTGACTACAGCGCACCTCACGATGGAGGCGAGCATCGAACAGACGCCCCGTGGCAGCTTCGCCGCGGCGGACCCGAAGCGAGATCTGCTCAAACTCGCCGTGATCGAGCGGCACCGCGGGACGGGCAACATCGGGCTGGGCTTTGTGCAAGGCTTCAAGCTCCAGCGCGGAGCGATCGCTTCTACGGTGGGGCATGATTCGCACAATCTGGCGGTGGTGGGGGTGAATGACCGCGACATGCTCGCCGCGGCACACGCGCTGGAGGAAGTGGGCGGTGGCCAGTGTGCGGTGGAGAACGGCCGCGTGCTGGCGATGTTGCCGCTGCGGATTGGCGGATTGATGTCCGATCAGCCTGCGCACACGGTGATGGCGCAGCAAGCCGCGTTGCTGAAGGCGACGCACGATCTTGGGTGCCCGCACCACGACCCGTTCATGCCCCTCTCGTTTCTGCCGCTGCCCGTGATTCCCAGGCTGAAACTGACGGATAAGGGACTGGTGGATGTGGATCGCTTCGAGCTGGTTGATCTGTGGGTGTGAACCACGCGGCGTTCATTTGCCAGGCGTGGCGGGGTGGGTGGGGGGAGTGGGGTTGATACAGCGCTGTGACAGAGCGTGGGAACGTGTGGATTGCGGCCATTCTGAGGTGCTGAAAGCACCGTTGTTCAATAGCCGGTGGCAAGCAGCGCTTCGCTGCGCGGCCACCGGTACGTGTTGTAAATGATGGGCCCTCTGAAGGAGGGCGGTTGGCACTCGGCCTTTCGACGATCATCGGTTGTCAAGGAAGCGAACGCGTCTACAGTGATGCGAAGGACGCGATTTCGGGGTGAATGTGGATGCTGCCGCCACACCTCACATGGTTCGATTGGCGAGATGGAGCTCCACCTGTGGCCATTTGGCAAACATGCTACCGGATCTTTGCTGAGGACGGCTCGTCTTCTCCATCGCTCGACGTTGCGATCGAGTTTGGAAGTGCGCTTGAGGCAACGCTGCCCAAGCAGCAGAGCTGGTCATCCTCGATGCTGCAGTGGGGAGCCCTGGACTCCACGGTTGTAGAGGTCGACACCTCGCCGCCCGTCGAGATCTCGTTTCGAATCGATGCGAGAGAATCGTGGGAAAGCACCGCGTCCTTGATCTGGGCAGCTGCCACCAGGCTCCGATTGGTGATCTGTACGCTCGATGACAAAGTCCTGGCCAGCGAGGGCGATTTTCTTGAGAGCATGGAGCGAGGTCCGGCGTGTGAGTTCGTCCACGACCCACATGAGTTTCTGCGGCGGATCGGTCAACAGAGGCGACCGAACAATGATCCGCAGGCTTGATCGGGGCGATGGTGACCGGTTGCGAGGGCGTGGCAATTGTGATTGGGGCATTCACCGCACTCGGCGCGATGGTAATCGGAAAGAGGCAAGACCGAGTTGGGGACCAGTCGTCCCCGTGAGGGGCTAACAGCACGGAACTGGCAGAACCCTTGTTTGTCGCACAGCAAAGGAAGTGAAGCAGTTGGCCAAAGCAACGCGGCATCTTTCGACCCTGATCACGGTGCTCCTCGCCGCCGCGGGTGGGTGGTTCGTCCTTCGATTCTCCGGTATCCTGATCCCAGAACGCAGGATGTTCCACAACATCGTGGCCAGGGGAGACTGGGACCTGCTCCCAGGCTGGAAGGTGGGGCCGCCCACCGGAGATCGTACAGGAAACAGAGTTTGGCTCGACGAACAGTTGAACATTCTTGTCGTCGTGTTTCTGGCGCGTCGAGTTTCCGATGGCGAACCGGTGTCGACGATATCGCAAAAGTTCGATGTTCATTCTGCGACGTTCATGGCGGGCGAGACGAGGGTCCTGGTTGAGCCAGCTGACCATGACTCGGTTCTGCTCATCTCAGAGGAGGGCGCCGTACTGCGCATCCCGCGGTGCCTGGGTGCCGGAGATGCCCGCAAGGTGTTCCGTGCCCTCGATACGTGCAGTCTGAACTCTGCATTGGCTGACTGCCTTCAGACCTGCGATCTGCTTCCTGAGGTTGTCAGGGGGCAAGTTGGGGCGTGGCTGGTTGGCATCAGGAGGGAGGCTGGCTCGGGTGCGTGACCAACGCAGCCCCTTCAGGGCTGAGGATCCACCGCGATCGCTCCCGGCAGCTTCGCGAGCGAAGCGCTCGCTCGCAGCTGGCTACTGAACTGTGTGCCTTCGGCACTGAAGAGGGGAGTGCATCGGTGTTGATGAACTTCATGCTCAGGTGCTGAAAGCACCGCGGTTGAATAGCCGGTGGCAAGCAGCGCTTCGCTGCGCGGCCACCGGTACGGGCGGTGAATGATGGGCCCTCTGAAGGAGGGCGGTTGGTGTTGGTGTGCCACGACGGAACTCTGCCAAACACCCCATCCCGCGGCGTGCGTCTGCGGGCTACTCGCCGCGGCTGGGCTTCAGTGGGTCGGCCAACGGGTCAACGCAGCGAATCCCGGGACGGTTCTATGATCCCCCTGTGAACGCGCACGGGATTGGGCGGCGCGAACTGTACAGATTAAGTCTGTTTCGTTGATGGACTGGGGTCAACGGAACGCGGGTCAGGTCAGGAGGAATCCCGATGTCTCGTTCATCGGAAGTTCCGAAGGTGGTTCGTAACGAAGTGAACCGCATTGTGAGGTGGGCTGCGAGCGAGGTTCGTAATGGACTCTGAATCCGATACATCTCCGCCCGACGTAGTGCTCTACTACGACGGCCTTTTCCATCTAGAAAATGGTCGTTTCGTGGAAGCGTTGGAGTGCTTTCAGCAATCTTGGGCGTTGGTGGAGCACCAAGGGACAGCCAATCGAATCGGCCAGGCGCTCCAAGCGTTGAACCGCCGCGAGGAGTCGCATGGTTGGTTTGCGCGAGCATACGAACTCAACCCGCGAAACAACATGATGGCAATGGCTCACGCGAGTTCGCTCCATGAACAGGGGCACATCCAAGAGGCAATCAAGGTGCTGAGTGCTTTGTTGAAGCAGAATCCCACCTATAAACCCGCCAGGACATTGCTTGCCGTATTGCAGCCATGATTCACCTAGCTTTGGGCCGGTAGGTCGGGAACGCGAGGTGATTGGCCCGGTGAAGGAGGGCGGTTGGTTCGAGTGCGTCACCAACGCAGCCCCTTCAGGGCTGGGAATCCGCGCCAATCACTACCGGCAGCTTCGCGAGCGAAGCGCTCGCTCGCAGCCGGCTACTGAACTGCGTGCCTTCGGCACTGAAGAGGGGAGCGCATCGGTGACCATGAACTTCATGCTTCGGTGCTGTAGGCACCGTGGTTGAATAGCCGGTGGCAAGCAGCGCTTCGCTGCGCGGCCACCGGTACGGGCGGTGAATGATGTGCCCTCTGAAGGAGGGCGGTTGGTTCCGGTGCGTCATCAACGCAGCCCTTTCAGGGCTGGGGTGTGGTGGCGATCGACACCGGCAGCTTCGCGAGCGAAGCGCTCGCGCGACGTGGCATTGCTCTCTGAGCAATGTTCCCCGTCGCCGCTGACTCTGTCAGCACGGCGAGTGCCGCGAGCAACCGCTGTCGTGTTGGAGTTGGTGCCCGCCGGACCAAGGTGCCCAGCGCAACGCACATGCTCAACGCAGCCCCTTCAGGGCTGCGTGTCCGCACACGGCGGTACCGGCAGCTTCGCGAGCGAAGCGCTCGCTCGCGTGCCGGCTATTCAACTGCGTGCCTTCGGCACTGAGGAAGATCCGCGGCAGGCGGTTTCGCGGTGCTTCGTGAGCCGCTGCGATCCTCGCACCACCACACGCGGCACAAAAAGCAACAAGGTGCGCTCCAGGGCGCACCTTGTCTGAGAATGCAAGTGACCCCAAGGGGATTCGAACCCCTGTCACCAGGATGAGAACCTGGTGTCCTGGACCAGGCTAGACGATGGGGCCATCTAGGGCCACTAGGTTATGCCCTCAGCCTTCAAAAAGCCAAGCCTCGCGGAAACGTCTTGCAGCCGCGTTTCGCCGCGGCTTCGCGTTCCTCAGACATTCGAGGTTTCGAGCTTGCTCAGCTGCCGCCGCAGTTGCGACAGCGCATACACAGCCGCTTCTTCCGCCGACTGCCCGACCACAGCACCCGCCTGCCCCTGCGAATCAGACCACTCGGCCCGGTAGCAGTCAAACAACTGAATGTGCCGCACCGCCAGCTCAAAGCCGGCTTCTGCGAAGGCTCGCTTCACGCCCGCCGCGGCTGGGTACACGCGGCCATCCGCCGCGACCTCATCGCCCGCTTCCGAAGGCTGCCACCCGGTTTGATACAACGCGTCGATTGCGAAACTCAGACCCAAGAAGCACCATCCTTTCTCTGCGGCCGCTGTGTACGGCCTTGCCCATCGACCGGCATTGGCCGGCCGCGACAGATCAAGATGAACGCCCGTCGGAGAGCGAGCACACATCTCCGAAACACAAAGCACCTACGCGGGCTAATTGTAGATCCATCTGCTTGGTGGGATCTATTGGGCTGGGTGGGATTTGTGGTGGTGGAGGTGCTGAGGCGATGGTTGCAGCACTCATTGCCTGGAAAGGCAATGGGACAAGGCACGCGGGCGAAACGGCCGGGTTGGTTGGCGGTAGGGGAGTAGGTTGGCGGTTTGGCTTCGGCACTCATCGCCTGAAAGGCGATGCCACGTTTATCGCACCTTGCGGGGGTTCTCGGCGGGCTTGCCGTCGATGTACTTCCAGACCACCACATTCATGAGCTTGGAGCCCCATTGGCGGGCCTGTTCGTGGGTCGGGAAGAGCAGGTCGATGTGGTTGCCCTTGATCGCGCCGCCGCAATCGAGCACCGGGACGATGTGGCCCTTGTCGTAGCCTTCGATGCTCACCATCGAGCCGTAGGGCAGCACCTTCGGGTCTGCCGCGACGAGGCGAAAGCCATTGGTTTCCACCGAGTGCATCGTCGCCGTCAGACCGTCATCGGAAGTGCCGCAGGAGCGGCTGTCGGGTGAGTAGGCCGTGACCCGCATCCAGATCGTCCGATCCGGCTTGGCCGGGCGGCCATTGAACCAGCGGACGGTCGGATCGCTGGCCCACGCGGCGTGCTGGCTCGATGCCTTCGATGTCCGCGAACTGGATCGAGGCTGCATCGGGAGCTGGGCGGTCTGCTCCAGGTCAGTCAGGTCGGGGCTTGTAAGCCGGGGCAGCATGGCCGCGGCTTCGGACGACGTGGGCTCCGCGGCTGCGACGCCAATGGGTTCCACGCGAATCGCTGCCAGCGGCAGCACCTCGCCGGCCGTCTTGGCGAGGATGGCCGACCAGATCACCAGGATAACGATCGACAGGGCTCCTGCGAGCGTGATGGCGCGGCGTGCGACCACCACCCAGGCTACTTCGTTGGCCGGCACTCCGGGAACGGATGTGCGACCACCCGAACTCGACCCGGAGCGCCACGCGGGCGCACTTTCAGCGGCAGAGGTCTCTTGCATTGTTGATACCACCATCCTGTCCCGCCGAGACTCAGCAACGTCCGAACGGTTCCACTTCCCGTTCGAACGCCTTGCCGCGGATTCCTGCCGTTCCACCCGGCAGGGTTCTTCTGGCCGAACGTCGCGAGGTTCCACCGCTCGCGATGCTCGAATGCTGCGTCCCGCCACTTGCGGGCTTCGAGTATAGCCAGTCCTGGTCTTGGGCCTTGTCTGCATACCGGTCAGATAACGAACGTTCGAGTTGCTCACTTGTTCGGTTTCCTTCCGCATCGCTTGCACTGGCCCAACCGCCAGTGCGACTGCCTCAATGGCAGCGTGATCGATGCCCGGAAACCTACGAGCCGTTAGGGTACCAAGTCCTGTGGGCAAGCCATGTTCTGACCATGGTTCATAAACCTAGGAAAGCAAGTGCTTTAGGACATTTTCCATCTGCTGGAATGGCCTTGGGGCCTCCACAGCGGGCAGGGCAAAGTACCGGAAAAACTCGCAGAACTTGCATGGCGGTTGCTCGTATGCACCATGGCGGATGTCTTCGGGCCCCAAGCCTGTTCGGTATCCGCAGCCCCGGCGACGTGACGTTCGGGGCGATCGCTCGCCTTTCTATGGATGGAAATGACATGACACGCTTCGTGAACAACGTCAAGACCGCAGTGCTGCTTGGCGGCATGATGGGTTTGTGTCTTGCCGTCGGCTCTATGTACGGACAGCAGGGCCTTTTTATCGCGCTCATTGCGGGCGGATTGATGAACATCATCGCCTGGTTCTTCTCCGACAAGATCGCGCTGGCTTCGATGCAGGCGCAGGAAGTCAACGGCTCCACGCCCGGCGTCGGCGGCGAGCTCTACCACATGGTGGATGAGCTGCGTCAGCGGGCGGGGCTTCCGATGCCCAAGGTCTGTATCTGTCCTCATGAGGCGCCCAACGCATTTGCGACGGGGCGTTCGCCTTCGCACGCCGCGGTGGCGGTGACGGAGGGTGCGCTTCGCATTCTGACGGTGGATGAACTCCGCGGCGTCATCGGTCATGAGCTGGCCCACATCAAGAACCGCGACACCCTGACGTCGTGCATCGCCGCGACGGTTGCGGGCATTCTCGCCTTCCTGGCCAACTGGGGCTGGATGCTTGGCGGCGGCCGCGACCGTGAGAACAGCAACCCGCTGATCGGCTTCCTGACCATCATTCTCGCGGCGGTGGGGGCGGCCCTGATCAAGGCGATGATCAGCCGCAGCCGCGAGTACGTGGCGGACCACGATGGCGCGGTGATTGCTGGCTCGCCTCATGGGCTGATCTCGGCCCTGCAGAAGCTGGAGGTCTATGCCGGGAGGATCCCGATGCAGAACCCCAACCCGGCGCAGAACAACCTGTTCATCATCGAGCCCCTCTGCGGCAGCTCCATGCTGGAACTCTTCGCTACGCACCCGGCGACGGAGAAGCGGATCATCGAGTTGCGCAAGTTGGCGTGATCGGGGTGGGGGGTGGGGGGGTCATCAGGTCAGATATCAAGGCAGGCGGCCCGGTTGGGCCGCCTG
>JBILUL010000235.1:0-5749 GCA_044371005.1 Phycisphaerales bacterium | reverse complement strand
AAGCGTCGTAGTGGATGGGGTCGTGGACCTGGCTGCCGGGGAGTGCCGCGGCGGCCATTCCAATACCAATCTCCACACCCTTGATCGCCTGAATGCCCATCACCGCGTACGCAAGGCGTGCATCAAGCTTGTCTCGCCAATCCATGCATGAACCCAGGCCGGGCGGACATCCGAAGATGTGGGCCTCGACGATGCCGCCGATCGTGTCCTTGGCGAGCTTGGCTTCGTGGATGATGCGGATCTGTTCGGCAGTCGCGGCGGCATCCGGGCAGTAAGTCTCGCTGGCATCGCGCGTCGCGATGAGGGACCGCCAGTTTGATTCGGTCACGGCGACCGATGTGGCGGCGGGTCCGATGGAGCGCACCAGGCCGAAGGCTTCGATACCCAACTCTCGCAACAGACACCGGGCAAGTGCGCCCGCTGCAACGCGGGCCGTAGTTTCGCGCGCACTGGCACGCTCCAGAATCTCGCGGCAGTCATTCGTGAGAAACTTGATGCTCCCAGCGAGATCCGCGTGCCCCGGGCGTGGACGATGCACCGGCGGCGTCTTGACGAGGTCATCGAGGCGTGAATCGCGGTTGCGAACCAAAAGGGTGATGGGCGAACCCATCGCCAACCCGCGGCGGACGCCGGTCAGAATCTCGATGGTGTCGGTCTCGATGTTCTGCCGCCCACCCCGGCCGTACCCACCCTGGCGCCGTGCGAGTTCGGCGTTGATGAACGCGGCATCAACAGGCGTGCCCGCGGGCAGGCCGTTGATGGTGGCAACAAGGCCAGGACCATGGGATTCGCCGGCAGTCTGGTACGAGAGGGCCATATGGGCCAAGCGTAGGAACATCAGGCGGGCCTCAACATCGGCCGTTATGTCGGTCAAGAGGCGTGCCGGAATACCATCGCATCGATGACGACAACGGACAAGGAGCAGGGCACCGCGCCGATCATCGTCACCGAGGGGGGCGGTGCAGAGGTCGCATGGGCCAGGCTCATCCTCGAGCAGGAGCCCGAGATTCGTCAGATCGCCAGGTTCGAGTTGATCCGGTTTGTGGCGTTGGCGATCCTCGCGTTTCCAGCGCCGGTCGCTCTCGTGACCGTGCTGACACGCAACTTGGACATCGGCTGGTGGCCGATGAACGCCATCATTACCGCGGCGTTCTACATTCCCATCTGCTTCGCGATCATCAGCCGACTCCCGTGGAATCAAACCTTGTACAAACTCAGGCTGGCGTCGTACCGTGCCACGAAGCCGCAATGCAATCCGATGACGCTCACGATCGACGCATCGGGCGTGACCTTGGAGTCCGAACAGAGCAGAAACCTGTACAAGTGGGCGATGTTCGAACGAGTCGTTTGGTTTGGCAAAAGCGGGATCGGCATTCAGTACGCCAACGCCCTCAATGGGATTGCCGTGTCAGTCAATGCGTTTGCTGATGAAGCCCATGCCGAAGCGTTTGCAGCGAGAGCGACCGAACTGCTCGCCGCGTCCGGACAGGATACTGCCTCACGGATTCGGCCTCAGCTCAAGGAAACCAAGTTGAACTGCAGCTGCGGTCAGTCGCTGCAGGGACTTGAACAGCCGCGATGTCCCGAGTGCGGAAGGCAGTTCTCAACGCTAACGCTCACGACGCTCGCGTTTCTGCAAGCGCCGTTTCTTCGGCGGCTCCTTCAGGTGCGAGCCATTCGATCCTGACCCGACTCGATCCTGACTCAACTCTGTTCTGGTTCGGTGCTCACCGGTTCTTGCTGTCTCCGCGTGCAAAGATGCTGGCGACGTAGTTGAGCACATCGGTTGCGCTCGTCTCGTTGTAGCCAAACTGCTTGATGAGCCGCTGCTTGACGACATCGATCTTGGCCTGCGTCTCATCGTCGACCACGCTCGACACCAGGTTCTTGAGCTTGATGGTGTCGCGCTGGTCTTCGAAGAGCTTGAGTTCGAGCGCGCGGTAGAGGCGGGCATTGGTGTTGAAATCGAACTTCTTCCCATCGAGCGCGAGGGCACCGATGTAGTTCATGATCTCCTGACGGAAATCCTCCTTGCGGCTGTCGGGAATCTCGATCTTCTCCTCGATCGAGCGCATGAGGCGTTCATCCGGCTCATCATCGCGGCCCGTATAACGGTTCTTCACGCGTTCCTTCTGGGTGTACGCGCGGACGTTCTCGATGTAGTTGGTGCACAGGCGACGGATGGCATCTTCATCGGCGGAGATGGCACGCTGCACTTCGCCCTTGATGATGTCCTCGTACTCCTCCTTCACGATGGCCAGCAGCTCGCGATAGCGTTTCTTGGTGTTCTCATCGCTGATGAGCGAGTGATGCGAGAGACCGCTCTCGAGCTCGTTGATGACCATGAAGGGGTTGATAGCGCGTTCATCGATGGCCTGGCGTGAAACCAGCGTGTTCGAAATCTTGTCCTGGATGTACCGGGGCGAGATGCCGCTCATGCCTTCGCGCTGGGCTTCTTCCTTGAGTTCCTTGACGGAATCCTCGGTGAAGCCGGGGATGCTCTTGCCGTTGTAGAGCTTGAGCTTCTGCAGCAGCGTGAGACCGGCTTTCTTGGGCTCTTCCAGGCGCGTGAGCACGGCCCACATCGCGGCGACTTCGAGCGTGTGGGGCGCGATGTGCGTGTTGCGGATGCGCTCGGGGCCAAAGTCCTTCTGATAGATGCGGATCTCATCTTCAAGACGGATGTTGTAGGGCACATCGATCTTGATGGTGCGGTCGCGGAAGGCCTCCATCATCTCGTTGTTCTGGAGGCGCTTGTATTCGGGCTCGTTGGTGTGGCCCAGGATCACTTCATCGATGAAGGTCTGCGCGAACTTCTTGGGCTTGACGGTGTGTTCCTGGCTTGCGCCCAGCAGGTCGTAGAGGAAGGCCACATCGAGCTTGAGCACTTCGATGAACTCGCAGATGCCGCGGTTGGCGATATTGAGCTCACCGTCGAAGTTGAAGGCACGCGGATCGCTGTCGCTTCCGTACATCGCGATCTTGCGGTAGTTGATGTCGCCGGTCAGTTCGGTCGAATCCTGGTTCTTCTCGTCCTTGGGCTGAAAGGTGCCAATGCCCACGCGATCCTTTTCGCTCAGGACAATGCGCCGGACCTTCACGTGCTCCATCGCCTTGCGCCAATCGCCATCGTAGAAACTCATCAGGTTTGCGAGGATTCGGCGGCAGAAGGGGTCGGGCTCGCCGGTGATGCGCAGCTTGCCGCCGTGATTCGCGGGCTTGTAGACGGCATTGAGCTTGGCGAGCACATCGTCGCGGGCCTCGCGCGGGATCAGAATCAGCGGATCCTCGTGCATCGGGCAGTCGAAGGCGTGCGTGCGGACCGCCTCACGCGGGTTCTTGTCCTGAGGCGAGACATCGCAGTGCTCATCGAGCATCCACGTGAACGAGTAGAGCGCACCTTCAGGCGTGCGCGAGTAGTGCTCGATGCCCTTCTTGAGCAAGCGTGCCATCGTGCTCTTGCTCGAACCCACAGGGCCGTGGAGGAGCAGAATGCGTTTGTCGGTTCCGTAGCCCTCAGCAGCGGACCGCAGGAAGTCGACGAGCGACATGAGGGCAAAGTCCAGGCCAAAGATGGCATCCGCGCCCTTGTCGAACGGATCAGAGAAGAAGTGGTAGCGTGCCACATCCTTCTTGAAGAGGCGGTACTTCTCAAAGCCATGCGAGAGAACGGCGTCGTAGAGACGTTGATAGGCGTTGCGCAGCACGGCGGGGTTCTGGGCACAGATGTCCAGGTATTCCCAGAAGGTGCCGGACCAGTGCTGATCCTGGAAGCGGCGACGATCGAGGCGGGATTCAACCGCCGCGATGAGGTCCTTGGACCCAAGACCGCTCGATTCGTTCATGCCGGTTCGAAACTCGCTCATGGCGTGACCTTCCTTGTGGCTGGCCCTTCACGAAGCTCTTACGTCCCCTGCCTGTCAAAGCCGCGGCGGCAAACGCCGCGGGATACACCAACGCTGCACCATCCTGGCAGCGCGGGCGGACCCATGGGTATCGACACGGCGCACTCGATTCCTCATGTCTGGTACCCAGATGGGGCCCAAATGCTTATACGGCTGCCCGGGCTCGGGGGATCATCAAAATCGCGAGCCCGGCTCGCGGCGAGCTGCCCTTGGCGGGGCAGAGAACGCCCCGGACTGGCTCATGCGAGCCGTTTGGAGGCCGTACCCTCCGGGTTCCTATGGGATTTGGACTTGGACATGGACGTGATCTTGACGACGCACCGGGCACCATCGGCGTGACGGACGCGGAGTTGCCCCCGCTGCCCGACGATGCGATGACCAACCCGCTCGCAGGGCGGCTTGACCCGCGCACGTGGTTCGCGCATCCGCAGCGTCCCTTCGAGATTGAGATCGGGTGCGGCAAGGGCACCTTCATTCTCGAAGTGGGCAAGGCCAACCCGGAAGTGAACTATCTGGGCATCGAGTGGGCTCGGGAGTTCTACCTCTACGCGGCGGACCGCGTTCGGCGTGCCCAGCTCACCAACGTGCGCATGCTTCGAACCGATGCCGCGGAGTTGCTGCGCTGGCGTGTGCAAGACGGCCTGGCCCGAGTCGTTCACCTCTACTTCTCCGACCCCTGGCCCAAGCGCAAGCACCACAAGAACCGTGTGGTGCAGCATCGCTTCCTGGCTGAAGTCTGGCGTGTCCTCATGCCCGGCGGCGAACTGCGCATCGTGACCGATCACGATGAACTCTGGGCGTGGGATCAGCAGCACTTTGGCATCTGGACCAATCCCGAGGCGTGGGCGCAGTGGCTTTCGGGTGCTTCCCCCACGTTCGATGAGCATCAGGGCGTTCCGCCCGCTGCAACGCTTCCGACGATTCCTCCGGGCACTGCACCCTACACGAGCGAAGCCTTCGTGCCGCCCGAGTGGGTCGGCGAGGGGCAGTTGGTTGGCACCAACTACGAACGCAAGTTCCGCAAGGATGATCGTCCGGCGCATTCGATCGTGCTGCGCAAGCCGCGGGCGTGAGCGGTGTCCAGACGGTGCGGGGATGATGGAAGCTTCCTACGCTCACGCCGCGTGAGTGCCACCATGTCGCATCCATCCCGAGCGGTTGTCCTTCTTTCCGGAGGAATCGATAGTGCCACGTGCCTTGCCGCGGCGAGGGCTGCGGGGCATGAGGCACACGCGATCAGTTTCGATTACGGCCAGCGGCACAAGGTCGAGTTGCACTGTGCGGCCCGCGTGGCACGCCAGCTGGGGGCTTCATCGCACCGGGTCATTCCGATCGATCTGCGGGCCATTGGTGGCTCGGCCCTGACTGCGGACATTGATGTTCCCAAGGATCGGGCTGAGTCGGCAAGTGAGATTCCGGTGACGTATGTGCCGGCCCGGAACCTGATCTTCCTGTCGCTCGCCGCGGCGGTGGCGGAGGTCGTCGGAGCCCGCGACATCTTCATCGGCGTGAATGCGGTGGATTACTCAGGATACCCGGACTGCCGCCAGCCCTTCATCGATGCCTTCGTGCGTGCGGCGAACCTGGCAACGCGGGTGGGGGTGGAGAGTCACGAGGGGCAGGGCCATTTCCGAATTCAGACGCCGCTGGTGACGCTGAGCAAGGCGCAGATCCTGCAGATGGGCGCGAGGCTTGGCGTCGACTACGGTCTGACCCTGAGCTGCTACGACCCTGACCCCACCGGGCTCGCGTGCGGCCACTGTGATTCCTGCCGCATCCGGGCCAAGGGCTTTGTCGATGCCGGGCTTTCCGACCCGACGCAGTACATCAAGGAAGGGCGTTCA
>JBILUL010000086.1:0-20198 GCA_044371005.1 Phycisphaerales bacterium | reverse complement strand
CGGTGCTTTTTATCGTTCAGTCGCCTTACTGGTTCGCTATCGGTCATCAAGTAGTATTTAGCCTTGGAGAGTGGACTCCCCATATTCAACCCGGGTTTCCCGAGCCCGAGTTTACTCTAGGACTGGCCAGACTTCGATTACAGGGCTTTCACCTTCTGAGGCGCGTCATTCAAACGCTTCACTCGTTGTCTGGTTGATCCGCTTTCGCTCGCCGCTACTAACGGAATCGCTGTTGCTTTCTTTTCCTGTGCCTACTGAGATGTTTCACTTCAGCACGTTCGCTCCTTACGCCTATACATTCAGCGTAAGGTACCCTTGCGGGTGGGTTGCCCCATTCAGAAACTCCAGGATCACTGCCTAGTTACCGGCTCCTCTGGACTTATCGCAGGTTCTCGCGTCTTTCGTCGCCTCTTGATGCCAAGACATCCACCATGTGCCCTTATGCTCGGCCACCAACCAGAAATCGTTCCAGGATCAGATCTTTCGATCCTTTCCAGCCACTTCCGGAAGTTCGCCCCGGATCCCCAAGGAAGGGACACCGGTCATCACTTGATTAGTCACAAGTGATTCAAGAGCATGATTATTTTCACCTTGGCGCTGCATTGCTCTAACATTTCATTGCAGCTTGCTTACTTCATATAAACTTGCCCACACCATCAGCTTCCAGCCCCGAGATTCGTTTAGGGCCTTCCGCATAGTCATGCTCAACTTCACCTTTCCATCTTTCGATGAATCAGCTCCATCTCACACAACGGTGTGGACTTTCTTCTTACGTATCCGGTTGTCAAAGATCTTTCCCAACCCCGTCACATTCACTTGCGTGTTTGTGAGCGGTGTGGGGAGGGAAGTGTAGCGATCAGCCGCGTTGCGTCAAGCCCGTGAGGGTGCGTTTTCGATGAGATTCCGCAAGTAGCTGCAAAACACACACTTAGATCGCAGGTGCCCTCGCACCCCTTTCATGAAACAGGCCGATCGTTTCCGATCGGCCTGGCCAGTGTTCGCATTATGTAAGCTTGGAACCGTACGTCATCCGCACAATCACCCGCCAGAACCCGTCGACTTCTTGGGCTGCTGCGGTGCCGTCGTCCGTTCCGGCTTCGGAGGCCGCACCCGCGTCTCCTCTACCTTCGCTTCTGGGGCATTCTGACGCGCACCCTCCTTCGCCGAGGCCTCCAGCCGCCTGTACGCCGCGGAGGCCCGCTCCACGTCCGGCAAACGCGACACCAGCTGCCCGTGCTGGTTCCGCATCAACGCCATGAAACGAGGCCGCTCCTCACCCGCCAGCCCCTGCTGACCCGTCGCCAGCGGCACCGTGTCCAGGTACAACGCATCAACCTTCAACTCAATCGTCTTCTTCGCCGGCACCGTCAGCCAGTCCACGCCAGCCGCGGCGGGCTCCGCAGCGATCGGCGCCTGCCGCCCGCCACGATCGATCTGCTCACGTTCACTCATCCGACCCCCACCACCCTTGCCGCCACCTGCCGGCACCGGAATCGGAGCCTGCGTCATGGGTGCCGCAGACGGGTCCTTGAGCGACTCCTCGAGTTTCTTCATATCCGCAAGCTTCAGATCAGGCAGTTTGGCCGTCCCGGTCAAAACATCGCCGGGCTCAAGGCTGACGCTGGCCATGCGATAGAAGCCGTAGTAGAAGACGTACATCTCAGCCGCGGCCTTGGGGGCCGAACTGATCTCGCTCCGAGGCTCCGCACTGGTCACGAAGAAGAACTCATTGGGATCGACATCCACTGCACCCGTCCACGCGGACCAGGTACCCTCGATCGTCGACTTGTCCGCGAGCGTCCGCTGCGACTCCTGCAGGTTTCGCCCATAGAGCGGGTTGTTCACAACGACCCGCATGCGATAGCGATACTGTGCACCCGGCTCGACCGTCAGATCGTGGGCATAGAGCTTCACTTCGGTGCTGTCGAGCAGCGATGCCGCCGCCACCACCGGAGCGGTCTCGGACGAGTCCGTCGCCTCTTCAATCGTCTCGCCAAGTTCTGCCAGCGACTTCACCAGACGCTTGCGTTCGTCATTTCGCGTTGCCAACTGACGCTCGAGAACCGGGCGGCTGAGCTGAGGCTCGTCCTTCTTCACGCTCGGAGCCGGGGGTGCGATGTTGCCCGGGCTGCCGCCCTTGCCGCCACCGCCGCCACGCCCGCCACCGCCTTCGGGCGGCCGCGTTTCGGGACGGGTCGCCGGCTTGTCGCGAGGATCAGTCTCGGGAGCGGACTGGATCTTCTGCTCAAGGTCGGCGATCTTCTCATCCAGATCGCCAAGGCGCTTCTTGAGATCTGCCACGCGGCGGATCTTCGCATCCCCGTCAGTCGTCGCCGCGGCGGCCATTTCAGCGGGAGACTTCCACGCCGGACCTGCGATCGTCGAGAGGTACGCGGGTCGCTGAATCTGATCCGCGGCAGCCCGATACTCATCGAGCATCGGGGGCACATCGCCCAGTGAGCGAATCGAATCGTTCCACATCTTGAGGGCGTTGAACCGACCGGGAATGCCGGGCACCTTCACCACGGTTGAGCCGCTGGGAGTGGTGCCGTCCGGATTGCGGAGCGTCTCGCGTTCAACCTCGACGCCGATGATTTCGACCATTGCCGCGGCTTCATTGGCGGTATCCTTCCACCAACCCAGCGGAATCGGCTGCTGCGGGCCCGCCTCGCCATCGGGATCGATCGTCAACTGTTCGCGAAGCGACATGCCGTTGAACGCGGCTTCGAGGCTCACCGAGGCCTTGTCGAAGGGCTGAGCGGCGGGAAGGAGTTTGGCCAGGTCGGCATTGCTGATCGCTTCAACGGGATTCACCGTTGAGCGGAAGGCATGGCCCACAAGGCCTGCGGGGGCGGCCACTTCGGGGAGCTTGTACGACGCGGTCGCCACGGCGCCGGATGTGGCGGCCTTGCCGAACGACGGGCCTGGCCCGAGTGCGATGGTTGAGCTCTTCACGGTTCCGCCCGCGGCGAGACCGATCGCGAGCTTTTCGCCCCCAGCTGGCGCGGGCGGCTCTGGGATCCTTGGCTCCTGATTGTCCATGGCGGCCTTGGCGCGGTCGGCGGCTTCCTGCGCAGGGCGGAAGGCGTCGCCGACCGAGACCTGCTGCTTGCCCACTTCGAACGACGAGGGTGTGAAGAACTGCACGCCGAGCAGACCGAGGCCAGCCGCGCCGGCAACGCCGATCACGATCTTCTCGATGTGCTGTTCAATGGGCTTGATGCCTTTGAGTTTCATGGGGTCCTGCTTTCAGTTCGAGTTGCACGCCGGAGTTGTGCGGCGTGGGCTTCGATGTTCTTGGTGTTCGGGAAGCGATTCAGATGAATGACCAACTGAGGGGCCTTTTCTGGCACGGGATCAGCCACGTCCGGGGGCGCGACCGCGACCGGCCTTGCCGGCAGCGGGTGCTTCGGGAACTGGGGCAGCCGCGGGATCGGTACCGGCGGCTCCACCACCGGTGAGGATGGCGAGGATCTCGGGCGGCATGTACTTGCCCATCCACGAACGCAGCCAGATGGTCTCGATCTGGACCGTGGCGCGGACAACGTTTTCCTGGCCGTAGTAGTACCCCAGCTTGAGGTCTTCCCAGACGTCCACCGATGCGAGGTCCATGTCGGTGACGGACATGAAGTTGGTGCGGGTGATCGCATCGAGGAACTCGGTCAGGCGAGAC
This sequence comes from Phycisphaerales bacterium, assembly GCA_044371005.1. GTDB lineage: Bacteria > Planctomycetota > Phycisphaerae > Phycisphaerales > UBA1924 > UBA2402. The sequence goes on along the minus strand of JBILUL010000086.1, from coordinate 16,525 downwards.
GAGGAAACGACTACCGTCAGGGTGACGCGACGCACGTCGTACATGGGATTAGCTGGCGACATCTCGCGACCGGTGATGGACACCGTCGGATCAAGAGGCACCATGCCCGGCGCGGTCGGGACGGGAGTAGCGGTCGGGGCCGTGACATCGACGGGGGCGGCTGCCTCGGGCGTACCGAAGAGCCCCTTGGGGTCGGCGATCTGGATGGACTCGATCCGCTTCACGATCGACCGTTCGACATCGGTGAGCTTGCCACCATCGGTGTTCGCAAGCCGGACCGCGGCGAAGATGTCCTGAATAGTCCAGTAGTCCCACTGGTACAGGAAGAACGAGATTGGTTCGATCTTGTCGGGATCGATCTTGCCCCGCGGAATGCTTGAACCTTCCTTGCCATCGGGCATGGATTCGATCGTCGCGTAGACGGAGATGCCCTTGGCAGCCGTCTGGTACTCGGCCAGACGCCGTTCGGCCAGCTGCTTGTCGAGCGAGGTCTGCTCTTCGGCAGTGAGGGGGCGCTTGCCCGCGGTGACCTTTTCCATTTCGCGTGCGGACATTTCACGAAGTGCTTCAGCGACCTGGACCGGATCCGCCGCGGCGCCGGCCTTGGAGGCGGCGAGCAGGGCGTCGTAGGGATTGGGGCGGCCTCGCTTGCCGAGGAGCGCGTCTTCCATGTCGTTGAGCTTGGGCTGAGCGAGTTCGCCAGCGAGCTTCTTGATGGCTGCGTCCTTCAGTTCGGGGGTGAGGGCCTCAAAGGCCTCCTTGCCGCGTTGAGCAATCAGTTGCTCCTGAGCCGCGGCTGCGGGCGAGGGGAAGAGCCCATCAACGAAGGGCTTGAACTCGGTGCGGCCAACTGCTGCGGCGTCAGCGCCGATGCCCTGATTGAAGTCGTCGGCCCGCTTGACCACGGCGCCGCTTGCGTCCTGAAGACGGGTGCGTTGTGCCTTGAACCACTCGGTGAGCTTGGCGTTGGGCGCACTCTTCACTTCCACTGGCGTCCCGGCGGGCGTGTAGCTGGGCAGCGTGTAGGTGACATCGAGCTTCGAAGCGGTTGAATACTCGTTTTCAGCTTCCTTCTTGCGGCTGTCGAGGATGCCGGCACGCCACATGCTCGCACCGACGTACGACCCTGGCAGCGCGAGGACGATCACGGCGCAGAAGATGACGACCAGAAGATTGGACTTGACCCATGCGAGGATGTTCTTCACTTGGCGCCTCCGTTCTGCGCAGCCGCGTCACCTTCAGGCGGTGCCGGCGGTTTGAATACCACGAACCAGTTGACGCGGACGAGCCCGGAGCTGTCCTTGGCCGCCGCGGCTCCCATTGATGCGAAGTCCCCGAGCTTGTCGATCTCGGTCTGTGCGTCTGCACGCTTGCGGGACTCGTCCTGCTCGGCGCTGCTGGCAACGGGCCCGCTGCCGCCGACTTCGATGGCGCCGCGGACCTTCTGAACCTGCTGACCGATGGTGCCGTCGGGGAGCATGACGATGACTTCACCGTCGCGTCCGCCGCTGATGCGGCGGGCCCCACGTTCGGCACCTGGAGCCATGGCCCCGCCCGTGCGGCCGCCAGCCATCATTTCGGGGCTTGAAGCCGACTTGCCTGGTTCGGTCACGGTGAAGGGCCGGTCGGGAATGATGATCTCGTAGGGCACATCCTTGCGGATGCCATTGGCCTTCAACCACTTCTCCACCGTCTCCTGCACGAACTTGCGGGGTTCGGGCTGGTTGGTGTCCATCATCAGCGAGCATTCGATGCGAGGGAACGTGGCGATCTTGAGCGGATCGGGTGCTGCGCCCGGGGCGGCATTCGGATCAGCCGGATCGACCGCGGCGGTCGGTGCCAGATAGTCGGTCTCGAGCGACTTGAGGGCGAAGGCAGGTCCCGTGGGCGTGTCCTTGGCGCCCTGCTCCTTGGCCCAGCCAGTCGAGCGAGCATTCGCCGCGGCGAACATCTGCTGCACGTCGCGGGAGATCATCTGATACACATCGCGCTTGTCGAGCATGCCGACGAGATTTGCGGCCTTCGTGTCAGGCTCGCCCGCCGAAAGCACGCCGGCCTCGTCGGCCTCCGTCTTGAGCTGCTTGAACTTGCCCGCCACTTCGCGAAGCACGGTGGGAGCACTCTTGCTCTTGGCTTCCATGTCATCGCGCAGCGGGAAGAGGAACATCGCGGCACTCGCGGCGACTGCCACACCTGCAGCGATTCCGAAGTAGGGCACCTTTTCCTTCCACATGCTCTGACGCAGCACCGACACGGGCATGAGGTTGCCGCCGACGGCGTTGAGTCCGAGCCCCTGAAGCGCCAAGCCGTATGCGGTGGCGAAATTGAGGCTGGATTCGTTGAACTTGGCTTCCTGATCGCCCTCGGCCTTGATCTTCTTGAACTCCTCGACGCGGTAGACGTCCATCGAGAGCTGCTGCTTGAGGTACTTGCGAAGCCCGGGCAGGAGGAAGGTCGAGCCCACGCCGATGAGGCGGGTCAGATTCGCATCGCGGTTGAGCGACTGGTAGTAGCCAATCGACCGCTGGATGTCCTGCGCGAGGTTGGCGAAGCTGGGACGCATGGCCTGGAAGATCTGGCGAGCGTGCGTGCTGTCCTCGGCTTCGCGCTTGATCTTGTCGGCCTTGGCGTAGCTCAGACCAAGCTGCTGCACCAGGGCATCGGTGAACTGGTGGCCACCGATGGGGAAGGTGCGGATCCACATCCGACCCGGGGTCGCGATGACCAGGTCGGTGGAGGTGGTGCCGACGTCGACGATGATGGTGCCCGGGGTCTGGTTGTCAAAGCCAAGATCGAACGCCAGAGCGTTGTAGACTGCGATGGGGCTGAGAACGACGTAGTTGGGCGTGATGCCAACGTCCTGGAGCATCGTGAGACGCTCCATCACCTTCTCGCGGGTGATGGCGAAGATGCCCACTTCCACATCGGGCGAATCAGGGGTCACGAAGGTCTGGTAGTCCCATTCGACCTGATCGAGCGAGAAGGGAATCTGCTGCATCGCCTCGAACTTGACGATGTCGGGAACCTTCTTGGGCTCAACCGGGGGAAGCTTGGCGAAGCGCGCGAATGCCGCGTGGCCCGGCACGGAAATGGCGATCTGGGCCTTCGACAGGTCGTATTGACTTGCCAGAGCGCCAAGCGACACGCGAAGGACGTCGTTGGGGTTCACGTCCGGGGTCGACAAAGGCTTGGGGTGAACGATGTTGGCATGCTCGAGCAGGCGAGCGCCGCCATCCCCGGTTGCCTCCAGTTTCACCGCCTTGATCGCCGCGGCACCAATTTCGATTCCCCAGCACACATTCGACGAAGCCATGAGCGTACCTCTCAAGGGCCAACACCACGGCCTTTCGCAAAGCCGCGGCAAAAAAGGAACAACGCACGAGGGGCGCATACCGACCGCCCCCACGGTTCTGCAAACCAACGCCCCCACTCCCCAAACAGACCATCGACCATCAAAACACGCCCCGCGGGCTACCGCAAGGGTCCGCATGGTATCCACACGCCCCCACCCCTACCAGTTGCCTCCCCCGCCCCCAACCACCACCCACGACTCTTGTCCGAATCGCAAAGTGCATGCTTGCCTTCCCTGCCCCCATCGATACGTCCATCATCGCACCCCAGTTGCCCGGGCACTGTCACCAGTCTGTAACACCGAACCCATCCCTATCACCCGAACACAATACAATCAAACATCACGACCCGAACAGGTTACGATTGCATTACGTTCGGATACCGACCGCCTGGCTGGACGACTGGGATCGAGGGGGAGGGCGGAGCGGTGATTGCGAGGAGGAGTCGGACGGCAGGTTCGGAGTGCCGAGTTGGCGTTATCGGGTTCACCGATCGGGGCGGCCGAGTTCGTGACATCGCTGATCCGCGGGCAACGGTCTGTTAGGTTCGCCTAATCTCGCGCCTTCCGTACTGTTGATGGATCCTGTTGCACCCGGACAAGTGAAGCTCGCCATGGCAGACTCATCTCCTCGAATCGCCGTTGGAATGCTGGGACTGGTTGCGTTGTGGATTTTTGTCTACTGGTGGTGGCCGGCATCGGCCGAGCCCAAGGGCATTTCCTTTTCAGCGGGAACCCGCATTGAACAGCCCGCCGTTGCGCCCGCGCCAGTGAAGCCGCCGCCGGCCGTGGTGGAGAAGCCCGCCGTTGCTGAGGTAAAGCCGCGGCCGGCAGAGCCGACGCCCCGCGATTCGCAGCCCGACTCGAACGTGACCGGTCCGGCGATCATTCCGCCCGAGTTCATCGAGCACACGCTCGCGCCGGGCGAGACGTATGCAACGCTCTCGCTTCGTTACTACGGAACATCGGCGTATGCCAACTCGATCTCGAAGGCCAACCCGCTGATGAGCCCGACATCGCTGCGGCCGGGCCGTGCGGTCCGCGTGCCCAAGGATCCCAAGAACATTCAGGGCCTGCCTGCCAAGCCGGCCAAGGCTGTCGAAAGCCGCGGGCCTTCGACGACGTACACGGTGCAGGAGGGCGACACGCTGTCGACGATTTCTGCTTCAGTCTACGGCGAAAGTAAGCACTCCAAACTGATCTTCGAGGCCAATCGATCGGTGCTCAAGAATGAACACTCGCTCCGCATCGGACAGAAGCTCACCATTCCTGCAAAGCCCAAGCAGCCCTGAGACTCCACAATGAAAGCGGGACCGGATGATGAATCCGGTCCCGAGTGAGATCAACTGTCCCTGTCCTACGTCGCTTACTTCACCGGGACATATTCAACACCCAGACGGTTGAACAACCAGGCATCGACATCGACGGCCTGCTCGATGCGCTCGCTCAGCGCCGTGCCCATGCCGTGCCCGGAACTTGAACTGGTCCGCAGCAGGACATCGGCACCCGCGGCCTGCAGGCGAGCCGCCATCTTGCGGCTCTGCATCGGATCCACGCGAGGGTCGTTGGCCCCGGTGAGGAAGATGACGGCCGGGTACTTGACGCCATCCTTGACACGGTGCAGGGGCGAATAAGCGTGCAGCGCCTCGAACTGGGCCTTGTCCTTCACGGTCCCGAACTCTGGAATGTTGAATGCACCGTTGGATGAGAGTTCCACGCGGAGCATGTCGTAGATGCCAACGTGTGCGACCACGGCACGGACGAGTTCGGGATGCTGGGTGAGCGTGGCTCCCATGAGCAGCCCGCCGTTGCTGCCGCCTTCGATGGCAAGCTTCGCGCTGGTGGTGTACTTCTGATCGATCATGAACCGGCACGCCGCGGCGAAGTCATCAAAGACATTCTGCTTGCGAGTCAGTGCGCCATCGCGATGCCACGCCTCGCCGTATTCACCGCCGCCCCGGAGATTCACCTGAGCCCAGACGAAGCCCTGTTCAAGCAGCACCTTTCTCGCGGCCGTGAAGGCCGGCGTGATGTTCACTCCATAGCCGCCGTACCCGGTCACCAGACACGGGTTCGTGCCATCGAGCTTGGTGCCCTTCTTGCGCAGGATGTTGACGGGGACTTTGGTTCCATCCTTGCTCACGGCAAACTCCCGGATGACTTCGCAGTCATCGAAGTTCACGGGCGCCTGGACCGCGAGTGCGGTGCGGGCGGTCTTGCCTGTGGCGGGATCGAAGTGGTGCCACGCCGCGGGCTGGAGGTAGGAAACCAGGTTGAAAAGGATGCTCCCATCGCCCAGTTCCGTGACGCCGCTGGCATCGGCCACACTGGCCTGAACGGGCTTGGCTGCCGGCTGCCCCTGATGATCGAAGGTGCGGACCTCGCTGGGGCCACCCATCTGATAGGTTACGAAGATCGCCCTGCTGGTGGCGACCAGGGAGGAACTGTCGTTGAACTCGGAGACGATGGTGTCCTGGCCTTCGCTGATCAACTCGCTTGCAGCTCTGGCCCCGTCGATGAGGGCTGTGCCCTCGAGTTTGAGCGAGAGGACCTTGCCGCGTGGTGCGCCGGCCCGGCTCACGAGCAGTATGCTCTCATCGGGCCCGAAGGCGCATTGCACGATTGAATCGTTGTAATCTGCCAGCTGCCGCCAGATCTGGTTTGAATCACGGATGTAATGTGCGAACGTGCCGCCATCGCCGTGCTGCACGGTGCAGAGCACGCGGCCGGTTGCGGGATCACTCTGCAGCCAGATCTCGGCGATGCGTGTGAACTCGAAGGGGCCTGTGCGGCCGTAGGGCAGCGGCGAGGCTTCCTGCTTCTTCACTTCAAAGTAAGCCTTGGGCTTGGCGGCGCCAAGTTCGTACACATCATCCTTGGTTGGCGTACCCAGCGCGTGGAAGTACACCTGGGTGTAGAACTCCATGTCCGCAGCGTCACGCTCACCGGCCCGCGGATATCGGGAGTAGAAGAAACCCTTGCCATCGCTGGCCCAGGCGAGGCTCCCGCCAGCAGTGCCGCCGTTGACGCGGGGCACCACATCGCCGGTTGCCTTGCCGGTGGCGACGTCGTAGATATGCACATCGCCCGATTCGCTGCCGCCGCTGCTGATGGAGATGGCAACGAGTGTTCCGTCATGGCTTGGGACTGCCCAGTCGATGGCGGTGTGTCCGCTGGGGTCCAGGACGTTTGGATCGAGCAGGACTCGCTCGGTTTCGGGGCGATCGGCGGAATCGAGGATGACGAGCAGAGGTTGCTGCTTGGGGGGCTGGCGCTTGATGGCGATCAGCTTCCCCGCCGCGGCGTGCAGTGCGCCGTAGCTGACGGACTGGGCTGACATGATCTGCGTCACACGGTCGCGGATCGCCGCAACCTGTGCAAGACCGTCGAGCTTGCTTCGGGCATGGGTGTTCTGGGCCTCACTCCAGGCTTTGACCGCCGGTTCGTTCCAGTCCTCAAGCCATCGGTAGTCATCGGTCACCTTGATGCCGTGGTATTCGTCGACCACGGGCCTCTTCTCGGTGCTCGGGGGGGCCATCAGCATGCACGCAGCGAGGATAGCAGGAATCATCATGGTTCCATGATATCGCCGCCCTGAACTGTGCTGCCCACCTGGGATGGCCCGGAACGGTGGACATCAAGACGCGTGCGGGCGAATCCACCTAACGTCAGGGGTGCCAACAACGGACAGGCCAAGTGTGCTCATCATCGGAGGCGGAATCGCCGGGCTGTACCTGCGTTGGTACCTGGCAAGCCGCGGCTATCGCGTGACGCTGGCGGAGCACACCGCGCTGGGTGATGGGCAGACGATTGCATCGCAGGGCATTCTGCACCGGGGCGTGAAGTATGCCCTTTCGAACCGAGCCGCGGCGGCCTCGGATGCGCTGGCCGATGCCCAGCTTGCATGGGACCAGCACTTCCGGGGCGAGTCGTCGCTTGACCTGAGCCATCTGCGACCGCACACCGACACGATGTATCTGTGGACGCGTCCGGGCCTGTTCGCGGCGATGGCGGGGTCGGTGACTGGCACGGCTGCCTCGCTGGCGATGAAGTCCGGGGTGAAGCGGTTGTCGCGGGAGGAGTTTCCGGCACACTTTGAGGACGCGCCGCGTGGAACGCATGTGTGGGAGGTTCAGGAGCGGTGCCTGAACATTGCGGAACTGCTCGCCGCGTTGAGGGATTGTGTGACCGCGCCGATCATCAAGGCGCACGGCACGATCGGCCAGATGGCGGCAAGTGCGAAGGCGGATGCCGTGATTCTGTCTTCGGGCACGGGGAATGAAGGGCTGATTCGCTCGCTTGGCGTGGATCCGCTGGTGCGTTGTCAAAAGCGTCCGCTGCACATGTTGATGATGAGCCATGCGCCTTTCGGCATGTTCGGGCACTGTCTGCAGGAGCTTTCGGACAAGCCGCGGCTGACGATCACGAGTTCATCGAATGAGCCGGGGTGTACGTGGTACATCGGGGGCAACATTGCCGAGACGGGCGTCACGCGGAGTGAAGCGGAGCAGATTGACGCGGCACGGACCGAGCTTGAGGCGTGCATGCCGTGGATCAAGGCTCCCGAAGGCCGCTGGAGCACGCTGCGCATCGACCGTGCTGAGGCGAAGACACCCGATGGGCACCGTCCTGATGGCCCGGTAGCGATGCGGATCGAGCAGGAGATGCTCGATGTGCCGGTCTTTGCGTTGTGGCCCACGAAGCTGGCGCTGGTACCTGCGTTGGCCACTTTGACGCACGAACAACTGCTGGGCGTGAGGCTCTCACCCGGCGAGGCCAGTGCCCAGGCAACGCGTGGCGAAGCCGTTGCCAGCGATCCATTCCCCATCGCCCGCGCGCCGTGGGCAGATTGAGCAGATGTGGATCCACCGATGCACCTGAAACACGCACCACTTGGCAGCACTGGACTCTCCGTCAGCTCTCTGGGACTGGGAACGGTGAAATTCGGTCGATCCAGCGGGGTCAAGTACCCGACGCCAGTGACCATCCCCGACGATGCCGCGGCGGCAAGTCTGCTGGCGAAGGCTCGGTCGCTCGGGATCAACCTGATTGACACCGCACCGGCCTACGGGACCAGCGAATCCCGGCTTGGATCGCTGCTGAAAGGGCAGCGGGATGACTGGGTCATCTGCACCAAGGTCGGGGAGACCTTTGAGAACGACCAATCCAGCTTTGACTTCAGTCCTGAAGCCATCGTTGCGAGTGTCGAGCGCAGCTTGCAGAGGCTGGCGACGGATCGGCTCGATCTGGTGCTCGTGCACTCCGATGGGCTGATCGAGGCGAACCTTCCGGGAACGGGAGTGCTCCCGACTCTGGCTCGCCTCAAGCAGCAGGGGAAGATCCGGGCCATGGGCGCATCGACCAAGACACCGGAGGGAGCTCTGGCGGCACTCCCCCACTGCGATGCGCTCATGCTGACACTGCACCCAGAACACTTGGCGGATCTGCCGGTGATTGAAGCGGCGCGGCTGGCTCGCAAGGGCGTGCTGATCAAGAAGGTCTTCGGGAGCGGGCATCTGGCCCACTCGGCGGGCAGTCAGAAGTCGTGTCTTGAGCTGGCGCTTCGAACGCCGGGCGTCGGGAGCGTGATCATCGGGACGACGAATCCGGCGCACCTTGAGTCAAACGTCGCCATCGCGGCCGCGGCCCTTGTGCCCGGCCCGGGCTGATCGGGGAGTGTGGGCTGGGGGCATCCGTGGCGGGCGTGCACCTCCATTCAGGCGGGGTATGGCTCCAGCGCGTGCGTCAAAGAGCGACCCGGGCATCCAGAGGCACTGTTGCCCCGTACCATCCGGACCGATATCCGGGTGCTGGCCAATCGACGGGCATCGTGCCCGCCGCGTGATTCGCTCCGGGCGCCCGTACGTTTGGATTCTGATCACCCCTCTTTCCTTTCCTCCCGTTCGAGACCCGCATGAAACTTCGACGCATCCTTGTCACCGGCGGAGCTGGCTTCCTTGGCTCACACATCTGCGACCGACTGGTCAATGAAGGTCACGATGTGATCTGCCTGGACAACTTCTTCACGAGCCAGAAGAGCAATGTGGCGCACCTGCTGGGCAGGCCCAACTTCGAGCTGGTCCGTCACGACGTGACGCATCCGTTCTGGCTGGAAGTGGACGAGATCTACAACGCCGCGTGCCCCGCGGCACCTGGTCACTACCAGTACAACCCGATCAAGACGATGAAGACCAGCGTGATGGGTGCCATCAATGTGCTGGGCATGGCCAAGCGCTGCAAGGCCAAGGTGCTTCAGTTCTCGACCTCTGAGGTGTACGGTGATCCCACCGAGCATCCGCAGACCGAGTCGTACCGGGGCAATGTGAATCCGATCGGGCCGCGTGCCTGCTATGACGAGGGCAAGCGTGCGGCGGAAACGCTGTTCTTTGACTACTACCGGACGAACAAGGTGAACATCCGCGTGGTGCGGATCTTCAACACGTTCGGTCCGCGCATGCACCCCTTTGACGGGCGCGTGGTCAGCAACTTCATCCGTCAGGCGATCAACAACGAGGACATCACGCTCTACGGCGATGGCACGCAGAGCCGTTCGTTCTGCTACGTCGATGACCTTGTTGAGGTCATCATCCGCATGATGAACGGTCCCGACACGTTCGTCGGCCCGGTGAACATCGGCAACCCGCGTGAGTTCTCGATGAAGCAGCTTGCTGACATGATCATCCGTCTGACGGGCAGCAGCAGCAAGATCGTGTATCGCGCGATGCCGGCGGACGACCCGAAGCAGCGTCAGCCCGACATCACGCTGGCCAAGAAGCACCTGAACAACTGGGAGCCCAAGGTGCCTCTCGAAGAAGGCCTGGCCAAGACCATCGCCTACTTCAAGAGCCTGAACATGGAACACTTCCGTCCGCCCACTCCCAACTACTGAGCCAGGCGAGATCGTCCGACAGACGAGCAGAAGACTTTCAAAGACCGCAGCGGCCGCCGCTGCGGTCTTTTCATTTCAGCACCCTGAGGCTCGGCGAGGCTGACCGTTCAGCGTGTGACGAAGATGTGCAGGCGGTAGCCCTTGACGCTGTAGCCGGCCTTTGCAGCCGCGGCTGCGCACATCGCTTCGATTCCGGGCACATCGACGGGTACTTCGCCCGAGCCGTCGACGGGGATGAGCGATGTCTGCGGGGTCTGCCCGTAGACGAGCTGGTAGTGTGCGATTTCGCCATCAAAGAGCACGCGCTGAATCACGCCGGCTTCCTGGAGCAGCTTGATGGTGCGGTAGACCGTGGCCTTGCTGACTCGCATGCCCGCGCCCTTGACCTTGTCGATGACAACATCGGCTTCGAACATGCCATCGTGGCGGACGATGGTATCGAGGACCTGGGCGCGTTCGGGCGTGTACTTGAGGCCTTCGCTCTTGAGCTTGCGGCGGAAGACGGCGCACAGGGGTTCGATCACTTCCAGAGCCGGAAATGACGCATCGGCCGTGAGCATGTTTGCAGAGCGTCCTGGCATGAGACAAGGGTATGACCGGTTGCACAGCGGCACGCGGAGGAACGCGGGCTGGCCGTCACCGATGCCCTTGGCGCGGGGAGCGACCTTCCATACCATGTCCGATCACTTCTGGGAGACTCGCGATGACGACCAGGACCCTGCCCGCCGCGGCATTCACGCTGTTGTTCTCAGTCGGCCAGTTGCATGGCCAATGCCCGCCTGTCTACGGCAACACCGGCGCGATGCCGGGCGTCGGCGATGGGTATGCGGGGCCGTCGATGGTGTGGAACGATGGCACGGGCGACTCGCTCTACGTCGGCGGCTCCTTCACGGAGATCGGGGGTGCGTTCACGAACAATCTGGCTCGCTATGACGCGAGGACGGATACATGGATGCGTCTGGGGACCGGGCTCTCCAACGGCTTTACCAACGGGTTTCTGGCCTCGATGATCTCGTATCAGGGCAAGCTCGTCGTGGCAGGTCGGTTCACGAATGCGGGAGGCGTTGCGGGGACTGAAGCTATCGCTGCGTGGGACGGCGAGGTCTGGCAATCACTGGGGTTGACCGTGCCTGCTGGAAATGCGATCTGGGACATGGCGGTGGGCGATCTGGGGCAAGGACCGCGGCTCTTCGTGGCGGGCGGATTCGGCATTCCGTTCGGCGGCATTGCGCAGTTTGACGGAACGACGTGGCGTGCCGTGGGGACGGGCGTGGGCATCAACGGCGTCTTCAGTCCGTACATCGGTGACATCGAGATCTTCAACGATGGTTCGGGCCCTGCGCTGTATGTGGTGGGAAGATTCGACACGATTGATGGCGTGCCGGCGCAGCTTGCCGCGAAGTTCAATGGGACTGCGTGGAGTCGCATCGGTGCGGGCATCAGCCGTCAGGGTGATGCGCTCAAGTATCTTTCCGCGGCGACGGTCTTCAACGACGGAGCGGGTGCTGCGCTCTACGTGGGTGGCACGCAGTTTGGCGTCAACGGACGCAGCGGATCGTTCAACGTGGCCAAGTGGGCGGGGGGCACGACCACAACGCCATGGACTGGTGTGGGACAGGTGCTGGGAACGGGGCGGGTGACGGCGCTGCGAGGGTGGAACGATGGGGCCTCTGCGAATCTCTACTTCGCGGGCACGGCGTTCCCGGGCATCAACAACTTCGGACGGCTCGTTGGGAATCAATGGGTGGGGATCGATGGGAGTCTGCGTGATTCCTCGACGGTGGGTGCGGCGACCTCGGGGAACTTTCCCTCGGCGTTCGGGCTGGGAGAGTGGAATGGGGATCTGGTGATCACGGGGAGTTTCATCACGATCGGGCCGACGACGGCGCGGGGCATCGCGACGCTGGGGCAGTGTTGTCCGTGCAAGGCCGACTACAACGTGGATGGCGGGGTTGACGGGTCGGATCTGGAGGCGTTCTTCCTGGACTTCGCCGCGGGCTCGGCGGAGGCAGACGTGAACTGCGATGGGGGCACGGATGGGCCGGACATTGAGTCGTTCATCACGGCGTGGCAGCGCGGGGCGTGCTGAGGCTGCCGGGTCGTGCATCATGACACGGGCTTCACGCCTGGGCTGAACCGACGGCGCGGATCGGATTGGCGAATCGCGTACGGCGAAAGACAGTCCAGTGCACGAAAGCGGCGATGGCCATCGCGGCGAAGACCACGAGCCATCGGTTGGCGATCCAGGCCACGATGAACAGGCCGAGCATGCCCACTGGGGGCTGGTACACCGCGTCCCTTGGCAGCGCGCGGACGATGAGCGTTGTGCCGAGCAGAAACGATGATGCAAACGCGAGCGGATAGGCAGCCAGGGCCATGGCGGCCCAGTAGCTTTCGCGGCAGTTGCGACCGCGCAGCAGGCGTTGGCCGCAGACCCAGAGCGAGATGCCAAGGTACAGCGGCACCGCGACGCATGCCGCAGCAGCCAGAAGGCTTGCGTGATCGTCGATGACGAGCGTGCGTGAACCTCCGGGAGTGAGGGAGAGCATCCGGGGCCCGAAGACCAACGACAGAGTGCCGGGGATCAGGAATGCGACCCACGTCAGTGCCAGGTTGATGAAACAGAGAGAGCGAAGGCTTGCGAGTTCAAGCCGAACGGCCAGTCCCGTGCGTGCGGGAGCCCAGATCGAGCCAAGGCCGGTCATCATCCATGATCTCAAGCCGCGACGCTACTGCCAGGCGATGCCTGCTCGCGCGGTGGGAAGTGATGAAGCCACGGCTCGAGCGCACTCGGGGCAGACCGCCTCGTGCGAAATGCCGCGGAGGTCATATCCGCAGCCTTCACAGCGAATCACAATGGTCGATGGTGCCGTTTGCATCATGAGGGCCGGAGTGTGGTTCCTTGCTGCCACCGGGCTGTAACACTCGATTCAACCGCTGGGGGGCTGAGGGCGAGGATATCCCCGCATTGCCCATCTTCACGCGAATACCGGCCATTGGGTTCGATTTCACGGCCTCGCAATCTCCTGAGCCTGCATAACTTCTGTGAATGACGCAAGGAAGCGGAACCATGGCGACATGAAATGACATTGGAAGTTGCCCGGCTGTTTCTGAGGTTCTCGCGGGGAGAAAGATCCATGCATCAAGCGTCTGTCCGTCCGTCTCGTGCACTCATCGTTGCGGCGGGAACGTGCCTTTGCCTTTCATCGCGGCTCCATGGAGCGGTGATCAACTGGATCAATCCCGCAGGTGGCCTCGCCAACGTCGCCAGCAACTGGAGCCCTGCGCAGGTGCCCACCGCGGCGGATGACCTCTCCTTCAACCTTGCCTCCGCTTACTCCGTCACCTACGGAGCGGATGTCAGCACCACCCGCTCGCAGACATACCGGCAAGGAACCGTCACTGCGTCGTTTGGCGTGCACACCATCACCTCGCAGTTGCAGATCGGGCAGTCGAGCGGCAACAACGCCACGCTCAACATGAGCGGCGTCGTCACCTCAACGAGCTTTGTCACTCTGGGGCGAGATTCCGGTTCAAACGGCACCCTGACCGTCAGCCCGGGGCTCAACTTTCTCACTACGACCGGTGCGGGCTTTGACATCATCGTCGGCCAAGCCGGACAGGGCACGCTCAACATTGGCGGAGGGAACCAGGTCCGCATCGATACGAACGCCGACGACATCATCATCGGCAACCTCGCCGGCAGCATCGGCACTGTCAACGTCAGCAGCTCCAACGCTCAGCTCGCGGTCCTTCGCATCAACAACACCACCCCGGGTGCCGACCTCATCATCGGCGCGTCCGGTGCCGGCACCCTTAATCTGGGCGTCCGCGCCTCAGTCAGCGCCGGGTTCAACGCCTTCGTCGCTCTCAATCCAGGCTCCAGCGGCTCGGTCTCGTCGATAGCCCCCTTCGGCCTCACATCGGGCGCATTGAACGTGCCGAATGACCTGCACGTGGGGCATAACACCACGGCCGCGGCTGCGGGCAACGCCACCATCACCGTCGACGACGATGCCATCGTGCAAGCGGGCGTTGGAGTAACCACCGGAACGCTCTTCCTGGGCGATTCCAACGGCGGCTCAGGAACCATCAACCTCATCAAGGGTGAAGTGAGAACCGAGAACCTGGTGATCGACCCCGTCAACGGCCACTTCAACCATGCCGGGGGCAGGCTTCTCATTCAGCCCGGCGGCTCGTTCACCACCAACACCCGCCTCGAGCTCTCCGGCACGCTTGCGAACAACCCTCCCACGGTCGAGTTCCGTGGTTCGACCGGAACCCTCACGGGCGGTTTCTTCATCGGCAACAGCGGAACGGGGAGCGTCGAAGTCACTCAAGGCGCCCTGGTCAACGCCGTCCCCCAGCCGCCCGGCGGCCTCGGCAGCGGCTTCATGACGCTCGGCAATGCTGCCGGTGCTGTGGGCACCCTCACGATTTCCGGCACTGGCTCGCAGCTGATCGCGAGCGGCGTCCCTTCCGGCTTTCTCATCGGCAGCGCTGGCACCGGCCATGTGGTTGTTTCAGACCACGCAACTCTCAGCATCAACTCCCACATCCTGATGGCTGCGTTCCCGGGGTCATCGGGGACGCTTGACATCGCCACGTCGTCAAGCGTCACTGTGCCGAACCAACTCTCCATCGGCGGGCTCCTGGGCCCGCAAGGCACGGCGACCGTCAACCTCTCCGGCTCCTCGAACCTCTCGGCCGGGGGCATTGTCCTCCGGGCAGGCTCGTCCATCAGCATCGTCGACAGCACGGTCACCGGCAGTGGAGCCGTGACACTCGAGGGGCAAACAACGCTCGCCCAGGGCGCCGAGATCGCCGCCGCCAACATCCTCATCAGCGGCACGCTCTCAGGCAGCGGCAACGTCTACGGCACCATCTCCGCCGCACCCACCGCTGTCATCACCGCGGCAGGGGGCGACCTCTTCCTGGGCTCGCCAAGCAACGCACCCAACAGTTTCACCAACAGCGGCACACTCGCTGTGAACGATCAGCCCGTTCACATCCTCTCTTCCACACCTTCGCCAGCCGGAACCATCTCGGTCGCCGGCGGCAGCATCATCGGCCCCGGCGGCCTCGCCTTTGGTCCTGGTGACTCCCTCAACGGAGGCGGCAACATCTTGACTCCTGTCTCCTTCCACGCCGACGCCAGCATCAGCGCCACCCACAACCAAGGCTTCACCTTCAACTCGCCCGTAAGCGGCACCCTTATCGCTTCAGGCACTGCTGGCCTCACGTTCGCCGCGGGCGGCGACCTTACTGGCAGCGGCATCATCAACTCCCCCTTCACCACCGAAGAGGAAGCCAGCGTCACCGCCACCGGCCTCCTCGACATCGGCTCCGATTCCAGAATTCTTGACGTTCGCCTCGCTGGTCCGCTCCACATCGGCAACCATCCAGTCACGCTTCGCTCCGATACCCCAGTTCACCTGGGCGTTGCGACCACGATCAACGGCGGGTCACTCCGCGGCCCCGCCAACAACGTCTCCATCATCACTATCTTTGACATTGATTTCACGAGGACCGATGCAGTGCCGCTGGTGCTCAACCCCTTCAGCACGCTTACGGGCGCTGGTGCCATCCTCTCCAAACTCAACACCCGCGAGGACTCCATCATCTTGCTCTCGGGCGACATGTCCTTCGTTGGCTCGTCACAACCTCCGGTGGTCTTCAACTTCGGCAGCGTCTACGTAAGCTGGGCGGGCAACCTCAGCATTGGCTCGCACACAGCCTCCTTCAGCGGCGTCCACATCAACGACGGCAACGTCACCCTCGCTGGCGGCGTCCTCGCATGCGGAAGCTCGCTCTACAACAGAGGCTCCATCACCGGCAACGGGAGCATCCGCATCAACTTCAACACCTTCACGAACTGGGGGCTCATCAGCCCCGGGGGCACCGCCATCGGCAGCATCACCATCGAAGGTGGCTACACATCGGGTTCGCCCGCTGTACTCGAAATGGACGTCGACGGTGATCAGGGCTTCCTTCACGACACCATCACCGTCGTCAGCGGCGAAATTGCACTGGGCGGCCACCTTGCCATCCGCGTCCTCACCGCCAATCCCGACCCTTCCGTCGAATATCCGCTTATCGTCTCCAACAGCGGCATCATCACCGGGGCATTCACCACCGCCGACCTCCCGCCCGGATTCACCATCATCTACCGCGATCACGAAGTCGTCCTCACCGGCGCGTGCCCCGCCGACTTCAATCAGGATGGCGGCATCGACGGCAGCGACGTTGACGCCTTTTTCGCCTCCTGGGAATCCGGCGATTCCGCT
>JBILUL010000085.1:0-20201 GCA_044371005.1 Phycisphaerales bacterium | reverse complement strand
CGGTGGCGCGGTGGTGGGCAAGGCCATGTCGTCCCTGGAATCAGGACGCGGGTTCGTCCTCGTGCTCGTCGGACTCAAGTGATTCGCGAGGTTCTGCGCATCAACTCACCCCCCACCCTCCCCAGGAGAACTCCATCATGAAGTTCGCTTCCATGACGATCATGCAGACGAGCGCCGCACTCTTTCTCGTGCTTGCGTCGCAGACCTCACAGGCACAGACGCATGTGCGGCCCACACCGTGGTTCAACCCCAACGGTCTCTCGCAGCAGCCCTACAACGTGATTGAAGCCGCGGCGTGCGATGTGCCAGCGGGCGGGCAGCTGGTCCTTCAAACCGGCACCTATCACGAAACGCTCACGCTGAATCAGCCCATGAGGCTGACGGCGTCGGTCAACGGGCCGGCCGTGATCGGCGACCTTGGCACGCGTCGAACGACGCTCAAGGTCTTCTGCTACAACACCCACCTCTTTGGCCACCCTGAGATTCCGGGGCTGCCGATCTGGCGCGACGCCGACCGCACCGGGGCGATCGCCGGCCACCTCAACGGTCTGCGGAATCAAGGCGTTGACTTCGTCGGGCTGCAGGAGGTCTGGGACTCTGATCTGTACTCAACCATCGCGGTTGGCAGCCAGTATCCATGGGTTGGCTACGGAGGTCGCTCCGATGGCTCCAACATCCTCTCGAGCGGTCTTGCCGCCCTGTCTCAGCACTCCCTGACGAACTTCGCGCAGATCGCCTACTCCGATGACAGCGGCTTCGATGCAAGCTCCACCAAGGGCTTCATTCAGATGACGATGACCAAGGCTGGCTTTCAGGTCGGCGTCTTCGTGACGCATACCCAGTCTGGCGACAGCGGCAGCAACGTCAGCGATCGGCGCCTGCAGCTTGCTCAGCTGTCCGTCGCGATCAACATCTATCGCACCTTCAATCCATCTCACGCCATCCTCGTGATGGGCGACTTCAACATCAATGCGATGCAGGCTGACTACACGGGCTCCATGAGCACCAACCTGGGCGGCGTCGGCGCGGTCGCAGATTCCGCCCGCAACCTCGCCTGCGTGGGTGCGGACAACCACTGCACCTCCTGCAACGACAACGACCTCAACCGGTACTTCAACAACACCACCGGCACCGGCGGCACGCGTCTTGACTACATCCTGTACGGCAACAGCGCCGATGGAACCGTGCGGCTTGTCCCCACGTTCTACGACGTCCGCCGCCCGCTCTCGCCGGTCGAGATCAGCGGCGTGGGCAACGCGACCCAGAATGGCGGCTTCAAGTCAATGACGTCGCGCACCCTCTCTGATCACGATGCCATCTATGCCGAGTTCGACCTCATCGGTCGATGACACCCCGCTCATGCGCCGAGTGACGAGAGTTGCTCGGCGAGATTTCGCGTTCCGCCAGCACCGAGGACATTCCACATCATGTCAATCCTGTTCACCCATGTTCCGCTCGCAGAGCCAAGAAGAGAACATGGATGGACAGGATGGACAGGATGAAAGGCATGAAGAGCGACATGTCCGCCTCACTGGCTCAAGCTCTCTCCCGTCTTTTCCTCATCCTGTCTATCCTGTCTATCCATGTTCCTTTTCTGAGCGAAGAAGAGCACATGGAGTGACAGGATTGACATGATGCAAGACGCAAAGGACTACAGGCCTGCCTGGAGTGCTCAAGCTTTTCGCGTGCTCCCACGTGAGTCATCGGCTAGTGAGATTGGGGGACACGAAACGGGGGCATGGCATGATCGACGCGCTCAGTCCGGCAGTGCATGCACGTTCTGATTCGTCAGCATCGCCTTACCCACGAGTTGGCGAAGGTCATCGGCGACCTCCCGCGCTGGCGAGCGAAGATCGGGGACCATTGCGTCGAGCCCATCGAGCAGCGACTGGAGCTCAGGATGCGCGAACTCAACTTCGCCGTAAATGTCGCTCAGTCGCAAGAACACTTCGCACCCAACCACCTGCGCGGCGGTTACCAGCTCCCAGTGAACATCCTCGTGCAGGGCGACAAAATCCAGCGGCACCCCATTTGATCCAAGGATTGCAATGTCAAGTGGCACGCAGCAGTCCTCCGCCGATCAACTCGGGCCAACTCTTCACCACTCGCGCCAACACTGTGCAGCGGCCTCCTCAAGCGCTTCGGGTCAGAATCGAAATGCTTTGGGCCACACGCCCGAGGACTCACCCTCAGACGCCAGACTTCACACCGCGGGCTGCACGCGGCGAACCCGCGCCGGAGCCGCGGCGAAGCCGATCGCAAAGATGCAGGTCGCACCGCTGAACGCGGACACGGGCAGAAGCCATCCCAGTGAATGCATGGCATCGTTGCTGTAGCGGCCCATGAGCCGTTCGCGGGCCTGCTGGGGCATCAGCATGAGGGCCGCCTGGTATTGCCAGGAGTTCTCGATCAGTTCGCCGGCCTTGGGCTTTTCGCCGCGGCGGTGCGTGGGGTAGTGGAATCGCTCGGTCTTGAATCCGCCCTCGGGCAGGAACTCATGGAACTCAAACGACCAGTCCTTGATCCAGACCTGGCCCCAGCTGTTGGGGTCGCTTCCCGGGCGGGGCGTCTTGGTGACGATCGCGAGACGCTCGGGGAGGTCTGCCGCGACGCCCAGATCGGCCTTGAACTGCTCCATGGTGCGGCCCGACATCACGCCAAAGCGGGTCAGACGCATCCAGTCTTCGTGCTGGGTCAGGCCCGGCAGATGTTCATTGCCGGGGATGGTGGCCCGCAGCTTCAGCTGCTGATCGCCGTACTTGACGATCAGCATGATGTTGCTCGGGTCCTTGCGATCGGTCTCAAGCGTCACCGGCCGCCCGGCGAAGGTGAACTGCATGTCACCCCGGGTATCGAACGCGTACACCGCACGAGGGCTTGCATCGTTGAAGTCACCGACGCGAGTGGCCATCTTGTAGCCGGTGCCAAAAGCACAAACACCCGAAACCAGCGCGATGAGGGCGGGAAGGGTGCGGTGCGACATGATCATGGCTCAGGGTGAGTTGAAGGCCGCGGCGGACGCTGCGGGCCTCGTGAGGGCTAAGGAGTGGAAGCGACTATTAGTGTGCGGGGGCAGCGTGCCCGGCGTTCGAGTGACCGTGACCGTGGGCCTCGGTATCGAGCGCACCGGAGAGGCCGGTACGGGTACGCGAGCTGTTGCCGGTGCTGGCCGGGCCGGTATGCTCGGCGTGGTGACCGCCGTGAGCGACAATGGCGAGCTTCTTGAACATCTCATCGACGGAGTACGAGGCCTTGGCCTTCTCGAGGTCGATGGTGGCGACGGTCTTGCCCGCGGCAGCGACGATGTCCGCAGCTCCGGCCTTGCCAGATGAACGGAGCGTCGATGCCATCTCTTCAAGTTCCTTGGCGGTCGCGGCCTGCGAAGAGGCGTGCGGCGGGTGGAGCTTGAAGACGTGGAGGTCCATCATTTCGTTCGCCTTCGTGGCGAGCTTGTTGGATGCCAAGGTGCCATCTTCGGTTTCAAGCGCTGCTGCATCATGGGCTGCAATGCTGATGGCATCAGCGCAGATGAGCCATTCGCGGGTGAAGTTCTCGCCCAGGGCTTCCTTGAAACGGACCTTGGAGGCGGTGACGACGGGCTGGTTGTTGGCGCCGATGACGCCGCTGCCGGTACCGCCAGCGACGACGGGGCCGGCCTTGAAGTCGTAGATCATGCCGCGGCTGAAGAGGTCAAGACCCGTGAACATCAGGAACAGGCCCAGTGCGAAGAAGCAAAAGAGCATGGCGAGCGTGTTGATCGGGTTGTCGTACTTGAGCTGCATGAAGTACGCCATGACCAGAATGCTCTTGATCGTGGCGATGAGCATGGCACCAGCGACGTTCACCCACCACGGGAGCACCAGGCCCATGGAGTTCTCGAGGTATACCTCGAACTGCGCTGTCGCCACGGTCAGGACCGTGAAGAAGAGCAGGAAGACCAGGATGGTGCGGAGGATGCCCGGGCCCACGACGGCATGGGAATGCCCTTCATCGTGACCGTGAGCATCGGAAGGATTGGCTGCGTGAGTGGCTGAGTGCGACATGGGATCTGTTCGCCGGGTGTGATCGGAATCTGTGATGCAAAGGACGCTGCGGATCGTGGAGCCGGATCGAGGCTTAGTGAATCAGGTAGAGCAACGGGAAGAGGAAGATCCAGATGAGATCGACCAGGTGCCAGTAGAGGCCGGTGATTTCGACCATGGTGTAGTGCGTCGGGCCGTAGTGCCGCTTGGTGGTGCGGTAGAGGACGCGGGCGATGAGAATCATGCCGATGATGACGTGTGCCGCGTGAATGGCGGTGCCTGAGTAATAAACGCTCCACCACAGGGGCATGTGGGGGCTGTCGGCGAAGGGGTAGTCAAACAGTGAGCCGGGGCGCTTGCCGGCGGTCCACTTGGGGATGTACTCGTAGGCGAGCTTGATGTAGAGGAAAAGACCGCCGCAGATCAGGGTGATGAGCAGATTGATCTGCGCCCGCAGTTGCTGGTCCTTCTGGATGTAGTAGATGCTCGCGGCCATGGTGTACGACGACACGAGCAGCACGACGGTGTTGAGACCACCGAAGCGCCAGTCAAGCAAGTGTGAACCTTCACGCCATGCATCGGGGTACAGGGTGCGGAAGATGAAGTAGGCGCAGAAGATGCCGCCGAACAGCAGGACTTCCGTGGTGAGGAAGAGCC
Source organism: Phycisphaerales bacterium (assembly GCA_044371005.1). GTDB lineage: Bacteria > Planctomycetota > Phycisphaerae > Phycisphaerales > UBA1924 > UBA2402. Next base: position 15,522 of record JBILUL010000085.1, on the reverse strand, counting down.
AGAAGCCCAGCTTGCACGCGTCGAACTCTTCAGCCGCGTTCTTGAAGTGCGCGGCTGGCTTGTACTTGGCCCACAGGGGCTTGCTTCCGGAAGATGGCGTGATGGTTGACATGGCTGGTGCTTGGCTGATCGGGATTCGCCTCATGCGGGGCAGGGCGGCCTGACCGAGGCGTGTGGGAGCAAATCAACGGTGAGACGGATCAGGGCTTCTCGGGAGAGTGGGCAATCGCCGGACGACCCCCGGCCTGCGGCGCAGGAAGCGGGTAGTCCTTGGGATCCCAGTGCGGGGGAACAACGCTGTCGAAGTCGTACGGGCCGTGCTCGCAGACGGGATCCGTCTCGAAGTTGTGCTCGGTGGGAGGCGTCGCGGCGACCCATTCCAGCGTGAGCCCGCCCCACTGATTCTCCGGAGCCTTCTTGCCGACTGCCAGCGACGCAAGGAAGTTGAAGAGGTGGATCAGGAAGCCAACGAGCAGAATCCACGAACCGAGCGTCGAGACCTGATGCAGGTGCTGGAACTCGGGGACGTAGCTTGCATACCGGCGGGGCATGCCCTGGGTACCAAGGAGGAACTGACTCAGGAACGTGATGTTGAAGCCGATGAAGACCACGATGGCACCGAGCATGCCGACCTTCTCGTTGTAGGTCTTGCCGAACATCTTGGGCCACCAATGGTGGATGCCGGCCATCAGCGCGATGATCGTGCCGCCCATCATCACGTAGTGGAAGTGGGCGACGACGAAGTAGCTGTCGTGCAGGTGAAGGTCGGTCGAGAGGGTGCCCAGGGGCAGACCAGTGAGACCGCCGATGGAGAACAGGAAGAGGAAGATCAGTGCGTAGAGCATCGGCGTGTTCATCGCGATGCTGCCCTTGTAGAGCGTGCCGATCCAGTTGAAGACCTTGACGGCCGTGGGGATGGCCACCAGGAAGGTGAGCGCGGAGAAGACCGTGCTGGCCAGTTCGCTCATGCTCGTGAACATGTGGTGACCCCACACGATGAACGAGACGGCGGCAATGCCCAGCGAAGCGAAGGCGATGGCGCGGTAGCCGAAGATCTTCTTGTGTGACTGCACAGCAAGAACATCAGAGATGACGCCCATGCCCGGCAGGATCATCACGTACACGACCGGGTGGCTGTAGAACCAGAAGAAGTGCTGGTAGAGAACCGGATCGCCGCCCAGCGCGGGATCGAAGATGCCGATGCGGAAGATGCGTTCGAAGGTGAGCAGCAGGAGCGTGATGCCGATGACGGGCGTGGCCAGAACCTGGATGATCGCCGAGGAATAGATGGCCCAGACGAACAGAGGCATGTCGAACCAGCCCATGCCCGGTGCACGCAGCTTGTGCACCGTCACGACGAAGTTCAGGCCGGTGAGAATCGAGCTGAAGCCCAGGATGAACGCGCCCAGCACCATGAGGACGACTTTGGGGTGTGCCGCGTCCGTCGTGGTGCTGTACGGGGCATAGAACGTCCAGCCGGTATCAACACCTCCCAGAATGATCGAGGTGACGGCGAAGATCGACCCGAATACGTAGATGTACCAGCTCAGCAGGTTGAGCCGCGGGAAGGCGACGTCCTTGGTGCCAAGCATGAGCGGCAGCAGGAAGTTGCCCAGTGAGGCGGGGATGCTGGGCACGATGACCATGAAGACCATGATCGCGCCGTGCAGCGTGAAGAGGCGGTTGTAGATGTTGTTGCCGGCCGAGATCGCGGTGGCGTCGGCGGGCTTGAACATCTGGCCCTGGATCTGCCCCGCGGCGTCGATCGTGGTCGGAACCAGCAGTTCCATGCGGACCGCCAGCGCTGCTGCACCGCCCAGGAAGAACATGAACAGGATGGTGAAGAGGTACATGACGCCGATCTTCTTGTGGTCGACCGTGGTCGCCCAATCGAAGATCGTCGTGATCCAGCCGCCCTTGCGCTCCAGATAGCTGCCGTGGTGCCCGTGGCCGTCATGCGTGTGGGAGTGTGACATAGTGAAAGAACGCCTCCAGAACCGAACGTTGCGCTGTGCCGTTGAATACCGCACCGACGGGCTGTCGCGTCGGTGCGATCAATGAATCAGATTACTTCTTCTCGTCCGCCTTGGCGGGAGCCTCGACGGCACCCTCCTTGGCGAGCGGATTGGACGAGATGGTCTTCATGTACGCGATCACGCCTTCGATCTGCCGCTCCTTGAGCGCGACCAGCGGCATGTTGGGGCCATACCCCTTCACGATGTGCTTGGCAGGATACAGGATCGACTCGCGGATGTAGTTGGCATCGGCGACCGCCGTCGTCCCATCGGTGAACTCCGAGGTGTGGCCGTAAAGGTCCTTCCAGGTGGGACCCGTGCCCGCAGTGCCGTCGATCGAGTGGCACGAGGCGCACTTGGTCTTCCAGACGAACTGACCGATCTCTGCGGGAGTCTTGTTGCTGGGGCTTTCGATGTAGGTCAGCCAGTTCTTCCACGCCGCGAAGGGGACCAGACGAATCGTCGCGGCCATTTCGGCGTGTTCGTTGCCGCAGTACTCGGCACAGTACACGACGTGATCTTCATAGGGAACGCCCACGAGTTCGGCAACGAACTCCATGTCCATCGCCTTGGCCTCGACTGCATCCTTGGGGTGCATCTTGGGGTTCTTCGACAGCCCGGCCTGGAACCACATCGTGGTGTAGCGGTTGGGGAGCACATCCTGCTTGGTGCGGAAGTCGGTGATCCAGAAGGCATGCATCACGTCACGCGAGTTCATCCGCAGGCGGATGGGGACATCAGCGGGCATGTAGAAGACGGGCGATGAAGCCTTCGCACCGATCAGCTTGACAGCCGTCGTTTCTGCGCCGTTGGGGTACGTGACCGACCAGAACCACTGCTGGCCCGTGACATTGATCTCGATGGCCTCACCAGGCGCGATCGCCTTGCTCATGTAGCCACGGAAGCCCTGGAAGAAGATGTAGACGAGCATCAGCGTGGGGATGACCGTCCACGCCACTTCGAGGGGCGTGTTGTGCGATGCACTGGGCTGCGCAATCTGGCCCTTGCGACGGCGATACTTGATGACGAAGACCGTCATGAGGACCATGAGGAAGACGAACCAGGCCAGGCAGAACCACCAGAGCCAGATGTAAAGATCATCAGTCTGGGCCGCGTTTTCCGTGGCGCCGCGAGTCTTGAAGAACATCTTCTGGAAGAAGCCGTCTTCAGCCAGAGTCATGAACGTCGATGTATCGAATGCGTGCTTCATCGATTGGGTACCAAGGGTCATGCCGCTGCTCCCGCCGCGGGCGGCTGTGGTTCGTTCCTGCGAAGGCCCAGCTTGCGCCGGACCCGTTCACCAACAAAGAGGGCCCCCACCAGCGCCGCCACACACGTGACGGAGATGACACCGGAAATCTGCATGACCCGCATGGCCATGAGCGTGTACTTGCCGGTGTTGGGATCAAACATGTAGCAGAATGACATGATGCGGTCGCCGATGGTCTTGACCAGCTTGCCGTTGGTCGCGTCGATCAGCGCCAGCTTCATGTCACGTGAGGGGTAATCGAATCCGTAGAAGTACCGGCTGATGCGGCCCTCGGGCGTGATGATGTAGATCGCCGCGGGGTGGCCGAACTGCCCGTTGGCCAGCCGCCGATACTTGAAGCCAAGCGCATCGGCCAGCTGGCGCGCCGACTCGGTGTCGGCGGTGTGGAACTGCCAGCCGGCATCCACTTCGGGCGTCCGCTCGCGCTTGTAGGCCGAGAGGTGCCCGTTCTTCGCCGACGCGGCGTCGGCGGGCGTTTCCGTTGAATCAAACGAGAAGAGCAGAGCCTGGAAGTCCTTGCCCACCGTGAAGTCGAGCCCATTGAACGACTCGGTCATCTTCTGCATGACCACATCGCACACCACCGGGCACTTGTAGTAGACCATCGCGATGACGGCGGGCTTGTTGCTCTTGAAGTAGTCGCCGATCTGCACCAGCTTGCCTTCCGACGTGGTGAACTGCAACTCCATCGGCAGCGGCAGCCCGACATGCTCATCGACGTCGAGCCCCATGACTGCCTGCGGCAGCGGAATCGTCGGATCATCAGCCTGGGGCGGACGGACCCCTTCCCCCTGTGACGCCGCGGGCTGCACATCGGCCGCCGTCGCTTCCTGACCACGCGCGCCACCAGCCAGCACTGCAAGCAGGGCAAGGGTCGCGGCGAGTTTGACGGTCATGAATGACATCGGTTCTGGGAGCTGCAGCAAAGGCGTCTGAGACGGGAGAGCGATTGACTCGTGATTACTTGGCGGGCTGGGCGCCATACTTGGCGACCACTTTCTTCATGGCATCGGGGACGGGAATCTGGATGGTGCCAGCCTTGGCATCGACCCATTCATACCGCGCGGGATTGCCGCCCACGCCCATCGCGGCTTCCGCGGCGGCCTTGGCAGCATTGGCTTCCTTGCTCGAGAGCGTCGTCTCAATCCGCTCCGCACGCGTCTTCGACGCGACACTGACGAAGTAGACAGACACTGCAATGACCAGAAGCACGACAAACGCGAGGATGCCTACGAACCACGTCATCAGCAGACGGGTGTTGAGCTCCATCGTGTGACCGACTTGAGCGTGCCCGTGACCGGGTTGTGCGTGAGATTGAGCTGACATCTGCTTTCGTTCCCTTCAACAGTGCCGCGGGGTTGAATCCCGGCACCGACATTGATTTCGAACCCGACAACCGACAAGATCCGATTCCTGCACGATTCCGATGCATTCACCGGGCATGACCTTCACACACCATCGCGGGGACCAGCCCGGGGAGAACCCCGCATCGGACCCACGATCAAGCCCGCGATCACACGTAGTTCTTGTGCTCGATGGCTTCGTGCATGAACGGATCACCAACACCAACCAGCACGTTTGAACCAACGCGCTTGATGAGATACCCGAAGAGGACCAGCACCGGACCTGCGATGCCGACGATGTCGGCAGCCAGCACCATCGGACCCGTGGGGGTCGACGCGGGTGAGGTGTAGACCATCGGACGCACGATCCAGTAGATGTCCAGGATGTGAATCACAAGAGCCCACACGGCCACGATCATCAGCAGCCCGTACGTGCGCTTGACCTTGCGGAACATCAGAATCAGGAAGGGCACCACGAAGTGCCCGACCATGAGCGTGATGCCCAGGGTCGTCCAGTTCTCCGAGCGGAACTTCATGAAGTTGGTCTCTTCAGGAATGTTGCTGTACCAGATCAGGAAGTACTGGCTGAAGGAGATGTAGGCCCAGAAGACCGTGAAGCTGAACATCAGCTTGCCAAGGTCGTGGAAGTGCTCTTCCGTGACCGTGCCCACGAGCTTGCCCTTCATGCGGATGACCGAGAGAATCAGGGCCACCAGCGCGGCGCTGGAGAAGGCCGCACCCGCGAAGTAGTAGACGCCCCACATCGTGCTGAAGAACTTGTAGTCGAGGCTCATCAGCCAGTCGAACGCCGCAAACGCGGTCGAGAGGGCAAAGACCAGCATGCCCCACGCGGCTGTGAAACGTGCCTCAGCAAAGGGCTGAGCGGAAGGACCAGCCTCATCCTGACGACGCCCCAGCGACACGATGCGACGAGCCAGATAGAACCAGATCAGTCCATAGACCGCGGCACGCAGCACGAAGAAGGTCGGGAAGGGAATCACACCCTTGCCGATCTCGGCTCCAAAGAAGAAGAAGAACGACTTGTGATTGAGCAGCGGATCGCCAGTCGCAGCATCGGGCAGCCACTTGAAGAGCATGCCACCGCTCAGGATCTCAATCACCAGCGTGGGCAGAACGAGCAAGTAGGCAATCGGCAGGAAGCTGACGACATTCTCGAACTGGCGACGCACGGTCGCGACCCAGCCGGCCTGCAGCAGGTGGAACACCAGGCTGAAGAAAAGGGCGCCAAGGCACATCGCAAGGACCGACATCGCGCCGATGTGGTACGCCGCGAGGGCCTGCTTGGCGGCGATGCCGCCAGTGGCCGAATAGCCCATGAACCCGCAGATGCCCGCCGCGGCGACGCCGACGATCATCAGGAGCATGCCCGCACCGGAGCCAGCTCCGGGACCAAACGAAATATTCTCAGCGCGAAGCTGGGGGTAACGGGGGGAAGCAGCGTGACTCACTTGGCACCTCCGGCGGCAGCGGCGGCCTGGTCGGCGGCGGCCTTCTCCGCAGCGGCGATCGCGGCGGCCTTGGTCTTCTCGAGATTCGGACGCTCGGTCTCCGGAACATCGTTCACGGTTCCCTCGCGGCTTGCCTGCAGGGCACGGATGTAGGCCACGACCGCCCAGCCCTCACGGGCTGACATGCCATGGGCATATCCGGGCATTCTCTGGTTGCCGCTCACGTCGTAGAGGCCGAACATGCCGGTGCGGAACAGGTGACCTTCCTTGTAGAGGTCGCCGCCGCCGGGCGTGTTGGGATCGGGCTTCTTGTACTTCTGGTCGTGCAAGTTGGCGACCGGAACCGCCCACTGAATGCCGACCTGGCCATTGCCTTCGCCCTGATAGCCGTGGCAGACCGAGCAATAGATATTGAACTTGGTGCGGCCCAGTTCGAGCAGGTCCATGGTGACCGGGACGGGGATCGAGTGGATCACCTTGCCGTCCTTGTCCAGGCCCTGGTAGAGGTTGGAGTCATCGCGAACCAGATCGCTGCGCTTGTCGGCGTAGTGCTTGGCCCAGGAGGCATCCATGTCGGCCGGGTTGAACGAGGTCTCTCCGAAAGCGACCGTTCCGGGCGCCCGGTGCCGCATGGTGCGGCCGTCGGCAAAGAACTCGCTGCCCGACTGGGGCGACCACTTGAGCTGGTTGTCAAGGTCAGGAAAGAACTGACGCGGCGGAGCGTCTTCGCGATCGCCGCGGCAGCCGCCCATGGTGGCGGTGATGCCGGCGATGGCCGCCAGAGCAAGCAGATTGGTTGAAAGAGCGTTCTTCATTCGTGATACCTGTCTGATCCGTCCGCCGCGGTGCGTTTGATCGTGTCCGGGGCCGGCGTTGATGCACAAGACGAAAACTGCTGGATTACTCCTCGACCAGTTCGATGCTCGTCGCACCGGCCTTCTCGAGCAACTGGCGGGTCTTCTCGCGGTGGAAGTTGCCATCCGCGGCTTCGATGCAGATGAAGAACCGGTCATCGCTGGCGCCCAGGAACCGCTCCTTCTTGAGCAGGGGGTGATGCCAGCGGGGAAGACCGTTGAGCATGAGCATTCCAAAGATCGCCGTGAACGCAGCGAAGAGAATGCCGCACTCAAAGGTGATCGGGATGAAGGCCTGCCAGGAGAAGAAGGGCTTGCCCTGCGTCACCATCTGATAGTCCTTGGCCGCCATCCACCACTGCATCAGGAAGCCAAGACCGGCTCCGGTGAATCCGCCGCAGGCCACCATGACGGGGAGAATGGTGCGCTTCACACCCATCGCCTCTTCCATGCCGTGAACGGGGAAGGGCGAGAAGGTGTCCCACTTGCGGTAGCCCGCATCGCGGACACGCTCCGCAGCGTGATAGAGATCAGCGGGCGTTGCAAACTCGGCCATGATGCCGTGCAGCGCTTCGCCGGTTTCAGTTACGTAGACGGGGGCTGACATCAGTGAGAACCTCCGTGAGCGTGGCTGTCGTGAGCGTGGTCACCGTGGCCGTGACCATGATGCGGGCTTGCCTGCGGGAGCACGGCCTTGATTTCCGCGATCGGGAAGGCGGGCAGGAACCGCAGGAAGAGCAGGAAGAGGGTCATGAAGACGCCGAAGGAACCGACGAAGATGCCGATGTCCACGGCCGTGGGATGGAACATGCCCCACTCGCCGGGCAGGAAGGCCCGGTGCAGCGAGGAGACGATGATCACGAACCGCTCGAACCACATGCCGATGGTCACGAAGAACGAGACCATGAAGACCACCGCCACATTCGTGCGGCAGGCCCTGAACCAGAAGAGCTGGGGCGACACGACGTTGCACGAGATCATCGCCCAGTAGGCCCACCAGTAGGGACCAAAGGCGCGGTTCTTGAAGCAGTAGAGTTCGTACTCGTTGGCACCGTACCAGGCGATGAAGAACTCCATCGAGTAGGCAAAGCCCACCATCATGCCTGTGGCCAGCAGAATCTTGGCCATGTTGTCGATGTGACGCAGCGTGATGATGTCCTTCATGTTCGGGTAGAGTTCCCGGGAAGGAATCAGGAGCAGGAGCACCATCGCGAAGCCGCCGAAGATGGCGCCCGCGACGAAGTACGGCGGGAAGATCGTCGTGTGCCAGCCGGGAATGACCGACGTGGCGAAGTCGAACGACACGATCGAGTGCACGCTGAGCACCAGCGGGGTGCTGATGCCGGCCAGAACCAGATACGCCGCCTCATAGCGGTGCCAATGACGGCCGCTGAAACGCCAGCCAAGCGAGAGGAATCCGTAGACAAACGCACGGATCGCATCGACCTTGACCGGGATGAAGGGCAGCAGCGTCGGACCACCGGTGGGGTTGGCACGCAGACGACGATCCGCGCGATCGCGGAGCGTGGCAAAGTCAGGGACCATGCCCATGAACCAGAAGAGAGCCGAGACCGTTCCGTACGTGCTCACCGCGAACACGTCCCAGAGCAGCGGGCTGCGGAAGTTGGGCCAGATGGCGTTGGCGTTGGGAATCGGGAAGAGCATCCACGCCATCCACTGACGACCGATGTGGATGCCAGGGAACGTCGCGGCACAGATGACGGCGAAGATCGTCATCGCTTCTGCCGCCCGGTTCACTGCCGTGCGCCACTTCTGCTTGAGCAGGCACAGAATCGCCGAGATCAGCGTACCGGCGTGACCGATACCGATCCAGAAGACGAAGTTCGTGATGTCCCATGCCCAGTCGACCTGGTTGTTCAGACCCCACGTGCCGATGCCCGTGATCACCAGGTAGCCGATGAACGCGCTGCCCAGACCCGCGATCGTCGAGACCAGCCCGAAGAGGGGCAGCCACCAACGCGGCGGCGGATTCTCCGCGTAGCCGCAGATGATGTCGGTCAGTTCCTTGAAGGAACGACCGTTGAGGACCAGGTCGGCCCGCTTGCCCGGCGTCTCGACAAGGGTGCCGTCGCCCGTGCCCGGCTCGGGAGCCTGGCCGGAGCCCGGACGGGCTCGGCCTGCAAGCCGCTCCGCAGTAAGTTGGTCAGGATGGATCGTCGTCATGATGAACTCAGGACCTGAAATGGAATCGTGACTCTCGGAGGAAGAACCGGGGAAGAACTAAGGTCAGAAGCTGGCGCCGAGCACCTTGAGGCTCATCGCATAGCCCCCATCCTGACTGCGCTTGGAAGAATCGATGTACGCGTGCGACTTGGGCTGCTCGCCGTGCCCGTCGGAAGCGGGAGCATGATCACCATGTCCGCCGCCGTGGCCATCGTCGTGCCCGCCACCGTGATCGCCGTGGTGGAAGGGCTCCTCCCAGCTGTGCTTGCGAGCTTCGTCGCAGAGCGCAGGGTTGGGGTTCATGACGCGGACCATGTGGCTCGTGCGCGGACGCGTGTTGAGGTAGCCAAGCAGTGCGTACGAACGGGCGTGAGCCTTGGTCGCGTGCACCTTGCTCTTGGTGTCGAGCATGTCGCCGAAGACGATCGCATTGCTCGGGCAGGCCTGCTGGCAGGCCACCTGGAAGAACCCGTCGGGCACGCCCGGCAGATTGTGCAGCTTGCTCTCGATGCGTGACTCGTTGATACGCTGAATGCAGTAGGAACACTTCTCCATGACGCCGCGCATGCGGACCGTCACGTTCGGGTTCTTCTGCATCTGCTCGATCTGCGAGATCTTGTCGCGAAGACGCGGCGGGATCAGGTTGATGTTGATCTTGTTGTGAACATTGCTGCCGTTCACGCCCCCACGCTCGGGAGCAAGCTTCTCAACCGTCTCCTTGCCGATGTAGTCGCCGTTGAAGGCGAGCTTGCCGTACTCGAAGAAGTTGTACCGACGCACCTTGTAGGGGCAGTTGTTCGCACAGTACCGCGTGCCGATGCAGCGGTTGTACGTCATGTAGTTGAGACCCTCGGGGCCATGCACCGTTGCATTCACGGGGCATACCACTTCGCAGGGAGCATTCTCGCAGTGAACGCAGGCCACAGGCTGATGGAACATCGCATCGGGGTTCGCGAAGTCGCCCGTGAAGTAGCGATCGACGCGGATCCACGTCATCTCGCGACCCTTGGCCACTTCCTTCTTGCCAACCACGGGAATGTTGTTCTCGCTCTGGCAGGCCAGGGTGCACGCACCGCAGCCCGTGCACGTCGACTGGTCGATCGTCATCGCCCACTGCTGGCCGGTCGCGAAGACCGAACCCGCCGCCGCATCATCATCCGCCGCGTTGTAGGGGTTGGCGTAGATGCCAAGCTTCGGCGGCGTGTGCGACAGTTCGCCAAGACGCTCGGCGAAGTTGATCGTCGTCTTGCTGCCGTAGAAGATGTCGACCACCTCCTGCGTCGCAGCACCGTGGTTGTTCCAGGCTTCCAGATCAACCGCACGCACGATCGCCGTGCGGCCTTCCATCGTCCAGTGATTCTGCGTGCTCGAGATCGGATAGGTCGCGTTGGCCTTGACGACCGTGGCGCCCGAAGCCATGCGGAGCCCTGCCGCGGCGGCCTTGGCCGGACGCAGCGCAGCGACGTTCACGCCGACGCCATCACCCACGCGACCGCACACCGAGCGGCCGTAACCGAAGGTCGCAATCAGCGTGTTCTCAGCCATGCCCGGCAGGATCCACGCCGGCATCGCCACCGTCTTGCCATCGACGGTGATGTTCACCATCTGGGCTTCGGGATAGGCGGGCTTGGTGTACATGCCCGAAGGGTCAGCAGCGCTGTAGCCGTAGGGAAGCACGCCAAGAGCCTCAGCGGTCGCCGGGCTCATGAGCACCGGGTTGTCCCACACCGTGCGGGTGGCAACCTCGGGGAGCTCGTGCAGCCAGGCGATGTTGCCGAAGCGCCCGTCGTGAGGGTGACCCAGCACGAAGGCGACATCAAGCGCCTGTGCCGAGGGAGCCGCACCGGGCTTGACCGCGGCGAGGGCCGAAGCAATGCCGGCAAAGTTGACCACAGCCTGCTCGGGGCCGCGTGCGGTCCCGGCGCGGATGCCGTCGTGCAACGCATGACGCCACGCGGATTCGAAATCACGGACAGTGCCAGCGGCCTTCCACTGCGACCGGATGATCTCATACCCATCGACCTTCGCGTTCATGTCGCCGCCAGCGATCAGGGCGAGGAACTCGATGTCGCTGAGCACCGCGCGGCTGCCCGCAGGGTCGTACAGCGGAGCAATCATCGGCTGCACCGGTGAGATCGTGCCATCGGTGGCACGGGTGTCGCCCCAGCACTCGAGATAGTGCGCGCCGTTGAGAGCCCAGGTCGATGCCGCGGCAGTCTCAGTGGGACCGACTGACAGCGTGATGGTCGCGGGAATCTTCGCGAATGCCGCGGCGAACTCGGCGCCGGGTGCATCGAAGACCGGGTTGGCATTGACCGTCACCAGCGTCTTGATCGCGCCGCTCTTGACCTTCTCGGCCAGCTGAGCGAACTGCTCGTTGGCATTGCTGGCTTCATCGGCGGTGAGTGCCTGGAAGACCTGAGCCTTGCCGACGCTGCCGAGGGCGGCGTTGATCGCGTAGCCAAGTGCGTGAATCTCAGCGGGCTGGCTGTGACCGACCAGAACCAGAGCCTTGTCGCGGTTGGCCGCGTCGAGCAGGTCCTTGGCGGCCTCAGCGAGGAACTTGGCGCCCTTGCCGGTAGTGAAGTCATCGCCAGCGGGAACGTTGATGGAGGCCAGTACATCGGCCAGCGGCTTCGCCGCGGCGGCGCCGAGCTTGGGCAGGATGAACTTGGCGAGTTCCACCGCAAACCCGGTGATGCGCGAGGGCCCGATGGCCAGACGGTGATCGGCGGCAGCGCCGGTGATGCTGAATCCGCTCTCAACTGCGTAGAGACGGCTCATCTTCTCCGCATCGGCACCCTTGCCGGCCTTCCACACGCCACGTGTGCTGGCAAAGCCGCGTGCGTTGACGAGTTCTTCGCTCTCGTGGTACAGGAAGTCGCGATCGAGCGAAACGATGACGTTGACGGTGCTCTTGTCGAGCTTGAGCGTCTCACGCATCGGCTTGCCGAAGGCGATCTCGGCGCCCTTCACCGCAGCATACTGCTCGGTGGGAGCATACCAGGACCAGACGGCCTTGGGGAACTTCTTGAGGACCGTGGCCTTGGCGGCTTCGAGCGAGGGGCTGGAAGCCTTGCCGACGACGAATGCCAGACCTTCGCCAGAGCCTGCGCCGGCAAAGTGCGTTGCGGCCCAGGCGCGGAAGTCATCCCATGTCGCCTCGAGCTGGCCCTTGACCGGGTTCTTGTAGATAGGGAACTTGAGGCGATCGGGGTCGTACAGCGACATGATGCTGGCCAGCGCCCACATCGATGCCTTGCCGTTGTTGGTCGGGTGAAGGGGGTTTCCCTCGATCTTGGTCGGACGGCCTTCATGCGTCTCGACCAGGAGACCTTCAGCGCCGCCATCGGGACGCGCCATCGAGGTCGCGTAGAAGAGGGGCTTGCCGATCACGATGTCCTCGGGGACCTCGCGGGCATAGGGAAGGATCTTGTGGTCGGGCTGACGGCAGCCGGGAATCGCGGCGATGCCGGCCAGCGCAAGCGAGCCGCCCATGATCTTCAGGAAGTCGCGGCGATTCTCGCCGCCCTGCTCCACCGCCCGCTGCAGTTCGAGCGCCCCATGCGGGAACTCCTTCTCGAGATGCTCACGGAACTCGGGCGTATCGGCCAGTTCATCGATGCTCCGCCAGACGGGCATGCCGTTGACGGTGCCGACGCTGCGACGCATCGCCTGAAGCTGCGTCTTGCCGGGCTTGGCCTTTTCACCGTGGACTGTTGAGTGGCATTGATCAGACATGGGTGGGTCAGCAGGGGGAAGAAGACGCTTGACGGGAAAGACACCTTGAAGGGCAATCAACTTGGAGGCATCAGCGGGACACACATGAATCCGTGCGTCAGAGGTTCATCAGGCCCGCTGCGGTGTCTGCGATCGATCGGGACGGGGATTGCCGACGGCTCAAACAACCGGCGGCTTTCAGACTGCGATCATCTGAACTGATCAGTAGTGGCAGGCGCCACAGTTCTGCGGAGGCATCGAGTGCAGCGAGCCCAGAAGCCTCGCGGCTTCGGGGCTGGAGGTGTTCTGATCTCCCTTTTCCGCACGCTGCTTGAGTTCCGCTTCAACCCACTGCAGCGAAGTGACCTTGTCCTTGGGGACCAGGCTCGGCGCCGGATCGCGGTGACAGTCAAGACACCAGCTCATGGAAAGGGACTGAGCCTCGTAGACCACCGGCATGCCGGTGATCTGCCCGTGGCAGGAATAGCAGCTCACGCCGGCATTGACATGCACGTTGTGCGGGAAGTTGCGGACGTAATCAGGAACCTTGTGCACACGACGCCACTCGATGGGCTTGTCAGAGGCATAGGCATCACGCACGAACTGCGTACGTTCCTTGTGCGTCTCGCTCGTCGAGAGCTTGGCGAGCCGCGCATCTGCGTGGCAGCCATAGCACGTGGCGACGTTGGGGATGTTCGCTTCAGCCGACTCTTCCACCTTGGTGTGGCAGTACCGGCAATCCATGCCGAGCTGCCCGGCGTGCAACTGGTGATTGAACCCGCCACCAGGCTGCTTGGGCATGTAGCCAACCTTGAAGAACTTCGGCGTGGCAAAGTACCAGAACCCACCGATGACGCTCGTCGCGCCCAGCAGCCCTCCCACCGCAACAACGGTGGGCAGCACATTCATCCACTTTGGGAAAATCCTCGACACCAGGACGCTCCTTGACCTTCGTTCGGCAGAACCAGTACCCCCTCGAAGCCTGCTTCAGACTCCGCGGTGCACTGCCCTTGCCGTCCAAATCCTTCCAACTCTGTACAAACTCGCCGCACTGCTCAGGCGTAGTCACTCACATCAACTCGCCCGCGGGACGCCGCGGCTGACAGAAGCCGCGTCGCCCGATGACCAAACAGAAGCACCACTCGCGAGCCTTTTTTCCGCTCGTGATGATGCTTCACCGCACTATTCCAAGGCTTATGGGAGCCCCATCGACCCAATCTTGACTTGGTTATCGTCTACCTGATATTCCGGGAAATCAAAACTCTTTGCTGTCAGACCGCAATTTCACCTCTGAAGCGCTATCCTGTCAAGTCCCGAGCGCTCTGGAAATTGAAATGAGACAGAGTCTCAGCTGGGCCCGGGGAAGTCACGAGTACCGCTACCGGTAGTGATCATGTCGACAACAGCCCCCAATATCGGCCAAACCAGACCGCTGGCACCTGCACTTGTGTTCGGTTTTGGTGCGTCCGTCGCCGCGTGGATCGTCTGGTTCATCACCCATATCCCCTGGACGGGACTTTCGGGTCCTGTTCAGACCGGCCTGGTCATCGCCACTTGGGCCATCGCCATGATCTTCGCGGGCCGCTCGGCCAGCAGCCCGGGACAGGGCGCGGCACGCGGCCTCCTCTCAGGCCTGATCGCCGCGATGATCGGGCTGCTGCTCCTTGGCTCAAAGATCAACGCCTCAGGCGGTGCTGAGAAGCCCAGCGCGATTCTGATCGTCGGCGGGTTCCTCGGGTTTGGGGCGACGCTGGGATTCATCGGCGGCCTGATCGGTTCGATGATCCGCCCCCGGACGGTTGGAACGCAGCCTGATTGGCTCGCCCGGTTTGCCGGGGTCGTGACCTGCATCGCCGCCCCACTGCTTTTTGTCGGCGGACTGGTCACCAGCACCAACTCGGGCATGGCCGTGCCCGACTGGCCCCAGACCTACGGCATGAACATGTTCCTGTATCCGCTGGGCACGGCCCCCACGGATGTCTTCCTGGAACACTCCCACCGGCTCTTTGGCACCTTTCTGGGATTGGGCTCGCTGACTCTGATGGTCTGGACGATCGTGAGCGAACCTCGCCGCAGCGTCAAGGGGTGGGCGATCGGCATCTTCCTGTGCATCCTCCTGCAAGGGCTGCTTGGCGGCATTCGCGTCACACAGGGCAATGTCGACGCGGCACAGGACAACCGCTGGCTCTCGATGTTCCATGGCGTTTCCGCCCAGCTCATTTTCGCGGCATTGGTCGCACTCTGGGTCTTCCTCACTCCCACCTACAAGAATTCGTCGCCCGATCCGGCTGCTGATGGGGCCTCAAGACTCCGCGGGATCTCCGCCGCGGCGATGCATTCGACGATCCTGCAGATGGTCTTCGGTGCCATGTACCGCCACGTGCGCAGCGTCCACGCCCTCTGGACCCATGCGGGCTTCTCGCTCCTGGTGGTCATCTTCGCCGCGCTCGCCGGATTCCTGGGCATGAAGCAGCGTGAGAACATCAAGGGGGACTCCGATACATCCGGACCACTCAAGCTCGCGCTGGCGAAACTGGGCACGCTTGAAGTCTGGACCGTCGGCATCCAGTTCGTCCTGGGGTGGGTCGCCTTTGGTCTGGGCAGCCGAGCCCTGAAGGCCGATTCGGTGGGCGAAGCGCTGCTCCGCACGCTGCACCAGGCCAACGG
>JBILUL010000234.1:0-5787 GCA_044371005.1 Phycisphaerales bacterium | reverse complement strand
CGCGATCTCCGGAAGCGATGCGTGCTTGGCGAGGATCACGCGATGCTCGCGGATCCGGATCAGGTCCTGCAGCAGTTCCGCCGCGCTCTGATAGCGGTCCGTCGGATCAGCCGCGGCGGCCTTGTCGAGAACGATGCGGATGTCACCGGTGTTCAGCTCCGGCCCCATGACTTCGCGACCGATGAGGCCGACGGCGAAGACATCGGTGCGGGTGTCGGTGGGCCCGCCGCGGAGCTGCTCGGGGCTCATGTAGGCGGGTGTACCAAGCAGCTGCCCGGTCAGCGTGGCGTGATCGGAATCTTCCTCGAGCCGTGCGATGCCAAAGTCGATCACCTTGAGTCGGCCATCGGCCCCGACCAGGACATTGCCGGGCTTTAGGTCGCGATGCAACACGCCGTGCTGATGAGCATGGGCCACTGCATCACAGAGGTCTTCGATGAGCGCCAGCCTCGCCATTCGATCAAGGCCATCAACACTGTGGTGGATCGGCCTGCCGCCTTCAACCAGCTCCATCGCCAGATAAGGACGTCGCACGCCGCCGGGTTCGGGCAACGTTCCGGATTCCAGAACCCGGGCGATGCGGGGATGTGACAGTTTCGCCAGCGCTCGCACTTCCGTTGCGAATCGGCTCGACGCATCGCGGCTCCACACCGCTGCACGGATGACCTTGAGCGCAATCTCACGCGGCGGAAACTCCTGCCATGCCCTGTAGACCACCCCGCTGCGCCCACTCCCGAGCACACTTCGAATCTGAAACTGCCCAAGCCGCTCCCCCACATCCGCTCTGCCACCCTTTCCAACCGGCTCGTCGGTCATCGAAAGATGCAGGAACGTCCCCGGATCGTCCAGAGGGACCGATTTCGCACCGTCGGCTGCAAGCAGCGACATGACTTCCTCCGCAACGCTCGAGTGGGCGTTCGTGAAGATCCACTCCCGGCGCGACGACGCATCCACGGCCAACGCGGCTTCAAACATCTCTCGAACAACTGGCCATTCAGCGGACTTGCTCATGAAATTACCTGGTCACCCAGCTTCTGTTCGGCTGCCTCAGCACGCCCGATTTGATCGGAGTAGGTGCGAACGGTGATTCATGCCTCGGTCCACCCCATGGCACGTCCGATCCAGGCACGAGCGATTCGCCAATCACCTTCCGCGCTGCTTGGCGAAATGCCAAGAGCGCGCGCCGCCTCGGGCACCGACAACCCACCGAAGAATCGGAACCTGACGACGGTGGCTGCCCTGGGATCGATCTGCTCGAAACGGTCAAGCACCCGCTCGAGCTGCTCGAGTTCGTCACCCTGTGAGTCGGCAGCGGCAGGCCGGTCCTGCAGAATCTCAAGCGGCAGCCGCGATCTCGCCACGGCCCCATCGCCTGACGCAACCGGTCCGCCGCGGCGTGCGGCCTTCTTGCGGCGCGCATGATCGATCAGTACGCGCTGCATCGCCACGATCGCCAGCCGAAGAAACTCCCTGCCATCGTTCCAGCCACGACCGGCCCCGCCGTCCTCCGCTCGGGAGGAATCGTGGGCCAAGCGAACAAGTGCCTCGTGTACCAGCGCGGTCGGTTGCAGCGTGTGACCAGCATCTTCGCGTGAGAGAAACGCCATCGCAACCGCCTTGAGCTCACGGTACAGCTGCTCAGCTGAGAGTCCCTGGGAAAGAACTTCGGCCAAAGACCCGTCAACCGAACTGGGAGGCTGGGGGCTTGACATCCTGGCACCGGCATCCGAACTTCGGCTGAACAGTAGCGGTGCATGCGGAGGCAGTCCCGCGAGCACCGCGATGTCCAAGCCTGCCGCTATCGGACTCACCGGTGAACATCCAGGGCCCATCGCCGGCACCCGTGCGTTCCGCTCATCCCCCAGAGCTCCTGATCATGAGAGACCGGCCCACTCACGGACGACGAGCAGCGCCTTTTCCCACCCGCGAAGCCGCGGGCGAGACCAGAGTGTGGCCCCGTTCATTGCCACCACCTTGGCCACGATCGCTTCGCCCCCGCGAGAGAAGAGCCGGATCACGCGGCGGTGCTGTCTGGGGAGCATCGCGTCAATCCGCCGCCCCGCCTCGAACATTGCCTTGGTGCGCATCACCAGCGGCATGAGTGCCGTGCCGAAGGCGGGTTCAACCGGTCCGGCCATCCATGCCCGCATTTGCGCCTCAGTCAGCCCACCCACTCCCTGGCCCGCCACGGACAACTCAGCCAGTGGCAAGTAGATTCGGTCGCGTTCAAGCAGGTCGCGCCGCACATCCTGCCAGAAGTTGATGAGTTGCAGTGCCGTGCAGGTGTCGTCGCTGGCCTTGAAGAGTTCGGCATTCGACACCGGGTGGTATCCGAAGATCATGAGCACCAGGTGGCCGACCGGATTGGCACTCTTTGCGCAGTAGCGAACCAGTTCGTCCCACGTGTCGTACCGGGTTCGACGCTGGTCTTGCTCGAAGGCGTCCAGCAGCAGGTGGAATGGGTCTGCAGGCAGCTGCCTGGCACGCATGGTCGCGGCGAGTGCCGTGAAGAGGTGCGGCCAGCGCCCGGTGGAGGGAACGGTCGGTGAGGAGGGTGGCGCGAGGCATGTGGCGATGAACTCGGCACGGAACGCGGCGAGGAGTTCAAGCGACTTTGCACGAGCCGCGGCGTCGTTGCCGGTCTGATCAGCCAGGTCGTCGGCGACGCGGCAGAAGGCGTACACCGCCGCGAAATGGGCCCGGTCTTCCCTTGGGACCAGAAAGCTCAGGACGCTGAAGTTCTCAGAGTATGAGCGCGTGAGGGCATCGGACCAGGCCTGCGCTTCAGGCAGCCCGGTCCCGTTCGCATCAGAAGTTGGAAGTTGCGACTTCGACATCGGATTGCCGGAACCCTCATACCATAGACCCCAATGCACCTGATTCTTGCCAACCCCCGTGGATTCTGTGCCGGTGTCCGCATGGCCATCGATGTCGTCGATCAGGTCATCGACCTGTTCCCAGGCGAACAGATCTACGTCTATCACGAGATCGTGCACAACAAGCATGTCGTGGGCCGTTTCAAGGGCAAGGGCGTCATCTTCGTGGACGATCTGGACGAGGTGCCGCCGGGCAACATCGTGGTCTTCTCCGCCCATGGCATCAGCCCGGCCATCCGCCAGCAGGCCAGAAGCCGCCAACTTACCGCGATTGATGCCACCTGCCCGCTCGTGACCAAGGTACACGCGGAAGCCGTGCGTTACTCGCGGCAGGGGTACCAGATTCTGCTCGTGGGCCATCGCAACCACCAGGAGGTCATCGGCACCACCGGCGAAGCACCCGATGCCACCCTGGTCGTCGAGTCTCCCGACGACATCCCGAGCCTGCCGATCAAGGACCCCAACCGCCTGGTCTACCTCACCCAGACGACACTTTCGATCGACGATGCCAACACCGTCATCTCAGCCCTCAAGAAGGCCTTCCCAAACATCAAGGAACCCCCCAGCAGCGACATCTGCTACGCCACCACCAACCGCCAGTACGCAGTCCGCAAGATTGCCTCGGAAGTCGATCTGGTCCTCGTGATCGGATCACGCAACTCCTCGAACTCGGTGCGGCTCACGGAAATCAGCATCAACGCTGGTACCCCCGCCCGCCTTCTCGATGATGTCTCCGAACTCGACTGGTCGTGGTTCCCCGCCGCGGAATCGGACAGCAAGGCCCTGCGTGTGCTCATCACTGCCGGAGCCTCCGCGCCAGAGGATCTGGTCGCGGGTGTCTGCAAGGCCCTGCTTGACCATTTCGGCGGCACCATCGAGCAGCGCGACATCTTCAATGAAGACATCGAGTTTGCTCCCCCCGGAGCGCTTCGAAAGCTCATGGAAACCCGCGGCATCGACCCCGACTCACGCCGCTTCCACGTCGTGACGCCAGTGCTCACCGCGGAGCTCTACGGCGCGACACCCCTGACCATCAGCGCCCGCGACCAGCTCGACTGAATCAGGCCACGGTGGCGAAGCGATGATCTTCGGACCCTGGGGCACGGGGAGCGTGCGGAAAGTGGCGCATAAGCTACGCCCGTGCAACATCCCCGCAATCACTTCTTCGAACACACTCCCGAGACGCTCGCAGCCTGGTGCGAATCCGTCGGCATGCCCAAGTTCCGTGCCAAGCAGATCCTTGAATGGGTCTACGAGAAGGGGATCACCGACCCCTCGCTCATGACCAGCCTTTCCAAGGCCGACCGCGATCGCCTCGCCAGCGACATGACCTTCCTTTCGGGCGATGTGCTCCGCCACCAGCTCGCCAGCGATGGCACCCAGAAGCTGCTCATCCAGTGGCACGATGGCGAGACCAAGGACCAGGGCGAGGTCGTTCAGCCGCCACGTCAGACCCTTCTGCCCGTCCTCCAGCCAACCGTCAGCGACACCACGCGGCAGACCGAATGCGTGATGATCCCCACCGACGATCGCAAGACCGCCTGCATCTCCTCGCAGGTGGGCTGCCCGGTGGGCTGCAAGTTCTGCGCCAGCGGCATGGGCGGGCTTGATGCCAACCTGAGCGCAGGCCGCATCGTCGAACAGGTCTATCGCCTGGGCCGACTCAACGATGTCCGCCGCATCAGCAATGTCGTCTTCATGGGCATGGGTGAACCGCTGAGCAACATGCAGAGCGTGGTGCCCGCGATCCGCACCATCTCATCGCTGTGGGCTCTTGGCATCAGTGCCCGCAAGATCACCATCTCGACGGTCGGGCTTCCCAAGGCCATCGAGAAGCTCGCCGAACAGCTTGATCTGCCCGTGACGCTCGCGCTGAGTCTGCACGCTCCCAACGATCAGATTCGCCGCCAGCTCATTCCCTGGGCGGAGTTCACGACTATCGCCGACCTGCTCGCCGCGTGCCAGAAGTGGTTTGAAAAGACCGGCCGCGAGATCACGCTTGAATACACGCTGCTGCGTGGCGTGAATGATCGCCGCGAGCACGCAGAGGAGCTCGCCAAGCTCGCGACGACGCTGCGGGCGAACATCAATCTCATCCGCTACAACGAAGTGCAGGGCACACCCTTCAAGCGGCCCGAGACCGATGATGTTCGCCAGTTCCAGGAACTGCTCGTCGCCAAGCACATCAATACGCATATCCGGGCTTCACGCGGCCGCGACATCGCCGCGGCGTGCGGACAGCTCCGCCACGAACAGAAGACCGCGAACAACAACTGATCGCCGCCAGTCCGCCACGTCTCTCCCACCGAACAACCCACGCTGCCCGGCATGGAGACCTTTGCGCCATTCACGCTCACGCACGCCGCGACGGTTGCCGTCTGCGCGGGCATCATGGCCGCGCTGTGCATCGCCGGGCGCGATCCTCGTCGCGAACGAGAGGTACGGCGGCTGTGGGTCCGCGGCATCGTGCTCTTGCAGATCGTCAACATCATCTACTTTGCCAGCAAGACGCCACTGGACCTGAGTGTGGCACTCCCGCTGCACGTGTGTGATCTCATGGGGTGGGTCGCGGCGTGGTCACTCTCGACCAATCGCCGCGTGGTCCGGGCCTCACTGGTCTTCATCGGGCTGGTGCTCTGCAGCAACGCATTTGCGACGCCGATTCTCACCGAAGGCCCGGCAACGCTTCGCTTCTGGCTCTTCTTCGGGACGCACTTGCAGATCATCGGCTCGGGCATCTATGAAATGGTGGTGCGCGGGTATCGCCCCACCGCCCGCGACGCAGCGAACGTCTTTGCAGTACTCGTTGCGTACGCCGCGGTCATGGTGCCCCTGAATCTGGCCACCGGCTGGAACTACGGGTACGTGGGGCAGGGCAAACCTGGCACCCCCACCATTGTCGATGTCCTGG
>JBILUL010000084.1:0-20452 GCA_044371005.1 Phycisphaerales bacterium | reverse complement strand
CTTCCTGCAGCCCGGAGGGCTGCTCGTGCATCCGCCGCACGCGTATCCACACCACGATGACCCCGTCGGGGTCAATGTACGTCTCAATCGCTGTCCGGGGAGTGTCGATCGCAAAGCCGACGACACGCCCCGGCTACTGACGATCGAGCCCTATCGGGCTGAAGGGAAAAAGCTCCAACAATCGTGATGGAACCCGAGTTGTTCTCCCACGGACGCGAGACCGCGAACAACGCGCCAATCGCACCGATTCATTGCTACGCACGAACGAAGTGCTTTCCGTATCACCAGAACAAAACCGGAAGCCCCGCGGCTTCCGGTTGATCGGCTCAATCTGTCCTACGACCTTGCTGGCTCCTTCTCAACATCCGGCTTCCCAACGCCCGAAGAACACATCGACGTCCGAACCATCGACGCCGCCATCCAGATTCACATCGGCAGAGGAAACCCCTGCTTCCCAGTCGATGAAGAACGAATCAATATCCGCACCATCGACGCCCCCGTCGAAGTTGTGGTCACCGATGCAGCACTCCTCGACCGTGAACTCAGCCGGATCGCTGGTGAGTGTGCCGCAGGTGTTGGTGACAATGCATCGCAGTGCTGCGTTGTTCGCCATGCCGTCCAAGGGTGTGACGGAGATCGTCGCACTGTCAACGCCAGTGACGCTCAGCAGCGGGACACCAAACTCGAAGTTGTCACCTTCAACGAGATTCATCCACGCCGGGGCAAATGCCGGAAGCCACTGCCACTGATATGAGAGGCCCTCGCCCGCAGCTTGGAGCGAAAACTCCGCCGCCCTGGGATTGCACGACGTGGCCGATTCTGGCTGGGTTGTGATCTCCGGGGGTGATCCGCTGAAAGTGAGTGGCGCCGCGTCGCTCGTGGTCGTGCCGCATCCGTTGGTGATGTCGCAGGAGTAGTTCGCGAGGTCCGCCACGTCGATGGCCGCCAGGGTGAGGTTGGCCGTGGTCGCGCCCGCGATATCTGCACCATCGGTCAGGTCCACGCCGTTCTTCTTCCACTGAAAACTCTCAAAGCCTGTGGACACTACCGAGAAGTTCGCATCCGCGCCTTCGCACACCGCGGCGGCACCCGGTTGCGTCGTGATGACGGGAGACGTGGTGGTGATCGTGAGAGCCGCATTCGGTGTGAACATCGCGGAGCTGCACGTGCCGGTCAATCGGCAGCGGAAGTTGCCGGCATTGGCCGCGGTCACCCCGGTAATGGTCAGCGTGGGGGTCAATACGCCCGAGTACTGCCCGCCATCGGTGAGATTCACATTGTTCCTCTGCCAGCGATAGACCAGGCCCGAGCCGGTCGCACCCACAGAGAACGTGGTATTGCCCGATTCGCACGCAGCGTGAGCCAGTGGGGCCTCGGTGATCACGACGGGAGTGTTCACAGTGATTACCGCGGTGTTGGTGGTGATGCTGTTACACCCGTTTGAGAGAATGCACCGATAGCTACCGGCATTGTCCGTCGTGATCAGAGCGAAATAGAGCGTAGGACCATTCGAGCCGGCGACGTTCCCGCCATCCACCACATTGGTCCAGACGTTTGGTGCAGTCAGTTTCTGCCACTGCCACAGGAGTGCGTTGTTTGCGGAAACGCTCAGATTTTCGTCGTGCCCCGCACACACCGTCTGGGTGACCGGTTGTATGGTGACTGCAACCGGGGAGAAGATTGCGAGCGTCGCCGAGTTGCTGGTCACGCTGCCGCAGCCGTTACAGACGATGCAGCGGTAGGTGCCGACGATGGGTCCAAGGTCGAGAAAGAGGGTGGAATTCGTCTCGCCGGACATGTTGACCCCGTTCTTCTGCCACTGATACTTCAGATTGGAGCCGCTGGCGATGACCCGGAAGATGGCGGAACTGCCCGTGCAAATGTCCTGCGATACAGGGTGGGTGGTGATCACCGGGGGCGTATTGCTGATGGTGAGGGCCGCGTTGCTCGTAGTGACCGAGCCGCACGGAGTCGTCACCACGCAGTTGTAGTTGCTTGCCGCGTCTCCCGCCACCAGCGAGGAAATCGTGAGGATCCGCGTCGTGGCACCGGAGATACGCCCACCGTCAACGAGGTTTGTGGAGCCCTTCTTCCACTGGTAAGTGGGATTCGAACCGGACGCGGTGATGGTGAAGGTGGCGTTGCTGCCGGCACAGCCCGCAAATGCATCCGGCTGATTGGTGATCGTGGGCGTGTTGATCGTGAGCGCCGCCGCGCTACTGGTAACGGTGTTGCAGTTGTTGGTCACTCGACAGCGGTAGCTGCCGACACTCGCCGCGTTGATGCCGGTGAGATTGAGCGTTGAAGAAGTCGCTCCGGCGATGTTCACCGTGTCCTTCTGCCACTGGTAGGTGAATGGTCCACCGGTCGCCGTGACGCTGAACGATGCGTTGCTCCCCAGACAGACCGGTTGGGCCACCGGCTGTGCGGTAATCACCACCAGCGGGTTGAAAGTCACCTGGGCGGCGTTGCTGTTGAGGGTCCCGGTGCCGCACAGATTGGTCACGCGGCAGCGGTACAAGCCCGAATCGCCCGTCTGGCCGTTGATGATGCTCAGAACCGATGTCGTGACGCCTGAATAGATGCCGCCGTCGGCGATGTTCACGCCATCTTTCTGCCACTGGAAGGTCACAGCCCCGCCTGAGGCAGAGACGCTGAGACTTGCGGGACTGCCCGCACACACAGTCTGCGGCAGCGGATGCGTCGTGATCGTGGCGGAAGGATTGAACGTGACCGCCGCGGCTGGGCTGGAGATCGCGCCACAACTGTTGGTGATGCGAGCATGATAGAAGTTGGCGATGTCCGCATCCTGCGTATTGGTCATCGTCATCGTGCTGGAGTTGGCCGAGTTCGTGATCGTCACCACGGTGCCATTGGCCTTGGTGCCGGGCGTCATCACCGTCAGATTTCCGTTGCGCCATGCGAAGGAAAGGTTTGAACCCGAGGCTTCCACGGTGAAGGAGATGGTGCCGCCGGTGCATGCCGACTGGGCGGCGGGCGGGGTGATGACGACTGGTGATTGGATATCCAACGCCACGACATTGGAGGCGACCACGCCGCAGGCGTTGGTGATATCGCAGCGGTAGTAGCCAGCACTGGCAGAACCGACGGTCAGGAGCGTGAGCGAGGGGGAGTTCGCGCCGTAAATGCTGTCGCCGTCTACCAGGGCGATTCCGTTCCTGCGCCACTGATAGGTCGGGTTGGTTCCCGACGAGATGGCAACCGAGAAGTTCGCGTCGATCCCAGCGCAGCCCGACACGGCGACGGGTTGGGTGGAGATCACGACCGGGCTGCTGCGAGAGAGGCTTGTGGCATTGCTGACGATGCTGGTGCACGTCCCGGTGATTCTGCAGCTGAAGTTGGCGGTGGTGAAGTTCGCGCCGATGGCGACCAGCAGCGTTGGGGAGTTCACATTGCTGTAGGTCGAGGTCTGGGTGAGATCGACCCCGTTGCGCATCCACTGATAGGAAAGTCCGTTTCCGGTGGCGCCGACCGACACAAATGCGGTGCTGCCGACGCATACCGACATCGTTGCCGGCGGCTGAGCAGTGATGGCCGGAGCATCAAAGGTGGTCAGGTCAGCGGTCGCCACGCCCCCGGCCCCGAAGCCGCAGCTGTTCAAGACCTCGCACTTGTACCTGCCCAGGTCCGCCGCGTGAATGCCGGACAGCCGCAGTGTATTGGTCGTGGCGCCGGAAACGACCGTACCGGTCCCGGCCTGCACGCCGTCCTGGAGCACCACATATCCACCCGTGGCTGCAGGCCCGGACCAGACATACCGCGGATTGCCCGTGGCGGAAACGGCGAACACCGCTTCCGAACCCAGGCACAGTTGAAGGTTTTGCGGATAGGTGACGATGCTTGATGTCGAGTTGACGACTGTGAGTGTCTGGATCCTGCCATCCACCGTTCCGCACGCGGGATTGAAGTTCGGGTCGGTGCTCGCCCTGCAGCGATACTCGCCCGATGCCGTGGTGCGGATGTCTTCCAGTTGGATCTGATTGGTGTTTGCGCCGGTGATGTACGAAGCGGAGCCTGCTTGCCATCCATCGAAGAGGCGCACGAAGTTCGCCCCGGACTTCTTGTACCATCTGTAGTACACCTGGGACCCGGTGGCCGACGTCGCTTGTGCACGAATGAACACGCCGGTTGCGGGCGGATACGCCTCGCAGAATGTTCCAGCAGGGGAGACTACAGGATCGATTCCAAAGGACTCATCGAACTCAATGCCCGGGATAATCGTGACGGTGCATTGGTAGGCTCGGTCAATCGAACTGCAGACCCCCGCAACCTTGCAGAAGTAGACGCCGCCTGCACTTGAAGCCGCGTTCGAAATCGTGAGTGTGCCCGTAGCAGTCCCGCTGAACTGGGTCTGATTTCCCAGGGGAAACCCATCAGAAAGAGGCAGGTTTGACGTGGGTGAGAGCACTTTGTACCACTGATAGGTAAAGTCCACGCCCGTTGCTTCCACAGGACCAAGACTTACGGGGGTTCCCGGACAAGTCTCTGTTGAGGTGGAGTTGGGAACGGACGTGAGTGTCGGGCCGGCGGGCTGCACCGTGATGTTCACGGTATTGGAGGTTCGACTTACGTAGCAGGTGCCCCCGTGGATGAGAACGCAGTGATACGCTGCCTGGTGCGTCTGGTTGACGTTGCTGAAGAGAAGTTCCCTGCTCGTGGCGCCGGAGTAGGAAGTGCCATTGCTGATGGCGACGCCGTCGCGATACCATTGATACGAGTTGTTCGAGTCCGGAACTGGCCCGTTCACCATCAATGAATAACTGCCGCCCGGGCAGATCGTCTGATCGACGGATGAGATGTAGAGTGCCCCTGGTCTTTCCTCAACCACGACGGTCGCCGTCGCGGAGTACTTGACGCCGCACGGAAGATACGTCGGTCGATCGGTGTTGTAGAGCTCATTGAACTTGCATCGGTAGTTGCCCGCGTAGACAGGCTGACCGGGTGTGATGTCCAGGTACCCGATCAGATCCGCACCTCCGCCAGTCTGATACTCCGCGCCGTAGGCGTTCCATGTACCATCCGCGGCCTGCTTTTCCCACTGCCATGTCACGACATTCGATTCAAGAAATCCGTTGGGCAGGGCGCCAAGGAACTCCGCCTGCAACCGGACGATACCCACGCTCCCCTCGCATGAAAAGACGTGGCCCAGCGGCTGCTCCTTGAAGCAGCAGGTATCAACGATGATGATGCCGCCCACGGCGGTGCTGCAAACCTGCGCCTGTGCCGTCGAAGAAATGACGGTCGCAACTGCAAGCGCCAGTGCCACGTGCAGCATCCGCAAGGCCCGGCCGGGCAGGAGCCATGCCATGGTCAGGAAGCCGCTGCATCGTTGCGTGTGATTCAGGTATTGCATGTTCGAACTCTCCGGGTCTTGAACCAGCTGACCGTCTGCCGCACAGATGACGACCTCATCCATGCTGCAATCCGTTGCAGTCAATAACGTGATCCACGGAGGGAGGCGCAGTCATTTCCGCATATTTGCTTTTGGACTGTGCAGACTGCCGATGCAAATGGCCTACGCCTGTTGCCCGTCGCGTCCACGCCAGTTCACATGGGTGCCATCACGGTTGGCACGAGTCGCCCGCCCCCGGCTGCGCGCAGCGGCAGTGACCCAGGATTCACTTCTCCCGAGCAGACCCGATCGTCGCCCGAACCCGCTCTGGATGAACCGCGTCAGGCAGCGACTCTTCGGCCTTTGCCAACGCCTCATCGAAGTGGATTTGAAGGCCATATGCCTTGCCCGCCAGGGCGAAGTTTGTGAAGAACCAGGCCCGGCGCGGGTGGCGAGCCGGGGCGAGTTCGTCGCTGCGTTGCCAGAGCAGCTCCAGGCAATCGGCGGGAGTTGCCGGAGCAACGGTCTTTGCGAGTGCGTTCTGGAGCTGCGTGATCTTCCTCAGTGAGTACCGCGTGGCACCGTCAACATTGGAGTTCTCGCTTGCCGAGAGCATGAGACGATACACGGCCGCTCGCGTGGCCCACTCGACCACGCGGGATTCATGCCCCGGCCACACGCTGTAGACATCGATCAGCAGCCCGGTGGCCCACTCGATCTGCACGTTCAGCTTCGGATAGAGACGCTCGAAGCACGCGTGGGTCAGCAACGCGAAACGCTCGGCGTCTTCGTATCGAGACGCGGCCAGATACGCCCGCACCAGGACCCGATAGCAAAAGCCCCGACGTGTGATGGGGATCGCCGTCTCGATCAACGGCGCCACTCCGTCGGCGAGCACCACCGCTTCGGCAACCCGCTTGTTTGCAACGTTGTTCGTGATCAGCGCGAGAACGGTGTGCACTCGATCGTCATCCTGCAGGTTGCTTTGGCGCAGCTGCTCGGTGATGAGCCTGTTCATCTCAAGCGCCGCCTCGGGGCGGCGCATGCCCTGCTCGCACTCCATGATCGAGCATTGCAGTGACATCACATTGCTGCGGAACCTCTCGGGATCCTGCAGAGCGATTTCGAGTGCTTCCCGCAACGGCTTGCGAGCCGCACCGTAGGCGGCGCGGTTCTTGTCAGCGCGGCCGACCTGCGTGAGCGCCCGAATGACGAGCAGCTGTTGCATCGGCTGCGATTTGCGCGCGCGGGCAAGAGCATCCGCGGCAAGCTCCGCTCCTTTCTTGGGCTTCTGCGCGAGCATGGTTGTCGCCGCCAGATCAATGAGGGCGGAGACGGTCTGCTCGTCATCTGGCCCACGGGTACGTTCGAGCAGCGCGACCACCTTCTCCCACTCCTCCACACTCTCATCGACTTTTCCGATCGTCCCGAGTACATCTGCGAGCGAGGCACGCACATCGCCTTCGAGCTGTGGCTGCTCCTCGAAACGAGCGTCGAGTTCCTCCCGCGCCGCGAGCAGCGCATCGATCATCGTCGCGTCCTGACCAAGCCGGTCCGGCGCTGGCGCTTTCAGCAGATTCTCGACCATGAACTCCTGCAGTGATGAGGCTCGCTTCTCTCGCTCGTCCGCGCGTGCACGCTGATGCTCTGCCCGGACATAGAGGGCGATGCTGACGCCCAGCCCGACCACCAGAGCCAGCAGCGCAATCAGCGTCCCACCCACGAACGACCGATGACGCTTCGCGAACTTCGAAAGCTGATACGAAAGCGTTGCAGGCCTTGCAAGGATGGGTTGATCCGCCAGGTAACGCCGGACATCGTCCGCGAACGCGGCGGCGGTTGCATATCGACGATCCCTGTCCTTCGACATCGCGTGCTGCACGATCGTCCTGATCTCCCCATCGACCACAACGCCCCGAATCGACCAATCACCCCGTGCCTCCAGCGAACGCGGCTCCTCATCCCGAACAATTCGAGCAGCCTCGGCAACTGGCTTGCCTTGGAGTTCAAACGGTGCCCTCCCTGCCAGCAGTTCAAAGAGCAGCACTCCCAGCGAATAGATGTCAGTCCGGGCGTCGATCCCTTCCGTACCCCCCGCCAACTGCTCCGGGCTCATGTAGCCGATGGTTCCGATCAGGACTCCGGCTTCGGTCATCGCTGTCCGTGCAACCTGGTCCGAATCCCCTGTTTCAGCATCGAGCATGCGAGCAACGCCAAAGTCGAGAATGACCGGTGTCGGTCCGCTCGTCTCGCCTGTGCGTGTGGTCCCGCCTGTTTTGGCATCGCTGGAAACACCCTTCACAACGATGTTCGCCGGCTTCAGATCGCGGTGAATGATGCCGCTCGAGTGCGCGTGCTGAACCGCATCGGCAACCTTGGCGATCAATTCAAGTCTTGCCCGTGCATCAAGCGAGTGTTCCTGCGCAAAGGTCGTGATCCGCGACCCGGCAACATACTCCATGGCGAAGTACGACAACGGCCCGTGTGGCGTCTGGGCGAACCCGGCCTCAAGGATGCGGGCAATGCCCGGGTGCGACAGACGACCGAGCACCCGCACTTCGCGGGCAAATCGCGATCGCATGCTCGCTGAAACCACACCCGCCTTGAGCACCTTGATCGCAACTTCCCGCTGAGGATTCGACTGCTCAGCGAGGTACGCAACCCCCATCCCACCCTCGCCCAGGACCCGAATGACCTTGTACGGCCCGATCTGCAGAGGCATCTGCTCCGCGTGATCCGCGTGATCAGCACGGTCGGTCATCTCCAACTTGAGCAACTGCTTCGCGAGTTGATCGCTCCCCGCTTCAACCATCGATTCGTGCTGCGATTCAGCCTGCAGCAGGTCCCTCACCATGGACCGGAGTTCTTCGTTGCCCTCGCAGGCCAGATCCAGCGCAGCCTCCTGCTGATCCTTGGGTACCTCGCAGCAGCGATGGAATATCTCTCGCAGTTTGGCGAATTCGTCGCTGTTCATGCTGGGCCGATCAATCACCCGTACAACTCGCGCAACATCCAAGCACGGATCAGGCGCGTGTCCAGCTCCACGGTTCGAGCCGAGACGTCCAGAACACTTGCCGTCCTCTCAACGGAAAGCCCGACAAGGAAGCGCAACTCAAATATCTGGGAAAGTCGACTATCCATCGCGGCCAGCTTGGCGAGTGTGTCGTCCAGCGCCACCAGATCCACCTCAAGGAATTGCGCCGGCACGTTCGACATCTCCAAGGCAACCCGAACATTGCCCGCACCTCGCTTCTGTGTACCCCTCGCCCGAGCATGATCAACCAGCAACTGCCGCATCGCGCGCGCAGCAACCCGGTAGAAATGCTGCTGATCATTCCACTCGTGCTTAGGCGACTTCAACAGCCGCAGACACACCTCGTTCACAAGTGCCGTCGGCTGCAGCGTGTGCTCGGCTTGCTGGTCGGCAAACAAGTTGCCCGCAATGCCGCGAAGCTGGTTGTAGGCAATATCAAGCAGTTCCGCCGTCGCGTGTGAATCGCCACTTCGAATCCGGCTGAGAAGTGCTGAAATGGCAGAGTCTTGTGAGTCGCTCATGCAAGTCCCGCCACAATCACGAACACGCCTGAACGAGTCAATCCAGAAGCGTCAGCTCCCATCCTTCATCGGAGAACACCCCGCATTCGGCAGTGCCGAGATGTCCAGCCTGCAGGAGCTGCGGGGGGTTCCCACAGCAGCACTCCACACCGAGCAACAGTCGCCCACGACCAGAGACTGTACGCTCGACTCCATCCCGCATTCCCAACGTGCGATCGACCAGGGACGTTGAATCGGGTTCATGCACCGCGCAGACACAGCCACCTCGCGGCGAACCCTCGACAGCGCATCAAGAGTTCACAGCCGAGGGCCCACGCTACGAATGCGCGTCAACTCACATTGTGCGGATCGCCGACGATCACTTCGCCGGTGCCATCAACTGCTCAGGATCCTGCAGCAGGCGGATGATCTCGGCCAACGCCAGCGCCGCCGCGGCACCGTCGACGACGCGGTGATCACACGCCAGCGACAGCGGCAACAGCAGGCCAACACGGAATGAACCCTTGTTCACAACCATGCCCTCGCGGCCACGGCCCACCGCCAGGATGCCCACTTCCGGATAGTTGATGATCGGCGTCGCGAACCGGCCAGCGTGGCTGCCCACATTGCTGATCGTGAACGTCGAACCCACCAGCTGTTCACGCGAAGCCGTGCGATTGCGAGCCGCGTCCGCCAGCGCCGAAATGCTCCGGCTGATCTCCAGCACGCCCAGGCGATCCGCATCGCGCATCACCGGGACCATCAGACCATTGTCCGTATCCGTCGCGATGCCAAGGTGCACACTGCGATGCTGCACGATGCTCGACTCGTAGGACGCGTCACCGGGCTTCTCATCCACGGTCGCGTTGAGTGCCCGGAACTGGGCCTGCCCAAGCACGCGGCAGACCGCACTGGCAACGAACGGAAGGAACGAAACCTTCTCACCACTCGCCGCGGCAAGCTTGCGACGCAGCGAATCCAGCGCGGAAACATCCGCCTCATCCATCACCGTGAAGTGCACAGCCTGATTGACGCTCTCACGCAGACGGTTCGCAATCGTGCGACGCACGCCACGGAAAGGCACCCGCAGGCTCTCTGCGCCGGCTTCGAAGACAGGGGCTGGTGCACGGGGAGCAGGAGCTGCCGGAGCTGCTGCAACGGGCGCAGGCCGCGTAGCAGGGGCTGCGGGGGCTGCAGGACGGGCCGCGGGAGCAGCCGCGGATGCGGGAGCGGGCTTGGCCTTTGCGCCAGCCGCGGCACCACGAACATCCTTCTCCGTCACGCGACCACCAATACCCGTGCCGCCCACGGCATCAATGTTCACACCCAGTTCCTTCGCCAGGCGACGAACCGCGGGAGTGGCGAGGGCCTTGCCCGTGTTTTCGGTGCCGGGAATAGCAATCAGCGACCCCACCACCGTGCCAGCATCTTCGCGTTCGGCGGTGGGCTCGGGGATGTCATCGACCACGGGTGCGGGGGCCTTGGCCGGAGCGGGCTTCGCCGCGGCAGGAGCCGCCGCGCCGCCTTCATACGTCACCAGCGGCGCACCGGTGTTGATGATCTGGCCTTCCTTGCCGTGGAGGATCTTGATCGTTCCCGCGCGAGGGCTGGGAACTTCAACCACGGCCTTGTCGGTTTCCATCTCGGCCAGGATGTCCAGTTCCTTGATGGTCTGGCCTTCAGTCACTCGCCACTTGAGCAGTTCAGCTTCGTGCACGCCTTCGCCAAGGTCGGGAAGGATGAAGACATTCGGATCGGATGAGGTCTGGTGAGCCATGTGAGTTACCGATTGGAAGGAAACTGTCTGTGGAGAGAGTCGCTCATCGCATCCGAGCAGAACGCCGGACCGATGAGCCCGCAAAGTGCGTGGCTGGAAGTCAAACTGCCAGGTGGATCAGTACGCGAGCGTCTGCTGCACCGCTTCAACGATCCGCTTGCTGTCGGGCAGGTAGTCCAGTTCCAGCTTGTAGTACGGCATGATCGTGTCGAACCCGGCAACACGCTGCACCGGCGCCTTGAGGTACAGGAAGCAGTTCTCCTGGACGACGCTGGAGATCTCAGCACCGAAGCCCGCGGTCTTGGGGGCCTCGTGCACGATCACGCAACGACCGGTCTTCTGCACGCTCTGGATGATCGTGTCGCGATCAAACGGGCTGATGGTCCGAAGGTCGATGAGCTCGACGCTCACATCTTCGGGCAGCGCATCGATCGCCGCGAGTGCCTGATAGACGCTCGCGCCCCACGTGACCAGCGTCAGATCCGTGCCTTCGCTGATCACCTTGGCCTTGCCGATAGGCAGCGTGTAGCGCTCCTCGGGGATCCACTCGCGGGTGGGCAGGCGGTAGACGCGCTTGGGCTCGAAGAAGACCACCGGGTCAGGGTCGGCAATCGCCGCGGCGAGCAGGCCCTTGGCATCCTCGGGAGTCGAAGGCATCACGACCTTCAGACCGGGCTGATGCGCATAAATCGCTTCGGGCGAATCGCTGTGCAGTTCGGGAGCATGGATGCCGCCGCCAACAGGCACGCGAACCACCATGGGAATCGGAATCGCACCGCGGCTGCGCGTGCGGTAGCGAGCGGCGTGGTTGCAGAGCTGGTCGTACGCCGGCCCCAGGAACCCTTCGAACTGAATCTCAGGAATCGGCCGCATGCCGCCCATCGCAAGACCGATTGCCGCACCCATGATGCCCGACTCGCTCAGCGGCGAATCGACGACACGGTTCTCGCCAAAGCGAGCATGCAGGCCATCGGTGGCGCGGAAGACGCCGCCGTTGACGCCCACGTCCTCGCCCAGGCAGATCACCCGCGGATCGAGATCCATTTCCTGTGAAAGCGTGTACGTGATCGCTTCAACGAGATTGCACTCGATGAGCTGCTGGCCCGTCGCCTCATCGACGCGGCGACGAAGCTTGGGGTTGAAGGGTTCCTTGACTGAAGCTGCTGCAGTGCTGGACATTGATTGCTCTTCTCTTGATTCGCTCGTCGCCGCCGACAGGCGCGAAAGTGGAGTTCATCTGACCTGGTACGATTTCACCCTTGAATGCCCGGCATGGCCGGGCATCAACCAACGACTCAGTGAGACGAAAGCCCGACCTGATCGGGCATCTGACCCAGCGAGTGCGTCCGCATCGTCCGACGCTGCACTTCGAGTTCCGGAGGAATCGTCGCGTACGTGTAGTCGAAGATGTCCGTCACGGCAGGCTTGGCAATGCCCTCTGCCGCACGCACCACATCCGACACCATCGTCTTGGCGCCTTCATCCAGCTCAGCCTGCTTCGCATCGCTCCACAGACCCTTGTTCGTGAGATACTTGCGAAGACGAATCACGGGGTCCTTGCCCACCCACGCCTCGACCTCAGCCACATCGCGGTAGCGACGGGCATCATCGGCGGTCGTGTGGTCGGCCAGGCGATAGGTCACGGCCTCGATGAAGGAAGGGCCGCCGCCAGCGCGGGCCCGCTCAATCGCCTCGCGGCTTGCCTTGAAGACTGCGAACAGGTCGTTGCCGTCCACCTGGATCGTCGGCATGCCATAAGCAATCGCCTTCTGAGCGACCGTCTCGCTAGCCATCTGGCTCTCGCGGGGCACCGAAATCGCCCAGTGGTTGTTCTGACAGAAGAAGACCGTCGGCGTCTGGAAGACGCTGGCGAAGTTCATTGCTTCGTGGAAGTCGCCTTCGCTCGTGGCGCCGTCGCCAAAGTACGTGACAGCGACCGCGGGAATCTTCTGAAGCTTCATCGCCCACGAAATGCCGGTGGCGTGCAGCATCTGCGTGCCGATGGGAATGCACAGGGGCGTCATCTTCACGCCCTCGGGGATCTGGTTGCCGCGTTCATCGCCCATCCAGTGCAGGAGGACGTAGTGCATCGGGAGGCCGTGCATCCACAGTGCTGCGTTCTCGCGGTAGCAGGGAACGAGCCAGTCAACGCCGCGCTTGGCAGCGTAACCGGAGCCGATAGCCGCGGCTTCCTGTCCCTTGTTCTGCGGATAGGTGCCCATGCGGCCCGAACGCTGCAGCTTGAATGCAGTCTCGTCGAGGGCGCGGCAGCGGCACATGTACTGGTAGAGTTCCAGCACTTCTTCATCCTTGAGCGTGTCCTTGGCAAGGGACTCATCGAGAACGCCGTTCTCGTCAAGGATGGACAGGTAGTCAATCTTGGCGGTGTACGCGGGGCGAATGGGCATGGACAAGGGTAGCGAGCGATCCGCACTCTTCCACCACCACAAGACCCCCAATCCTCTCAACCCGTCGATCCCCGCCACCTACCGGACCTGTGACAGTTCCAGCACCGGGGGACGCGGCGTGCCACCGACACCCTCCCGGGCCGTCAGTCCGCCTGCTCGACCTTCTCCCAGGAGTTGAGCCCATGACGAACGATCGCGCCGGTCGTCAGGTAGATCACCTGTTCCGCGATGTTGGTGCAGTGATCGGCGATGATCTCGCAGGCCGTCGCAACTTCGTGCACGGCAAAGGCAAAATCAGCAGACATGAGACCCCGGACCAGCTTCTGCTCACTATCTCGGAGCAGCGCATCCTTGAAGGCTGTGACGGCGTGCTGGCTCTGCAGCACGATGTTGGCAAGCCGCGGGTCGTCCCGGGATACCGCCGTATTCACATCGCGGACAATGCCCACGACGCTGTTGGCCATCACGCGGAATGTGTCCGGAAAGGCATGCCCCGCCGCGACACCGATCTTGGCCGCCAGCACCATCTCCGCGAGTTCGACGGCGACATCGGCCGTCCGCTCGTATTCGTTGTTCACCTTGACGATGGTGAGGACGGCCCGGAGTTCCTCGGCCGTCAGTTCCGCGGCGTCCTGATGGTCGCGCTTGGTCGCATCGGCCAGCAACTGCACACACGCCCGCTCCAACTCCACATCCACCGCATCAATCACATCGTCCTGGGTCTTCACCCATCCCGCTCGCTCGATGCTCGAGTTGAAGATCGCATCGAACGCTGCCTCAAGGACAGCCTGCACACGCCGCCCCTGGGCGACAAGGTCGCCTTTGAGACGCTGCGTCCGCTGCACAAAGCCTTCTGATCCTGTGGTCATGCCGGGTGGGTGCGAGAATCGCTGTGTGGGTGAAAGGATCCGACAAACAACCGTAGGGCACGAACCCAGCCCGCGGCATGGAGAATCTGCATCGACCAAAGTCGGCACCCTGCGCAAGACACCAAACCCGACCGAGTCTCTCCTACCATCGGGCCTATGGCAATCAATACCGTGGTACTCTGCCCTGGGCAGGGCGCACAGGCAGTGACGATGGGCAAGGCTTGGTTCGATGCCTCCGCCGATGCCCGCGCCGTCTTCGAACAGGCCGATCGCATTCTGGGCAATCGGCTGGGCGCTTCGCTGACCTCCTTGTGCTTTGAAGGCCCGGCTGAACGACTGAATCAGACCGATGTGAGCCAGCCGGCCATCTATGTGACCAGCGTGGCTTGCTGGCGTGCGCTGCAGGCCCGCAACGGGATGGGTGCGGGCGATGAACCGCTCGCGGCGACCGCTGGCCTCTCGCTGGGTGAATACACCGCGTTGCACATCGCCGGTGCCGTCAGCTTCGAGGATGGCCTCGAACTTGTGACGCTCCGCGGCAGAGCGATGCAGGATGCAGCGGACAGCCCTGAAGCCCGCGCAGGGGGCGGTGGCGGCATGATCGCACTGATCGGGGCCACCGATGAACAGGCCGCCGAGATCTGCACCAAGGCCCGCGACAACCAGGTTCTGGTCTGTGCCAACTTCAACGCTCCGGGTCAGATTGTGCTCTCTGGGCACAAGGCGGCCTGTGAGCGGGCTGCTGGCGTGGCCACTGAGATGGGCCTTCGCAGTTCGCTGCTGGCGGTGGCCGGGGCGTTCCATTCGCCCCTGATGGCGCAAGCCGCGGCACGGCTGGGTGAGGCTCTGGAAAAGACGGCGTTTCACGCAC
Organism: Phycisphaerales bacterium; assembly: GCA_044371005.1. Taxonomy (GTDB): domain Bacteria; phylum Planctomycetota; class Phycisphaerae; order Phycisphaerales; family UBA1924; genus UBA2402. Next base: position 5,640 of record JBILUL010000084.1, on the reverse strand, counting down.
CCCGCTGCCGCGTGATTGCGAATGTCACCGCACAGCCCCACGGCAATGACGCGGCGGGCATCCGGCGGCTTCTGGTTGAGCAGTTGACCAGCCCCGTCCGCTGGGCACAATCGTGCGTGTATCTGGCCGCCAATGCCCTTCCGGGCGGTCAGGCGGACTACATTGAAGTGGCCCCGGGCAAGACCCTGATGGGGCTGATGCGTCGGATCGACAAGAACATCAAAGTTGCCAGCAATGACACCCCATAAAACCCTTACACGCACCATCGCCGCGGCTGGGATCTCCCTGACGACGGCATTCTCCCTCTGCACCGCAGCGATGGCTCTCATCGCGATGCCGGCCATGGTCGGTTGCGAAGAGAAGAAGGCTCCTCCGCCGCCCCCGCCGCCGCCGCCGCCGCCGCCGAAGAGCCCTGACCCGATCGATATCAAGCCCGTGCTGCAGTCGGCCAAGCCCGACGCCCGCGTCCACTTCGGTCAGGCCTACGCCCCCACCGACGAGTCGCTCGCCAAGGCCATCATCTCTCTGGCCGACACGATCGCCAAGGGCGATGCCACGAAGCTCAGCGGCATGCTGACGGCGGATGCGAAGGCTGACCTTGATGCCCTCACGAGCAGCGGTGGCTGGGAAGCTGGCACCGCCAAGATCGAAGCCGTGCGCGTCGTCGCCTTCAATGACCTGACTGCTGGCGGTCCCGGCGGCGGACCTGGCGGCTCGGGCGCTTCGACCGGCGCGACCATCCAGCTCGCCGTTCAGGATCCGACCGGTGCATATCTGCTCGGCTGGGAAGCCGTCAAAGCAGGCGATGCCTGGAAGTTCAAGGGTGTTGAAGCTCCGGCTGGCGAGAAGCGCCGCGCCAGCGAGTTTGATCGCGAAGCCGGTGGTGAGACTGCGGCTGCAACCGCAGGCACGCCCGCAGCTGCACCAGCCGCCGCGGGGGCCTCAGACCCGATCGTTCAGGGCAAGATTGCCTTCTACGTCTACAGAGAATGCGCCCGCCGAATCGCTGAAGCCGGCGGAACGGAACCAGACCCCACCACGCTTGCGGCTATCACCGCTGCGTTCGTCAAAACTTCGGGCACGATCGGTCAGCTTTCTGATGAAGGAAAGACCGCTCTCAAGGGTGGCACGGCCCTGGCCGACGAGTTCTACGCACCTGTCTTCGTTGCACTGCAGTCTCTCAAGGGCAGCAGCGTGACCGACGATCAGGTCCTTCAGTTCATGTCCAACGTCACGGGCGTTGGTGAGCGCATCGTGCGGCAGAAGGCCACCGGCAAGGTGCCGGGCACCGCGCCTGCGCCGAACACCCCCAGCCGCAGCGGCGGCTAAGTCGCGTCACTCAGAACACCCTTTGACTTCACTCTGCCGGGCGGGCCTAACGGCCCGCCCGACTTTTCACCCGCGAGCCAGCCCCCTTTGCCGAGCTCGCACCTTGGAGACCTTGCATCATGTCGACCCCTGCCATCAAGCGCGTTGCCGTTGTCACCGGAGCCTCACGCGGCATCGGCAAGTCCATTGCCATGCGACTGGCCCGCGACGGCCGCCACGTCGTCCTCATGAGCCGCAGCGAAGGACCCTTGAATGAAGTCAAGGCAGCCATTGAAGCTGCCGGCGGATCCGCCAGCGTCGTCGCGATTGATATCGCTGATGCCACGGCCTTCGCCGCGGCGATCACTGCCGTCTCCGACCAGCACGGCCGCCTCGACATCCTCGTCAACAACGCCGGCATCACCAAGGACGGCCTGGCCCTTCGCATGAGCGATGACGACTGGAATGTGGTGATCAATACCAACCTGACTTCGGCGTTTGTCGCGATCCGTGCCGCGGCTCGTGCGATGATGAAGAACCGTTTCGGCCGCATCGTCAATATCAGCTCGACGTCGGGCGTGGTGGGCAATGCCGGACAGGCCAACTACGCCGCGGCGAAGGCGGGGCTCATGGGCCTCACCAAGACCATCGCCCGCGAACTTGGCTCCAAGGGCGTGACCGCGAACGTGATTGCTCCGGGCTTCATCGAGACGGACATGACCCACAACCTGCCGCAGGAAGTGAAGGATCATGTGACGGGCCTGATGGCCATCAAGCGGCTTGGCACCGGCGACGATATCGCGGCAGCAGTGGCGTATGTCACGAGCGATGAGGCCGGGTTCCTCACGGGCCAGACCATCTGCGTCGATGGCGGCATGACGATGTGCTGAATATGGGTGTGCAGAACGACGATCGCCAGTTCGTCCACACGCTGCGGCATCTTGCCTCGCAGCGCGGCATTCACGTTGAAGTCATCGGCAAGGGCTGGATCATCCGCTTCACCAAGGGCGCGACGGTCCGCCACGCCTATGGCTACAGCCTTGATCTCAACTCCGCGGCGACGCATCAGCTGGCATGCGATAAGTCGGCAACGAGCGAGATCCTCGCCGCGGCGTCGCTGAGGCATGTGCCCCACCACCTCTTCCTGCACCCTTCCATGGCCCGCTATGCCCCGCACGCGGGCAACTGGAAGGCGATGATGGATCTGTGCGAGCAGTTCGGCTGGGATGCAGTGCTCAAGGAGAATGCAGGTACCGGCGGCCGCGGCGTCATGCGGATTCGTTCCCCATTCGACCTCGAACAGGCCACCTACACCCTGTTCGCGCAGAGTACTTCGCTGGCCTTGTCGCCACATGTTGAGGCAGCGACCGAACTTCGCTTTGTTCTGCTCGATGGGGTGTGTGAGCTTGCGTTCTCGAAGGTCCGGCCGAGTGTGGTGGGCGATGGTGTTCGAACTGCACTCGAGTTGCTCGCGGCTCAGGCCGGGGAGCCAGGACTGGGCGGTCGCTATCGCCGCATGATCGAGAATCTTGAGCCTGATTCGGTGCAGGCCCTCGCGCAGGTGCCGGCCAAGGGCTCGACTTTTCTGCTCAACTGGCGCCACAACCTGGGCCAGGGTGCCAGCGCGAAGCTGGTGAATCCGGTGGAGTACCCCGAGGCGCTGGCATTGGCGACCGCCGCGGCGAAGCACCTGAACCTTCGCTTCGGCAGTGTGGATGTGCTGCTCACGCCCGATGGTCCCACGGTGCTGGAAGTGAATGCTGGCGTGATGATGGAGTTTGTCTCCCGCGCGTTCGCCGATGGACCGGCGATGGCCGATCGCATCTATGGCAAGGCCTTTGATGCGATGTTCGGTGCGTGAAATGGCATCGCCAGAAATGGCGCGTAGCAGACCGCTCTGGGGCTGCTGCGTGCTTCACACCCGCAACGTCGATCTCTCACTTCCGCACCCCGGGTAGGAAGCACGCAGATGCGGCTCAAAGCAGCCGCTTCTACGTGCCATACAAGCGTTGTTCTTCGCGTGAAATGGCACGTAGCAGACCGCTCTGGGGCTGCTGCGTGCTTCACACCAGCGACGTCGATCTCTCACTTCCGCACGCCGGGTAGGAAGCACGCAGATGCGGCTCAAAGCAGCCGCTTCTACGTGCCATTCACGCGTTGTCCTTCGCGTGAAATGGCACGTAGCAGACCGCTCTGGGGCTGCTGCGTGCTTCACACCAAGCATCGTGTCCCAGGCCTGAGTTCACATTGCGATGCCGTCACATTGCCGGGCAAGCAGAGGCGACTCGACAACGCGATGCCCGCCCATGAAGTCCGAAAATCGGCTTGACACGACTCCCAGGAACCGTTAGCATCAAAAACAGTTGCTTCACACCAATACGAGGTGCTCCAATAGCATTCGCGAAGGGGTATTTATCTTCAAGCTCATTCCGATAAACTTTGGCCGTTTGTTCGTGGCGTTGTCCTTTGCGGGTCTTCCTGGGCAAGCTCAGGTGCCACCTGCCCAGACCGCCTTGCCCCCGCCCGTTGCGGATGCGAACCGCAGCGGCGAGGTGAACGAGATCGACATTATGGTGTTCGCCACGGATGCGGCGGCCAATGAACCGGCCGCCGATCTTGATCAGGACGGCTTGGTCATCGAGGCAGATGTCAGCGCATTCTTCGAAGCCTATTCCATGGAGGTGCAGTGATGCAAGGGTTTCGATCAGTACTGGCAAGTGCGTTTCCTGTCGTCGTGGGAGTTGCGGCGAGTTTTGCCACGGGCGGCTCTTACCCGTTCGGGATCAACGTACTGGAGCGATCTAGCGGGACCCTCAACACTCCGATCTTTGTCAATCATGATGGGACTCGCGTTTTGGGTTGGGCATTCGGTGTCAGCCCTCTCGAAAACAGGTATTCGCGCCTTGAGCACGACGCACAGTCGCAGCCGGTTCGCACGTTTGCCGGGTCGAACGGCATCAATGCCTGCAACGATGCCGTCAACATGTTTGTCGGGGGCGCAAGACCGAGTCAAAGCAGTGCGAACCTGCAGGCATTCTACATGCCAGGGATCGGCGCGGCGCCGGTGTATCTAGGAAGTATCACGGGGTACAGCAACTCGACCGCCTCTCTGATAACTGCTGATGGGCAGCGAGTGTTCGGCATGGACTGGAAGCAGCTTCCCAGCGGCGCGCGTTACGCCTCGCAGGTGTTCACATGGTCGCCGACCGAGGGCCGCAGGAGCATTCCTCGCCCCGGCGGCGCTTATACCGAGTTCAAGGCCATCACCGCCGATGGCAGCATGGCAGTTGGCATGATTGCTGCGAATCTTGGCAGCGCGTTTGTGTGGACCGAGTCCAGGGGTTATCAGTTCCTCCGCGGCATTGTTCCAAATGTCTCCACTGATGGCGCTTTCGACGTCACGGCCGATGGATCGGCAATTGTCGGCGCGACAGGGTCCGCGGATGGAAGGCGAAGCATCGCGGCGATCTGGCGGGATGTCAATGAACCGCCCCAGACGCTGGTAGATGATTGGTATGACTCGGTCGGGTATTTCATTGCCGATGGTGGCCGGATCGCAGCGGGTCAGGGCAAGCCAGTAAGTTCGATGGGCAGCTTTTGGTGGATCTGGACGGCCGAGTCGGGCATGATCCCTGCCGCGGACTGTTTCATCATGCAAGGGATCCAGATTCCGCGGAACCAGTACGTCGCATCGATCCGGAGCGTGACCGACAATGGCAAGTATTGGGGCGTCTACCTTGCAGACTCCACCACCAACACTTCCTACACAGCCATCATCACGGTGCCAGGACCGGGTGCGTCATTATTGCTCGCGGTGGCAGCGGCTCCAATGGCGGCACGCCGTCGTCGCGAGCAAAGACGCTGAATCTTCGCTTCGGCAGTGTGGATGTGCTCATCGCGCCCGATGGCCCCACGGTGCTGGAAGTGAATGCCGGCGTGATGATGGAATTCGTCACCCGCGCGTTCGCCGATGGACCGGCGATGGCCGACCGCATCCATGGCAAGGCGTTTGATGCGATGTTCGGTGCGTGAAATGGCCTCGGCAGAAATGGCACGTAGCGGACCGCTTTGGGGCTGCTGCGTGCTTCACACCCGCGACGTTGATCTCTCACTTCCGCACGCCAGGTAGGAAGAACGCAGATGCGGCTCAGAGCAGCCGCTTCTACGTGCCATACAAGCGTTGTTCTTCGCGTGAAATGGCACGTAGCAGACCGCTCTGGGGCTGCTGCGTGCTTCACACCCGCGACGTTGATCTCTCACTTCCACGCGCCGGGTAGGAAGCACGCAGATGCGGCTCAGAGCAGCCGCTTCTACGTGCCATTCAAGCGTTGT
>JBILUL010000083.1:0-20526 GCA_044371005.1 Phycisphaerales bacterium | reverse complement strand
GGGGCCCCGGGGGCCCTATGTTTTTGCCTGTAGTGTCTTCGCCCGCTTTGGGCGCACGACCGTTGCCGGTGGCGCGGCGAGCCGCCTTGGGCGAGCAAGCCACCGGACGGCGGCTGTTGCAGGAGTTTGTTTTCTTCGGTGTTCCGCCCGGCTGAGGGCGGACGAGCGTTGCGTTCGCGTGGATTGTCGCGAGGTGACCCGGAGGAGAGGGCGGTGGGTTCGCCCTCAGCCGGGCGGGAAGAATGGAAAAGACTGGGCGATTGGCCTTTCTCCGGTGGCTGGCTCCCAAAGCGTCGCTGCGCCTCCGGCAACGATCGTGCGCCCTGTCGGGCGGCAGAGGGGGATGACAGGCGTCGATTCTGGAGTTGACACTTCGCCACTGCAATGACTGGGGAGCAGCGAAATGCGGCAGGTTCTGTCAAGCGGCAGACAATGCACTCGCCTTGGCTTTACCACGCGGCGAGTTCCATCCTCCGATCGCACCGATACAATCACCCATCATGACTCCCCGGACTCTCCTACTCGCGTCGGCTCTCGCCTGCACCTTCGCCACTGCGCAGGAGACTCCAGCCTCCAATCCGCCCTCCTCCACGAGCATCTACGACTCGCTGCGGCTGAACATTCCGCCCAAGCAGGATGACGGCGAGCACCAGCTCCCCCCCGCCGCACGCAAAGTCGTCGCCACCGGCAAACGCTACGCCCTCATCATCGGTGTGGGGCAGGCCGAGTTCGATGGTGTCAAGCAGACCGAGCTCTCTCAGTGTCGCTTCGATGCCCGGGCCATGCACGCCGTACTCGAGAAAGTCGGGTATGAGTGCACCACGCTCGTGGATGGCGCCGCGGGTGACAAGCCCACCATCAACATGGCGAACGCGGAACTGCTTCGTATCTGCCAGAAGGCCGGCCACGATGACCAGATTCTGGTCTACATGAGCTCACACGGCGGCTCAGTCAACGGCGAATCGTTCATTCTGATGAACGATGGAGCCTTCCCGATTCCCGTCATCAAGCAGATGCTGGCGGAGAGCAAGGCCCTGGTGCGAGTGCTGATGCTCGACTGCTGCCGCGGCGACAAGACGTTTGCACCCCAGTCCACCGAGATGCGCGATGTACACGTCATCCTGGGCTGCCGCCCCGATGAAGAATCGCAGGCCGGCCCCAACGGACTCAGCGTGCTTACCGAAGCGTTCGTCGATGGCGTCACTGACTGTGCCGCGGATCGAGTGGTCGATGGCACGATCGAACTCGATGAGATGCTCCAGTACCTTGACCGTGAAGTGCCCAAGCGCTCCGTGCGATACAGCGGCAAGGCACAGCACCCCACCCGCACCATCGTCGATCCCAAGTCGCTCAATCCGATCCTGGGCCTGTGCGTCACGTCCGCGGGCGCCCCAAACCAGCCGATTGCCTTTGAAGGTCCGCAAGTCTCCGCGGCACGCAACGACTGGGTCCTCACCGGCCTGCTCATCCCCCGCATCAACCCGGGAATGACCCCCGATGAAGTCAAAGCAGTCTTCAAGAAGGATCCGGATGAAGGCGGCCAGCTCGATGCCGCCGGCACCGGATGGGCGTACTTTGATGACTGCCCCACCGAAGGAACGGCCCTGCACGTTCTCTACGAGGGTGGAAAGGTTTCGTCGGTCTCGTTCGTGCCCAAGAAGTTCTGTACTGGCGAGTTCGACGCCGCGGTCTCGCGGCAGGCCGTTCTCAAGATCCTCGATGGCGCTCCCATCATCGAGCTGTCCGACAAACTCAAGGGAATCTCCACCACCGAAGCCGTCGAGAAACTCGGCTGCCCGGCACTGGCACTGATCGCCTCCGATGGCAAGGGGAGCGGCCAACTCCGTTACCTCGATACGCCGCGGCTGACGCAGAACATGATCATCTACATCACCGATGGCAAAGTCACAGAAGCGGCCGTGCTTGCCCCGAATCCCTGATCACCGTGCCCGCGTGGCCTCAGTGGATTCACTGATCGCGAGCAACGCAAACGTCGCGAGCCAGTGCTCACCCATGTAGTCACCGGTGACGTGCGCCAGCGCCGCATCCAGGTGCGTCTGAAACGCACTCGCCGCGACGGCCTTGCGCGGATCGTCCGCGGCAAAGGTCTCCGCCAGTGCCCGCCAGCACCAGGCGCGGCTCAGGTTCAAGCCGTCCAGATGCGTGATCTGTCCGTCGGTACGGTCGCTGACAATCGCGGGTACGAACAGCGGCGTCGGCTCGCACGCCGCAATCCGCGGCAGGAACCGACCGAACCACTCAAGGAACTCCGCACGCGGCAACACACGCCGCATGCACTCGGCTTCCATCAACGAGGGCGAAATGAAGTCCGTTCCATCGGGCTCCCAAGCCGGACAGTTGATGTCTCCTGAATACCACGCCAGTGCCTTGCTCGTGAGTGCCTTCGTCAACGCAGCATCATCTGCGGCTCGCGCATAATCCAGCGAAAGCGTGATCGCAAACGCGCTGTTGTTGTGTGTGCCGACACGAATCGGATAGGTGGCCTTGGGCAGATAGGCCAGAAACCGATCGACGAAAGCGCGGGTAAGCGGTTCGAGCGTGCGATCCCACCGGGCCATCGCCGCGGCCAGCTGCGGATCATCCGATCGTTCCGCCGCGGCGAGGCGGAGTTCGGCTCCGAGTTTGAGCAGCCAGGCCCAGCCGTACGTCCGCTCAAACGTGCCGCGGCTCTTTTGCCGCAGATACGCCACTTCCGCTTCGACATTCAAAGGCGTGAAGTTGCGGTCAAGGAGTGCCGCGATCGAAGGAACATCGCGAAAGAGGGTGCGAGACAGGCGCAGCGCACGGACCAGCAGCCAGTGTCCGTGAACACAGGAGTGCCAGTCGTATGAGCCGTAGAAGATCGGATGAAGCTGCCGCGGAGTCTGTGACTCCTCGGGCCCGTTCATCACGTGGTCGAGCTTGTTGGGGAACTCGCGTTCGACGTGGCCAAGAACAACCGCGGCGAAGTGATCAAGGAATGTGTCCGGGCTGGGTACGCGCATGTGGTGCAATCGTACAACAGCCCGGACACCTCCGCAGGTTCAGATCAGAACGTTCACACCAGCTTACGGACGACGGTCGCCCCGGGGCTTGCCGCCGCGGCCGCGTTCAGCCGAGAAGCCGCCACGGAACTGACCAGCCCCCGAACCCGCGCCGCCGCCGGTGCGACGATCGCCGCGGGCCGGACCACCCGCGTGCGGGGCCTTGCCGGTGCGAAGCTTGTGAACGAAGGGGTCAACAGGCGTGTTGTCCAGGTGCACGCGGCCATCGGCCGGGTGTGCGGGACGAGCGGGCTTGTTGGCCGGGAACTGCCCCGACTGGCCCTGTCCCTGGCCCTGCTCGGTACGACGGGCGGGGTACGACGGTGCGGCACCGCCGTGGCCACCTTCACGCGGAGCGTGCGGGTGACGGGAGGGAGTCGAGTACGAACGCGGCGCATCGCTGCGATCGCGGCGGCCTTCGCCGCGTGAATCGGAGTTGCGATGGGCCGGCATCGGGCGACGATCGCGGCTCGAATGCGAGTCGGTGTCGTGCGCAGACTGGGGGATCACCGGCAGTGCCGCCATCGCAGCGTGCGGGAGATCCTTGTGTACGGGGAGCTTCTTGCCGGTCATGCGTTCGATGGCACGCAGCAAGCCGCGTTCACCGGGGTCGCAGAAGGCAATGGCAACGCCCGTGGCGCCTGCGCGGCCGGTACGGCCGATGCGGTGGACGTACGACTCGGGTTCGAGGGGGAGGTCGTAGTTGAAGACGTGGGTGATGGCATCGACATCGAGGCCGCGTGCGGCGACATCGGTGGCGACGAGCACCTTGTGACGGCCGCTCTTGAAGCCATCGAGGCTGCGCTGACGCTGGTTCTGATTCTTGTTGCCGTGAATCGCAACCGCGCCGATGCCCGACTGCATGAGCTTCTTGCAGAGCTTGTCGGCGCCGTGCTTGGTCTTGGTGAAGACCACGGCGCGTTCGACCTTGGGCTCAAGGACGAGTGCCGCGAGCAGTGCCTGCTTCATCGGCTGATTGACCATGTACACGCTCTGTTCGATGAGCGGAGCGGCGCTCGAGACGGGAGCGACGGAGACGCGAACCGGATCCTTGAGCAGGCTCTCGGCCAGGTGCACGATCTCGCGGGGCATCGTCGCGCTGAAGAGGAGCGTCTGACGGACCTTGGCAAGGCGAGCCGCGATGTTGCGGATGGGCGTGATGAAGCCCATGTCGAGCATGCGGTCGGCCTCATCGAGGACGAACGTTGAGATGTTGGAGTAGTTGACGCAGCCCTGTTCAGTCAGGTCGAGCAGGCGGCCGGGCGTGGCGACGAGGATGTCGACGCCGCGTGCCAGGTGCATTTCCTGCGGGCGCTGACTGACGCCGCCGTAGATCACCGCGCCGGTGAGGCCCGAGTGACGGCCGTAGGTCTTGAAGCTGTCGGCGATCTGCGTCGCCAGTTCACGCGTGGGGCTGAGCACCAGCACGCGAGCGCGACCCGGGCCGCGGACCGCGGGCTTGGGGTCGGCGAGAAGGCGATGAATGATGGGGAGTGCGAACGCGGCGGTCTTGCCGGTGCCGGTCTGCGCGCATCCAAGGACATCGCGTCCTTCGAGGATGTGCGGGATGGCCTTTTCCTGGATCGGAGTCGGGGTCGTGTATCCCTCTTCGGTGAGGGCGCGGAGAACGGGTTCGCAGAGGTTCAGGTCGGTAAATGCAATCGTCAAGGCGATAACTTTCTATGGTGCCGCGACGGATAGGTCGCGCAGGCATCCAACGAACAAGGAAGGACAAGCCTTGGACCGAAGCGACAGAGCCCATGTGGGGGATCGTGCGATACGGGGACGCAAGGGGCAGACTCAGCTGCCTGAAGCGTCCCTCCCGGTCATTGGTGCGGGTGGCACGCGGCGGCGTCCGGTGGCGATGTGCTGCACGTGGTTCGTGAGCGATATGCACCGGGCGACTGGACAACTATAGGCACGCCACTGGCCTTGGAGGGGCGTGGCGATGCAAATGTCGGGGCCGATAGCCTTGAACAGAGCGGAAACTACGCGGCGAGGCGCTGAGCGGAGGCACCGCAGAGCTTGGTGCACAACTCGACGAGCGCCTCGCGATTGACGGGTTTGGTCATGTGGTAATCACACCCTGCCGCGGCACACTTCTCCTGATCCCCCACCATCGCATGGGCTGTCAGCGACATGATCGGCCCCGCCCACCCTTGCCGGCGCAGCTCGGCGGTCGCTTCATACCCGCTCATCTCCGGCATCTGCATGTCCATCAGGATGAGATCGAAGAGTTCGCCGCGGGCGCGAGCCTGCTCGACATGTTCGAGTGCTTCCTTGCCGTTGTTGGCAATTTCGAGCTCAAAACCGGCCTTCTTGAGGTAGAAGGAGATGAGCCGCTGATTGTCGGGACCGTCTTCTGCGTAGAGGATGCGGCCCTTGCAGCCCGATGACCGCGGGACAATCACGGACTGAGGCTGAACCATGGGCAGCGGTGCCGCGGGAGCCGGCTCGAACTGTTCCGCAGCGGTCAGCATGACGCTCGCGGGCAGGACACCACCATCGATCGTCGCGATGAATGTACTCCCCTGACCAGGCGACGACTGCACTTCGATCGTGCCGCCCATGAGCTGACACAAGCGCTGCGAGATGGAAAGGCCAAGGCCAGTGCCGCCGAACCGACGGCTCATGGTGGAGTCAGCCTGCGAGAAGGGGCGGAAGAGTCGTGCCATCTGCTCTTCGTTCATCCCGATGCCAGTGTCCGTCACTGCCACCTTGAGCACGGTGTGCTCATGCGCACCCGCGACGCTGGAGACGCGGACGGTGATCTTCCCCTGCTCGGTGAACTTGACGGCGTTGCCGATCAGGTTGACCAGCACCTGACGAAGTCGCGTCGGATCGGTGCGGACCATGGAGGGAACGGGGGGTTCGAAGCAGACTTCGATCGCAAGGTGCTTCGCCGCGGCACGTTCGTGCATCAGCGCTTCCACATCCCGGATCAGATCAATGGGATTGCACTCTCCGGCTTCGAGTGCCATCTGACCCGCCTCGATCTTCGAGATATCAAGGATGTCATTGATGATGTTGAGCAGATGGGCGCCGTTGCGCCGAATCGTCGAAACATGCGACTGGCGTTCATCCTCGCCCAGCGATCGATCCGCCAGCAGATCCGAGAAGCCCAGAATCGCATTCATGGGTGTGCGGATCTCGTGACTCATGTTTGCCAGGAAGTCGCTCTTGGCCTTGTCAGCCGCCTGCGCTTCGTCGCGTGCCACTTCGATGGCCATGGCCTGGAACTGCAGTTCGGCAGTTTTGGTTTCGACAATCAGGGCCTGACGCCGGATGGCACGCGACACCAGATGGCCCAGCGCGAGCATGATCAGCATGGAGGCGATGGTGACGCTCCCGGCGATGTGGAGCACCTTGGAGAGATCGTCGGCCACCTGATTCATGGCCAGGCGTCGGCTGCTCTCGCTCGCGCGCTGCAGTGCGACGCGGGAATCGGACATGGCGCGAAGCGCCACCTCCGCCAGGCTGCGAAGATGCGGTGCCTTGCCGTTCGAGTCGATCACCTTGGCACGCAGATCCGGCAATGTCATGAGCCGGTCAGCAACCTGTTCGACGAGCGTGTGATCAAACCCGGCATCGGCACCGATGAGTGTCTCGCAGCGGTGGCCCTCGAGCACGGCACGCTGGACCGCCGCGGCGAGTGAGTTGCTCCGCAGATCTGCCACCTGCTCGGATGATTGAGCGCTTCGGATGCGCTCCACAAGAACGAGCAGTTCGTGGATCTCTCGCTCAAGGGGCACCAGCGCCGCCACGGTGTCCACGCGACCGATCAGTTCTCGGGCCGCGACCGCGGCTTGATCCTCGGGGAGACTTCCGAGCTTGCCTACTTCCTTCAGCCGAGCAAGACGTGCCTTGCCGCGGATGGAACCAAGAAGTGACTTGAGCGATTCAAGCCGGGCGACGCAGTCTTCAGCAGCGGTCTGAAAGGCACCGGACAGCTGCGCCTGTTCGGCTCTCCATTCCATCACGCCCCGGTGCACTCCGACCACCATGTCCACTGAGGATGCCAGCTGGGTCGTCGGGTCTGCTTCGATGTCGAGGGTGCCAGTGTCGCTGTGCTCGCGAATGAACGAGGTCGTCGCATCGGCGGCCTGCCGCACTTCGGTGAGCACATCGGTATCCGCATCCGGATGATCGACCATCGATCCCAGTTCGCGGCTTGCTCTGGTGACTGCCCGCTCCACATTGGCCGACAACACGGCGGATTGCGTGTTCAGGAACTGATCGGTCGACTGTCGCGCCTGAACCGCACGAAGCGGAACCCAGAACGCAAGCAGCGTGACGATGCCGGCCACCACCGATGTGCCGACAATCGCCCACATCAGTCCCGTTGCATCTCGCCTTGATGGACGCTTGGGAAGCTTCACGGCAGGGGCTCGCCTGCGGGGACGAGAGCCTGGGAACTGGCGTTGAGCGTTGCCCAGTCAAAGGAGACGACCTTTCCTTCGCGGACGATCGTCGGCCAGACGTGATCAGAAGCCTGATGATCCGTGGCACTCAGGCTCAGGGGTTGGCCGAGGCCGAGTTCAATGGTGCCGAGCTTCTCGAGGGCTGTCACGATGCCCTCTCGGGTCAGTGGTCGTTCGGCATCGCGGAGTGCTCGTTCGAGCAGCTTCATCGATGCGTATCCCTCGAATGCGCCAAAACTGCTGGACATGGATGCCGGCTGCTGCTTCACCGCCGCTGCGAAGTCGCGGGCCAGTGGCACTTGTGATTGGGGCGATGGAACAACCTGGGTGATGATGACGCCATCGGCAAGCGACCCAAGGGCTTCGATCAGCGGTGCGGTTCCGACGAAGGAGACGTTGAGGAAGAGGGGAGCAAAGCCGGCATCACGCGCGGCCTTGATGAATGCCGCGGAAGGGGCGTAGGTACCCACCATGATCACGGCCTTGACCGGTGTGGGAGCCGACAGCAGATCGGCGAGGGCATTATCGATTTCCAGGGTGTTGCGTTCGTAGCGACCGTGGGCAATCGCGGTCTCGTCGCTGAGTCCGTTGGCCTTGAGCGCCGCGAGACCGCCAGAGAAGCCTGCATCGCCATAGGCGTCGCGCTGCGTGAAGAACCCGATCTCACGCGGCTGGAGCTTGCCCTCCTTGATCAGGGCGTCGACCATCGCCGCGGTCTCCTGCGCGTAGCTTGCCCGGAAGTTGATGACGTATCGGTCTGGGGGTGTGCTGCGGAGCAGACCCGCGCCGGTGTACGCGCCATAGAAGGCGATTCTGGCTTCCCGTGCGATCGGGAGCGAGACCACCGCCGTCGGCGTTCCGACGTTGCCCACAATCGCCACCAGATTCGGATCCGCCACGAGCTGCTTCATGTTCGGACCAGCCCTCGCGGGTTCATACCCGTCATCGAGGGCGCGAAGCTCCAGCGGCCTGCCGTCAATCCCTCCGGCCCCGTTGATTTCGCTGATCGCCGCGTCGATTCCGGCTTTCATCGCCAGACCAAGCCCCGCGGCCGGGCCAGTCAGCGCCGTCGACATGCCCAGCACAATCGGACCATCGCCCTTCGACAAGGGCTGCTGCGCCGTGCATAGACATGCAGCCAGACCAGCAAACATCAATGAGATACTGTGCATCAGACGAGCCTCCAGAATCACCTGATACATCGTCGGTTGGCATTCGGGACTGAACGCAAAGTTCCCCATCTTCTCCAAAGCCGCCAGTACTCCCAGTAACCCAGCCCTGCCCGATGGGCCCGCCAAAGGAGCTCTTCGCCACCTCTGGAGGGGAACGGGCCCCATTCCGGCCCATCCTCCCAAATGTTTGACTCGTCAAACATTTGGGCTATCATGCAGCGAACATCGAACCCCCGCACAGCCACCGCACAGCGGGAAACAAGGGCAAGGAAGTCCATGCAGGTCAACATCCAAGCGTCATGCCTCGCCGCACCGGAAAGTTGCACGCGCCGGAAGGCCATCGCCCTGGTTCTTGGCGTGTGCATGGTTGTCTCACAGCTCTGTGCAGGCTGCGGCGAGCGCCCGGCACCCCCCGCGACTTCCGCCAAGCGGGTCGTCACCACCTTCACGATTCTGGCGGACATGGCACAGAACGTGGCCGGCGATGCAGCAATCATCGAATCGATCACCAAACCGGGGGCCGAGATCCACGATTATGAGCCCACACCCCGGGACATCGTGAAGGCTCAGTCGGCGGACTTGGTGCTGATCAACGGCATGGGCCTTGAGCGCTGGTTTGAACGGTTCATGCAGAATGTCAAGGATGTACCAGCCGCGGTGCTGAGTGATGGAGTCGAACCCATCGGCATCGGTTCGGGCCCCTATTCGGGCAAGCCCAATCCGCATGCGTGGATGTCGCCGGCCAACGCGCTGGTGTATGTGGAGAACATCAAAGTCGCGCTCACGAGGCTCGACCCGGCGAACGGCTCGAAGTTCGCCGCCAATGCCGCGGCGTACAGCGAGCAGATCCGCCGCATCGACACTCGCTTGCGCGAACAGCTCGCCCGTGTTCCCGCTCAGCAGCGCTGGCTCGTCAGTTCCGAGGCCGCCTTCAGCTATCTGGCTCGCGATGCCGGGATGAAGGAACTCTCACTCTGGCCAGTCAATGCCGATGAGGAAGGCACGCCTCAGCAGATCAAGGCCGTCGTCGATGCGGTGCGTTCGAATCAGATTCCGGTCTGCTTCTCCGAGAGCACGATCAGCGATAAGCCAATGCGTCAGGTCTGCAACGAAACCGGCGCTCGGTTCGGCGGCACGCTCTACGTCGATTCGCTCACCGCGCCCGATGGCGAGGCCCCCACCTACCTCAAGCTGCTCGAGTTCAACGCGAATCAGATTCTCAAGGGATTCGCGATCGAAACCGCACCTTCGCCACGCGGTGCACCATGACGAGATCCTCGCCAGCCGCGTCACTTGAAGTCACCAACCTGACCGTGGCCTACAGCTCCGGCCACGTGGCACTGCGCGATGCCACGTTCTCTCTTCACGCCCCGACGATCTGCGGCCTGGTGGGCATGAATGGCAGCGGCAAGTCCACACTGTTCAAGGCCATCATGGGCTTCGTCCGCCCGACCCGCGGCCAGGTTGCCATCATGGGACTTCCCGTGCGCGAGGCCCACAAACGCAGCACCGTGGCGTATGTGCCACAGGCCGAGGATGTCGACTGGGCCTTTCCAGTCAGCGTCTGGGATGTCGTCCTCATGGGCCGCTACGGCTTCATGAACATGCTCCGCATTCCAGCCCGACGCGACAAGGAGCTGGCAACCCAGGCACTCGAACGCGTGGGCATGATCGACCTTCGCCATCGTCAGATCGGTGAGCTCTCCGGGGGTCAGAAGAAGCGTGTCTTCCTCGCCCGCGCACTCGCCCAGGAAGGCAGCGTCATTCTGCTCGATGAGCCATTTACCGGGGTGGATGTGCAGACCGAGCAGGCGATTGTCACGCTGCTGCGGCAACTGCGAGATTCCGGCCGCGTGATTCTGGTGTCGACGCACAACCTGGGTTCAGTCCCCGAGTTCTGCGATGAAGTCGTCATCCTCAACCGCACGGTGCTCGCCAGCGGACCGGTCGATACAACCTTCACCGCCGACAACCTCGCCCGCGCCTTCGGCGGCGTGCTCCGGCACCTCTCGCTCCAGCAGACCCATCGCGGCGGGCAGCGTCCGACTTCGCTGACCGTTCTCACGGACGACGAAGGGGCTCTGGTCATCGGTTCTGACGGCCGCGTCTCCCGCCCTGCAGCACAAGCTTCCCTGGAGGCCAACCAGCAACCGGCAGAGGAACGCGGCACGTGATCGCCGAACTGCTCATCCCCTTCCAGTACGACTACATGATCCGCGCCATCCTCACCAGCGCGATGATCGGGGTTGTCTGCGCCGCACTCTCCTGCTTCATCACGCTTCGCGGCTGGTCGCTCATGGGCGATGCGCTTGCCCACTCCATCGTTCCCGGCGTTGCGCTGGCGTATCTGGGTGGCATTCCCTTCTCGATCGGTGCCTTCATCGCCGGACTGCTCGCCGCGGCGGCCATGGGCGGAATCCGGGGCACCACCCGGATCAAGGAAGATGCCGTGATCGGCATCGTCTTCACCACATTCTTCGCGGCAGGCATCCTGCTGATCTCTCTCTTCCCAAGCAACATCAATCTCAAGACCATCCTGTACGGAAACGTCCTCTCCATCGCGACCACCGACATCATTCAGATGGTGACGATCTCCGTCGCTGCACTCCTTGTCATCGCCGTGAAATGGCGAGACCTCGTCGTCGTCTGCTTTGATCCTGCCCACGCCCGCGCCATCGGCATGAACGTGCCGTTCATGAACATGCTGCTGCTCACCCTGCTCGCGGCGACTTCTGTTGCGGCACTTCAGGCGGTCGGCGCGTGCCTGGTTGTCGCCATGCTGGTGACACCTGGTGCGACCGCCTATCTCTTCTGCGATCGATTCGGCCCGATGCTCACCGTCGCGATGTGCATCGGAGCCATCACCGGTGCTGCCGGCGCGTATGGAAGCTACTTCCTCAACGGCTCCACGGGCGGGTGCATTGTCGTCCTTCAGACAGCCGTGTTCCTGGCGAGCCTGGCCTTCTCGCCGCGGCACGGCGTGCTGGCCTCCAGGTGGCGTGCCCGCCGCACCGCGGAGGTGAGCACTTGATGCACACTCTCCTCGAACCCTTCCAGTATCAGTTCATGGTTGAGGCGTTCATCGTCGCCACCATGATCGGCATCGTCTGCGCGGTGCTGTCGTGCTTCCTCATCCTCAAGGGGTGGTCGCTCATGGGCGATGCCATCTCCCATGCAGTCCTGCCGGGCATCGTGGGAGCCTACTTGCTCGGCCTGCCATTGTCACTCGGGGCCTTTGTGTCCGGGCTTGCGTGTGCCGCCGGAACGGGATGGATCGCCACCAACAGCCGCGTGAAGGAAGACACGGTGATGGGCATCGTCTTCACCGGCCTGTTCGCGCTGGGGATGGTGATGTTCACGAAAGTCGAGTCGGACGTGCACCTGAACCACATCCTGCTTGGCAACCTGCTGGGCATCCACCGCTCCGATCTCATTCAGGCCGGCATCATCAGCAGTGTCACCCTGGCCATCGTGCTGATCCGCCGCAAGGACTTCGTGCTGATGTGCTTCGATCCGGCACACGCACGTGCCGTCGGCCTTGAAACGACGTTCCTCCGGTACGTCTTTCTCGCACTGCTTGCCGCCACGATCGTCGCGGCACTCCAGGCTGTCGGCATCATTCTGACGGTCGCGATGCTCGTGACTCCCGGCTGCACGGCCTACCTGCTGACGGACCGATTCGGCCGGATGCTGCTGATCGCCTCAGTCTCCGCGAGTGCATCAGCCCTCATCGGAACCTACGCCAGCTTCTTCCTCGATGGAGCAACGGGCGCCTGCATCGTGCTCGTGCAGTCGCTTTTCTTCATCACTGCGATGCTCTTTGCACCCGGCCGGGGACTCATCGCCTCCAAGCTGCATCTGCGGCGGGTGCTGCGTGCTGGCGCGACCGACTGAACTCAGGCGGGCGTGAAGGCTCTCGCCGCGAAACGCTCCTGCTCGCGCTCGAAGTCAGCGGGCGGCGCGGGCAACTTGTGCCAGCGGGGTTCTTCACCCAGTCCGCGTGTGATCTCGCGATCGAGTCGTCCGGGCTTGCACAGTTCCTGCGTGTTCGTCGAGGCAAGGATGAGCCCCTTGCGATTCAGCACGCCAGATGCCGCGGTCACGAGTTTGCAGTAGTCCGCCACCGAACTCCAGGGCCGAATCCCCTTGCGTTTGTTCCCCGAGGCAAAGCTCGGAGGATCAAGCACGATGAGGTCGTAGCGGAGGCCCTTGCGAGCTGCGTACTCAAGGAACTCAAAGGTGTCCATCTTCGCGAATCGGTGGATGGCAGGATCGAGCCCGTTATGGACGAAGTTCCGTCGTCCCCAGTCAAGGTATCGGGCCGAGACATCCACGCTCGTGGTCACAGCCCCGGCCATCGCCGCGGCGACCGAAAACGCACAGGTGTAGGCGAAGGTGTTCAGCACCGTCACCGCTTCGCCCGCTCCCCGCGATCGCCGCATCTGCTCCACCGTCCGTGCAACAAACGCGCGATTCTCCCGCTGATCGAGGAAGAGGCCGGTCGAGAATCCGTCATACAACCGAACTTCCAGCTTCCAGGTGTGTTCGCGAACAACCAGCGCCTCGTCCAGAGGCTCGCCGGCTTCCGGTGCACGGGCCGTAACCACGGCAGGAAGCTCGCCGCCGATCTTCGATCGATCGCGAGGGAATGGCTTGAGGTAGACGGCACGGACGCCCGTGGGACGCAGCGCACCAAGCACCAACTCGCACAGTTTGTGCGGCTCGAGCGAGCGCGGAATGCGACCCTCGTACATGGCTACCGCGGCCCCCACCCCGTACACATCAATGAACAGCCCGTCGATCCCATCAGCGGCACCGGAAAACACCCGATACGACTGCGTCAGGTCACTGGCAATCAGCGCACGCCGGTGCCCAACTGCCTTGGCGAGCAGTTCCATCACCTTCGACTCGCCGGTCTGTGCCGGAGGGGTTCGAGAACGGTCCATGTCGTTGGGTAACGGAGTGTCGCTCATGGAATGGTCGCGGTTCCGTCGAGCGACTTGATCAGGGTCTTGAGCGCATCTCGCTTCACAGCCGGGTTGTAGGCTTCGGCATCGGCACCGGCCTTCACCATGGCCTCCAGGATCTTGACGCGGTACTCCGCCGCGGCGACCCATGCCATGCTCGCCTTACCATCCTTGTCAACAACCTTGGCGGCATGAATCATCACACCCGCAAGCAGTTCATCCATCGCCTGAAGCGTCGCGGCCCGCTCCGGTCCGCCCATGGTCGCAACGCACTTGACGAGGGCTTCAACGAGCGGCTTCATCGCGTCGTCAGCGAGATTGACATCACGCGACACCACCATGACCATCTGCTCCATCGGATCGGGCACGATGTACGTGGCATCTCTCAGACCAGCCAGGGTCGGAAGTGCCGCGAATGACTTGCAAAGGTCCACCGACTCACCCTTGAAGCTCGCCCACGCGGCGGACGCGTTCGCGGTCGCCTCCGGGTTGGCCGGCGTTGGTGCCTCGCCCCCGCTGGGCCCGCCACAGCCGCCAATCAACAGAACGATGCCAACACTGAATGAACTCAAGAGGCGATTCACCATAGACACGTTGCGCTCCACCTCACCCCTGTCATCAACAATGCCACGAAGACAACCCGCGTGACACGCAACGCTATGCGTCATCTTCGCCAACTTCCTCACGAAACCCGAGGGAAACCCTCGTTCCTGCTGCCGATAACGAACCCGTTTTTATCGCCCGGCCCCCTACACTTGCCCCCACTCAAATTCCCGCGGCCCGGGCACCACATCGGTGCCCATGGTTCGCCCAAGTTGCCCCCGGTTTTCACGTAGTTTCCCATGAACTCACCCTTCGCCGACAAGATCGAGATGCAGCACCGCCTCTTTGCCGAACTCTCACGGATGTTCGGGCTTGAGGTGCCCCTCTACGACAAGTCACTTCTGGTCAATCAGATCTGCAATCGCACCGTCTGCGACCTGCTCTCGCTGCTGCATCAGGGCTTCGCCATCACCGATGAACAGCTTGAACGCACCAGCGGCGAACGCCACGGCGCGATCCGAATCGGGACGCCCGAGGAGTATCGATGGGTGACGCGATACTTCGCGGCCTTCGGGATGGAACCGCACAACTTCTACGACATGTCGAACGTCGGTGCCAAGAGCCAGCCGATCATCGCCACGGCGTTTCGAACCACACGCGATCCGGAACACCGTGTCTTCACTTCGCTGCTTCGGACCGATTACTTCGATCCGGCAACCCGCGCACGAATCGAGGCACTGCTGGCCACCCGCCAGGTCTTCACGCCCAGTGCCAAGGAGGTGATCGAACGGGGTGAACGCGATGGCGGACTCTCGTGGGCCGATGCCCAGTCGCTCATCCGCGAAGGTGCCGATCACATCTTCAAGTGGACGGGCAAGGCTCGCGATCACCAACTCTATCAGGACCTCTGCAAAGCCGGCTTCAAGATCGCGGCGGACATCGCCTGCTTTGAGTCGCACCACCTCAACCATCTCACGCCCAACACCTGCTGGATGGACCTGTACACCGCAGCCATGAAGCACTGCCTGGGCGAGCTTGCGGAGCCTGAGTTCCGCTCCCGCGCTGCCGTGGCACTCAACCACCTCCTCACCGCGGCGGACGGGGACTTCATGTGCCTTCACTTCAAGCATCTCACGCATGAACAGGTTGATGCCTTCAAGCCTGGTGTAGTGTCCGCATCGCAACTGGCCGGATTCATCGATGGCATCGTGAAACGTCTCGCCCAGCCCGACCTGCAACTCTCCGCGCTCAATCATTCAGGATTCAAGGACACGACCGAGGGCCCGCCCGTCGATACCCCTGTACTCCTGCGTCAGGATGCCTACAAGGCCCTGACCGAACCCGTGACGTTCCGCAATTCCGATGGCACAACCGTGAACTCGGTCCACACCGCTCGGTTCGGCGAGATTGAACAACGCTTCTACGCCACCACACGAACCGGGCGAGATCTCTACGACGCGTGCCTCACACAGGCTGAAGCCGCGGTTGCGTCGAATCCCGGGATTGCAAGGAAGGACTTCGCAGCGCACCAGACGCTCTACGCCACGCCCTTTGCCTCGTTCCCCAAGACGCTGCGCGAACTTGCTGAGCAGGGGTTGGTCTACTGCCGGTATTCCGTCACTGCCAAGGGCCTTGCTGCCAAAGGCACGCTTCGGACCTCGGACATCCAGCAACTCATTCGCGATGGCTTTGTTCGCTACGAAGGGCTCCGGTATGAGGACTTCCTGCCCGTCAGTGCGGCCGGCATCTTCGCATCGAACCTGAACCAGTACGGCACCAAGTCCGCCGCGGCAACCAAGCCCGTCTACACGCAGCAGATGCTCGAAGCCATCATGGGCAAGGCGATTGTCGATGCCGATGCCTCATACCAGGACACTCAATCCCGATCTCAGAGGGAAACGCTTGCGCAGCTCGGCATCGTGGCGAACGGCTCCTGAGCAAGCGAGCCCTTGGGCCGTAAGGCCGGGTACAGGCTGGAGTCACGCGGCTTTTCGTGCCGCGTGGTTGCAGCATACCAGCTTCACGGCGTCGATGAATCTGCTGACGGCAAATGGCGTGGAGATCACCGCCAACGGTTGACCGTGGATCAGGTAGTCAGGAATGGTCCCAGCCTCGGGACCCAGTAGCACGATGACAGGAAGATTCGCGTGTGCAGGCACGGCCGCCCAGGCTTCAATGGCGTCTCTGAGCATCACGCCATCATTCTCGTGGGTCAGGCTGATGACCGCGATCGTCGGCAAGGCAACACGCTCGCCTGCGGTGAGTGACTGGCAGAAGACTCCGAACCCGTCCACCTCGGGTTCGAGCGAGAAGTACGTGGGACGAAACTCACATTCAAGCCGGGTCCGAACAGTCTCGGACCATGGAGTCCACGCTGCGGGCGCGATGTCCTTGCGCAGCTTTGCCATCTGCTCCCTGGCCGTTCTGCTGACTCGGTCGATGTCACCAGCATCAACGCCCAGGAGGTGACAGTGCTCCTCGATGTGGTAGATCGCAGCATTTCCGCTGTGTCCGAGCATCAGGGCGTGCGCGAGGCGGTCTGCAAGTCCGACCCGCAGGACCATCTCCGCGTGGGCAGGGGCGATGCCCCGGACGGTACTTGGGCTGAGGTGGTGATACAGCACTGGGTCCACGATCTGGCGTGGAGCTTTCCATGTCTGGAGGATGCGATCGGCCACATCGGCGTGATTGAGCAGCAGCATTTTGGATTCGACCTGCTCGAGCAATGCCCCCGAGTGCTGCGCCGCGTGGAGTACGGCGATGTACGCCTCGCCCAGCAACTGGGCACAGGCAAGGCGACCCAGATCGTGCAGAAGTCCGCAGGTGAGGGCCACTTCCGCTTCGTGAACACCGCTTGGAGCGGCGAGCTCCGAGGCAATGATCCCGCACGCCACGGAGTGTTCCCAGAACTGGCCTGGGTGGATGTAGGGTTCAACGCGTTCAGGTACGAATCGACCGACTTCGCCCGCCGCGGCGATCACATGCCGCACGTTCTCAAGCCCGAGCCGTATGACCGCCCTGGCCACACTGTCGATTCGCTCACTGCGTGCATAGGCCTGCGTATTGGCCATCCGCAACACACGAAGCGAGAGCATGGGGTCGAGTCGCACCACTCTGGCCAGTTCGTCAAGCGAGCATCGGTCATCAGCTGCCTTGACGGCACCATGCTGTACCGCCGGGGCGAAGCCCTGTAGTTCCTCGCACTTGCTCAGTTGGTTCATCAACTCGCCGCGTGTCATCAAGGGCTGCAGGTGCCCGATCTCCGGCGCGGCAAATCGGCAGATGCCAATCGGCTCCATGCGGTCACTGCGTGCCGCGGTCACGTGATTCGAGCCACCGTGTGTGGATGCCGCCACGACCCCTTGATCTGCTACCAAGGCCTTTGAGGGCCGCGGAACTGCTGTCGCGGTCTGGTCTGCCCCGACGATCTGCCGGATCCTCTCCATCACCTGCTGCAGCGACATCCGCGATTTGAGTACATAGCCCACGATGCCCAGCTTGGCGGCCATCGACACCCGCACCTTGTCCGCCGCGGCGGATAGGACGAGCACCGGGATCTCCTTCCATCGCGCCGATTGACGCACCTGCCGCAGGACCTCAATGCCATCAAGCACAGGCATGCCAAGGTCAAGCAGAATGAGATCCGGGATGTCGTGTTCGAGCACCTCGAGTGCCAGTTCTCCATCAGCCGCCGACAGGACGCGGAATCCCTGCCCCTTGAGGAGCACCTCAAGCGGTTCGCGGAAGACTGCAAGATCATCAACCACGAGGATCGTCTTCATCCTGATTGACCCGCCTTCCATCGCGGACTGCACGCAGCGTCCATTCCCACTCCGGGGAAGTTACATGGACCCACGTGCTCTCATCGGGCCCTTGCCTTTCACACTTCACCTCCGCGCCCACCTGTTCCCCAACCTCCCCCCTGCCCCTCGCGGCTTCCCCCGCTTCCTCCCCGATTCCGGGCGTGGTGCTCCACCTTGATCGCATCTTGAACGCATGCCCGGCCAGCGGTCCGGGCCGTGAAGTAGCGGACGGATCGACTCGATAACAGAGCATGGCCAGTGCCGATGAGCTTCCGCACCATTGCGAGACCGCGGCACCTGCTTCGCGCGAGCACATGCTCAGCCTTGCTACGGATGCCGTTCGATCACGTCTGGCGGTCCTTGACCTGTGCGGGACCGTCATTGCGGCCAATCTGGCATGGCGCAAGCATGCCACCACGCTGCCTGCTGACCAGCGTGTCTTGCCCGGGGACAACATCTTCGCCGCGGCATCGGCAAGTGCAACTCCAGCTCTTGTGCTCACTGCGGAACTCATTCGTGCGGTCGCTGGCGGGATCAGGAGCGAAGACCAGCGTGATTTTGAAGAGAGTTCAATCCCTGAGTCGCGGTGGACTCGCGTTCGGTGCATCACGTTGCGAGCGGATGGCCGGCCGTGCCTGGTCCTCTGCTTCGATGACATCACGCAGCAGGTAGGTGATGCCGCGGAACTGCGGTCACGTTCAGATATGCTCGGACAGGCCAGGGAAATGGCCGAGGAGGCCTCACGAGCCAAGAGCATGTTCGTCGCCAACATGAGCCACGAATTGCGGACACCCCTCAATGGGATCACCGGCAGTCTCGAACTGCTCAACGGAACAACCCTCGATCATCAGCAGCGGCATCTGCTTCAACTCTGTCAGAGCTCCATCGAGCACCTCAACTCGATCATCAGCGACATTCTGGACTTCTCGAAGATCGAAGCCGGAAAGATCGAAATCGAGCGGGCCAGCTTCGATCTGGACGAGTGCCTTGATGACGCGGTGCAGGCCCTCGCCGCCGCGGCACATCGCAAAGGACTGCTTCTGAGCTCGCGACTTCAACCGGAGCTTCCCCGGACTCTGCTCGGGGATGCGGGCCACCTGCGTCAGGTCCTCATCAACCTGATCTCCAATGCCGTCAAGTTCACTCAGGATGGCTCCGTGACGGTGCTCGCGCAGCTCCACAGTGGCCCCGACGCGGCACCGCTCCTCAAGCTGAGCGTGCAGGACACCGGCATCGGCATGGATGCCGCGGCACAGGCTCGGCTCTTTGGCGCCTTCTCTCAGGCAGACTCCTCAATCACACGCCGATTCGGCGGCACTGGTCTGGGACTGGCCATCTGCAAGCAACTGATCACCATGATGGGCGGAACCATCGGCGTAGAGAGTGCACCGGGCCGCGGCACTACGTTCTGGTGCACACTTCCACTCGAACTGCCCGAAGCCACCGCCCACATCACTCCTCCTGCTCAGGCCGGTCCAGTCCTGATCGTCAGCCAATCCGCTCCACGCAACGATGCGCTGCTCCACACGCTCGAACGAATCGGCGTGCGTGCCGCGGCATTCGAGTACATCGAGGATGCCCTCGATGTACTCGCAGACGCCGCGGCTGACCCGCCGGCCCTGATCCTCGTGGAGCACGGTGATGACGGCCAGTTCGCTGCACGGTTCTCGCACATGAAGCCGCAGATGCAGCTGCGATGCATCGTGATGCACTCGGTCGGCGAAGTCATCGACCTCAGGCGCATGCACTCGCTTGGGTTTGAGAGCGACCTGAGCTTGCCCGCACGCACTTCATCGCTGCGCTCACTTCTGACCGGCGAGGCCGGGACCCATGCTCGGTCCGTTGCTCCATTCACCGATCCGGTGCGAACGACCACGCCCGTCACTCCCCAATCCCCTCGCGTTCTGGTGGTGGATGACAATGAGATCAATCGCACCATCCTCGCGGAGATGCTCCATCGAAACGGCATCGCGTGCGAAGTGGCGGTCGATGGATTCGGTGCCGTGCGTGCCGCGTCCGCATCGCCCTTCCATGCCATCATCATGGATTGCCAGATGCCAGGCATGGATGGGTACGCCGCGACGCGGGAGATTCGCCGCCTTGAATCTGAAAGCAAGCTGCCCCCAGGCCCCCACTCGCGAATCCCCATCATTGCCTTTACCGCTCATTCTCAAAAGGCAGAACTTGAACAATGCTCAGCAGCAGGCATGGATGGGTTCCTGAACAAACCCATCAACGCCACGCAGTTCCTGCGCACACTCACCCCGTACCTGAGCAAGTCAGTCGATGTGGCCCCCGCGCCTACTCACTCGCCGCGGCTTGGATCCGTCGGCTCTGTGGATCTCGACGACCTTCACCAGCGATGCATGGGCAATCCGCAGGTCGCACTGCTGATGCTCGAAAAGCTCATCGAACAGCTAACCACGAGCATTGCGCAGATGGATGAGGCGGTGAATTCAGCCAATGACGCGGCACTCGCCGCTGCGGCCCATGGTGTCAAGGGTGCCGCGGGTGCCGTGGGCTGTCACGCACTTCACGCAACCGCCCGGGACCTGGAGATGGTTGCCAAGGGCCGG
>JBILUL010000082.1:0-20610 GCA_044371005.1 Phycisphaerales bacterium | reverse complement strand
GCATCACGCTCGTGGGCGGCCTGCTCGGCTTCGTGATGGGCCGTCGCTCCTGAGCGATGGCGGAGCTGGAACAACCTGATTGATCCTGAAAAGGTGCGGCCGCTGGCCGCACCTTTTTTCATTTCCCGCATTCAGTGGGACGGGCACCACGGGCCGTTCCGGGCATCCGTATCTTCTGTGTTCTGGTTGCCGCGGCATCGCCGATGTAGGTGGGCCTGCCATCGCAATCAGAACGTTGGTCTTCCCAAGGGAGATGGCAGAGCAAGCGTTGACTGTGTCATATGGGCGTTAGCCGACTGATCATCCCGTTTCTCGCTGCGTCCGGGGTCTTTGCAGGCCTTGCATGGTGGACGTGGAGTGCCCAGCAGGAACAGCTCGCCGCGGCACGTGCATCGGCCACCGTCAATGCCGACCTGCCGCCCCGGCCCTTGGCAGAGGTGACCAGCGCCATCGCGACGATGAAGCTCATCACCGTGGAGATCGATACCACGGTGAAGGTGGAACGCGGCGAAGAGAGCTGGCGTGGCAACGTTCTGGCGAGCATTCAGGTGCCGGTTCGACTCTCCTACGGCGTTGATCTGTCGGGCCTGGAGGTTTCCAAGCTTGCCTGGAGCCCAGCGGTGCGAGCGTACATCGTCACCGTTCCCGCCCCGGTCCGCATCGCCACTCAGATCTTCTCCGAGAAGGCTCCGCCTCAGGTCCAGGTGGGGTGGCTGCGACTTCGAAGCCAGGCGGGCGAGTACTTCCTGGGCCAGGCTCGCAAGGATGCGCCGACCGTCGCGTCGAGTGTTGAACTGCTCCCTGCAGATGCCTTGAAGGTGGAAGAACTCACTCAGCAACAGCTTTCGGCGATGATTCGCACCATTGTGGGCTCGGAAGTGGGGGTCGTGGTTCGCTTCAAGGCCCCGCCGGGAGGTGCGAGGTGACTCGCCTGGTGATCAACTTGTGGCGCTGTCGCTGGGCCATGCTCCGGCTGGCCCTGGCCTGCTTCATCTGCTGGACGCTCGCCTCCGATACGGCGGCTCGCATGGCTCGGCTCCAGCTCGCCTCCCTCCCGGACTTTGACTATCTGGCAGAAGTCACTGCGCTGCGAGCGCAAGGCCGGTACGGCGAAGCGGAGGTGGTCGCTCGTGCCGGACTGGATGGCCTCCCCCCGGGCTCAACTCGGGATTCACTGGACCGCGAACTCGCGGCGACCATCGAAGAACGCGACAGTTGGTTGCGCAAGGCGTCCAGTGTCGGACTCGGTGCGTTGTCGGGACGCGGGACAGACCTTGAATCGCTGATCGGAGCCGTCGCCGCGGACTTCTTCATCGTGGGGGACATCCGCGACCTGGTGATCGAGGGTGGCAAGCTGCTCGTCGATGGCGACTCTGATGAACTCGTTCTCTTGCTTTCATTTGCCGGACTCGTGACGACACTGGCTCCTGAGATTGACTGGGCTCCTGCGGTCCTGAAGGCCGCGCGAAGGACGGGGAATGTTTCGACGAAGCTGGCCTCGTACCTCACGAGTGCCATCAAGGCCAAACGCGGTGAACAGATCACCAAGGTCTGTACGGATGTGGCACGAATGTCGCGCAAGGCCACACCGGGCGGCGCATCACGCATGCTGCGTCTGGCCGATGAACCCGAAGACCTTGCCCGCATGGCAGCGTTCATGGAACGCACGCCCTCGGGCGCCTTTGCCTTGCACGTCACCGGACCGGCGGGAATTGAATCGCTGAGGGTCTTCGCGGCAAGCGCCGATTCGGTCCTGGTCGCTGCCGCTCGCAAGGGGTCGGCGGGCACACGTTTCCTTTCATCACCTGCCGCCAAGGCACTCCTCAAGCCGCATGCGCTGGTGGGCATCAGCAAGGCCTTCTGGAAGGGGAATGCCGAGAAGTTGATCACCAGAGCGCTGGATCGCATCGATCCGCTTGCATGGTGGGCCATGCCGCTCGCCGCGGCGTGGGCGGTGCTTGAAGCACTCCTCCTCTGGCCCAGACTGCTTACACGCGTAGAACGCCGGGCATGACGCCGCCGTGCGGCCAACCGCTACAGTCGCTGCACAGCATGCTCCCATTCATCTCCTACGAACCAACGTCCTCGGGCGACCGGGCAGCCCTCCTGATCGACGGGCAGTCAGCATCGGACATCGCCGAACAGTTCGGTACGCCCGTCTACGCCTATTCGCACAGCGCGATGACCTCGAACTTCAAACGTCTTGAAGCGGCGTTTGCTCCGGTGTCGCCGCTTCTGTGTTACGCACTCAAGGCCAGCGGCAACCTTCATCTCCTGCGAGTGATGGTGGATCTGGGGGCTGGCCTCGATGTCGTGTCCGGCGGAGAACTCGAGCGTGCGTGGCTTTCGGGTGTGCCGATGTCAAAGGTGGTCTTCGCAGGGGTCGGCAAGACCGAGCGAGAGATCGCCGCGGCACTCAGCGGCAAGCACAGCCTCCTCGATGCTCGCACCCGCGGCCGACACGGAGAACCCGCAAGCGATCGCGGTCCGGTCGGACTCTTCAACATCGAGTCCATCGGCGAATGTGAACGGATCGAACGCATCGCGGCGGAACTTGGGGTCGTTGCACGCGGCTGCATCCGCGTGAACCCAGATGTTGATGCGCACACGCACAAGTACACCACGACAGGCAAGAGCGAGAACAAGTTCGGCATCGATCTCGTGCACGTGCCGGGCATCTTCGATCGCTTCCGCAATAGCCGCTCGCTCAGGCTGACCGGCATCCATGTGCATCTTGGCAGCCCGATTGCCACCGCAGCTCCGTACATCGAGGCCATCGGCGTTGTGACGAAGCTGATCGACACGTTGCAGTCGCAGGGCACACCCATCGAGGTCTTTAACCTCGGAGGCGGGTACGGCGTCGACTACGGCATGGGTGTTCCAGAATCGATCGAGCAGTTTGCAGGCAAGCTGGTGCCTGCACTGGTGCCGCTGCACGCTCGGGGCATTCGCATCGTCATGGAGCCGGGGCGTTCGATCATCTGTCACGCAGGTGTACTGCTCTCGCGCGTGCAGTACATCAAGCAGGGGCGCACCAAGCGGTTCGTGATCGGCGATGCAGGCATGCACACGCTGATCCGGCCCGCGCTCTATCAGGCATATCACTTCCTCTGGCCAGTCGCCCCGCGCCTGAACCAGGTTCCCCGGAATCTTTCGGATCCGCAGTCGTGCGAAGGCCTCGTCCCGTGCGATGTGGTGGGCCCGATCTGTGAATCGTCGGACTTTCTCGCACAGAACCGACTCCTGCCCGAGATGGAGCCGGGAGAACTGATGGCCGTCTTCTGCGCGGGTGCGTACGGCATGTCGATGGCCCTGAACTACAACGATCATCCGCGTCCTGCGGAAGTACTCGTCCGTCCGACCGGATGCACCCTCATCAGGCCGCGGCAGACCGAACTTGAACTCATTTCAGCCGAACTCCAGCACTGAGGTGTTCCCGTGAAGCATGCCAGGTGCCTGCAATGCGTGTTCGTGACCGCCGCGGCGTTGCTCGCGACCGGATGCGCCTCCAAGCATGATCGGACGGACACAT
This sequence comes from Phycisphaerales bacterium, assembly GCA_044371005.1. GTDB lineage: Bacteria > Planctomycetota > Phycisphaerae > Phycisphaerales > UBA1924 > UBA2402. Next base: position 17,078 of record JBILUL010000082.1, on the reverse strand, counting down.
CACCGGATATTTGGAGCAACGTTCAGAGTGCAACACCGCTCCTGCAATCAGCCTTCAACGAGGCACCGCAACTTCGCCTTCAGATCGCGGTAGCAACCATCAGGCCCGCTTCTGGCAACCAACCCGCACGGTTGGAACGCCAAGTGTTCCGCTGCGGAGCTGAGTACTTCTACCCCGCCAGCACCGTGAAGCTCCTGGCATGCGTCGCGGCACTGGAGACACTGGATGATCTGCGACGAAGCACAGGGAACTCGCTTGTGGATGCGGATTGCCCGCTGACGATTCAGCCGCTCTTTCCAGGTGACGCGGCACAGGCATCCGATGAGAGCAACGTCTTTGGGGGGACCATCACGGTCAACCATGAGATTCGCAAGATCCTTCTGGTGTCGGACAATCAGGCATTCAATCGTTTGTACGATGTCGCGGGGCGCGACCTGCTCAATGCGAGAATGCATGCCGCGGGATTGGCGAGTGTGTCGATCACGCATCGACTGAGTGAGAGCCGGGCGATTCCTGATCAAGCCGCAACCGCCGCGGTGACCGTCCACACCCCCCGTGGTGACGTGCAGATTCCCGCTCGAACAGGAACGCTGACATTGATGAATCAAGGGCCCGGATTGCTCGTGGGGTCTGGCTACATGAAGGGCGACAAGCCCGTCATGCAGCCGATGGACTTCGCGGCACGCAACGCCGTCTCCCTGATCGACTTGCAGAATGCCCTGGCGATGGTGGTTCGCCCCGACATCGATCTGGGCCTTCCGGGATTCGCGTTGAGCGAACAGGATCGTTCACGGCTGATCGGGGCAATGACGCAGTATCCCGCGCAATCCGCCAACCCGATCTACAGTGCCGCGGATCATCCCGATCATTACTGCAAGCTCTTCCTGCCCGGACTTCGCGAATGGCGGCCCGGACATCCGCTCCTCGTGCTCAACAAGGTCGGGCAGGCCTATGGCTTCACCATCGAGAACGCGTACGTCGAGAACCTCACCACCGGTGAAGCGTTCTTTCTCGCCGCGACGATCTACACGAACCAGGACGGCATTCTCAACGATGATGCGTATGAATACGCCACCCTCGCCGAGCCGTTCATGAGTGAACTGGCACGAGAAGTAGCGCAACGCCTGTTTCCAGCAGCCGCACCGCCAACCGACCTCACACCTTGATGAACCAGTTCTTGCGATAGAGCAGGTACGAAACTGCCCAGTAGAAGGCGATGTAGCTCAACACGAGAAGCCACGATCCAATCGGAACAGTCGTGGCATGCTGCAGCCATGCCTTGAGGGCGGTGATCAGCAGCGAGCTGCCTCCATCGGGCGTGACGACCTTCCATTGCATCATCGAGGTTCGCCAGAGAAACTCAGCAAGGAAGTAAATGGCAAAGGCATTGGTGCCCAGATGCCGCAGCGGAGCAAGAGTCGAGAGCTTGCGGAGATCGATGAGCCAGTAGAGGCCCGCAAGCAGCACGCACGACACGCCCGAGGCAACCAGGACGTAGGACGAGGTGAAGAAATCCTTGCTGTAGGGCAGCCCACCCCAGCGGTGCCAGAGGTACGACGCCGCGATCATGACAACACCCCGCATGGCGAGGACTTTCACTGGTGCGAGTGTCCTGGTTGAATCGGCCAGGAGTTCACGCCCCGCAAGCGAACCGAGCATCGCGACCGCCGCGGCGGGAAGCCCCTGCGTGATCGCCGTCCCGAACCAGCCCAGTGACCCACGCAGATACGCCTGATAGCTCTCCGTGGCGGTCCAGATGACTGTTTCCTTGCCGGGGATCTTCAGCTGAGTGAGTATCGCCCACTTCAAGATCAGGATCGCGGCGATGAAGGCAACCTGCGTCCATCGTGGCAGGAATCCACACAAGACCGCAATCAGATACGCAAAGCCAATGAGCGGCAGGATGTCCCAGCGGGCCAGGATCGAGAGGTCGATCGGATTCTTGTACGCGGCAGACGCGGCCAGGAGCACCGAACCCATCAGGTAGATCCGGACCGCACGAAAGAACGCAGCGAGAATGCGGCGGGCAGTGCCGCGGTCCTTGCCCCGACCAGCCTGCATCGAAAAGGGCACCGATGCACCCACGATGAAGAGAAAGCAGGGAAAGACAAAGTCAGCCAGGCCGTTGCCCATCTGACCATCGGCCCAGCCGCGGTGGGGGAACCAGGAAGGAAACGCCGGATCGTTTCCTGCGACATTCACGAGGAACATCACCACCATCACGAGCCCTCGGAATGCATCGAGGGACATGAGCCGGGGCGACGCTGATTCAGCGCGGCTCATCGAGTCGGCTCCGCCGCGGCGGGTGCTGCACCCAGCGAATCAAGCAGGTGCTCCTGACTGGGCTTGGTGAAGAGATAGGCCGTGCCGCGGCCATTGGTCAGCCAGACCGTGGCGATATCCCTTCTCGCATACACCAGCTGGCCCTTCGCGGCGTCAGAGCCCGCCGGATCGTTCACCAGAAAGTTGCCTTCCTGGTCGTACCCGCGCAGCACGATCAGGTGTCCATCGGTTTCGGAGTACGGAGCTCCGGCAAGTTCACCGGGTTTGGCTTTCATGCTGGCGACGATCGGGACGCCCGCCGCGAGAAGTCGCCAGGCATCCTTGAGGGTTCCGATCCGGACCAGCTTGCCCGGCACGCCCTGCTCCCATGCCGCCTGCACGTTGCGCGGCCAGTTGCCATAAATGTCGTGGGGTGCGTCATACGCAGCGTTGGCAATGGTCTCGACGCTGACGGGAGCGTTGGCCCACGAGGCCACCATCGCAACACTCGTCGGGCTGCACAGACGTCCCGAGAGTTCGGGCCGCGAGGTTTTCTGGGTCAGGAATGGGACTTCGAGTTGAACACTCGAAGGCAGCCCCAACTTGGCCCAGTTCGGTGGGTTGCTCAGTCGTTCCTTGCGAAGACCTGAAGCGATCCGCGAAAAGGCCAGTGAGCGGACAATATCGATGCGATGCAGCCGCACCTGACCCTCACCTGCTGCCGAGATCCGAAGCTGAGCATCGCGGAACCAGGTCTTGCTCGTGAGGATGTCGACATCGACCTTCAGACCCGCTGGAGTTTCTGTCCTTGGCGTGGGGCAACGGACGTCCCCGGCAACTCCCAGGAGAAGCCAGTCGCTCCACATCGCATCAGGATCAGCTCGGACACGCACCTCCACCCACATGCCGGTCCGGGGCGGGACATCAGCATTCCATGAGACCGCCAGTTGTTCAACGCCCAATGTACTGGCGATGATGGGAGACTCGTAGGTTGCCGGGGCATCGGTTGTGCCCGGGCCCAGTGCGTACGGGGCAGAGCCGCCCGGGGTGGCGCGAGCTGCGTCGGTGGCCCACACGATGCGTGCCGAATCGTGTGGAAAGCTGGAGCCACAGCCGCCCAGCCACGCAGCGAGTGCGGCCAGGACGACGATCGACGCCACATGAACCTGAATCCTCATGCGCGAGCGTATGAGGCACGCGGCGAGGTCAGCCTGCCCGCTGTGTTCTAGCTGTAGAACCACTCAACGCGGCGGCGACCCGCCGGATGACTCGCATGGTCGCGCTGTCCAGATCCTTCTCAATCCGGGAGACCTGCGACTGAGGCATCGAAGCCAGCTTACCGAGCTGAGCCTGGGTCAGCCCGCTCTGTTCGCGAACAGCACTCAGCCCCTGCGACACGATGCCACGCATCACATCATCAGCGCTGTGCCAGACCGTGGACGATGACTCCAACATCCGCGCCGCCTCTTCAATTGCGGAACGGCTGGGCCCGGGCGAAGTCGCTTCACGAGGCTCGGCCTTGCGGCCGGCAACCAGCACCTCGTACTCCGCGGCGGGCACCAGATAGTGCGTCGTCCGCCCCTTGGCATCCAGCACGCGACCGCATGCCTGATGCGATTCACTGGCGGAAATGTCGGACTTGACGGCCTTGGAAGATTTCACGGACATGAGGCACCTCGCTGGCTGCGCAGCACACAACGCACGTGCGGCACGACACTCCATCGCGATACACAGCGATGTGAATGCCGGGCTACTCGATGAGAACGACCCTCACACGATCGTGTGAAGGATCGAAATGCACGATGACCTTCCTGCGACCAAGCTTCGCCCACCGCATTCCGGGAATCGGCGGTTCGAGGATCGCAGATGTATGACTGACGGGATCCGCATCCAGCTTGAGCAGCAGGTCGGCGAACGCTTCCTGCTCGGCACGACTCCGCTCCTCGGAACAGAAGTACTCGCGGACGGGGGCTGAAACCTGCACATCGCGGCTGAAGAGTTTGCGCTTGCGGCGTTTCGCAGGTGCGTTCCACCACATGAACAGATTCACCAGCGATGAGGTGGTGACTGCCGGGAGAGAACGAGATGGTGCTGACTTTCGTGCCACTGCTGAATATACCCCACCCGAACGAACCTTCGCCGCGTCCGCCGCGGGCGGTGTGGCCCTGCATGGCGGTGTCCTGCAGCGAAATTGACGCACAATGAATCATGATGGCGCCCAAGACCGACTCGTGCCCTGGTTCACAACCAGCGCATTCGACATAGAAGTATATCGCATCTGATATATTCCAGTTTCAAGCCATCACCGAAATATCATCAAATTGGCATAATCCACCGAACAAGTGTTCGGTTGCCGTGAGGGATATCGGCTGTATTGGGTCGTGACGGGGAGCGCGGGCAGTTACCACAACTTCATGGGAATGTTGAGGCGCTTCGCGGCGGCACAGTCCTGCGCATCTTCGTAGCCCGAGTCAGCATGGCGGAAGACGCCCATGGCCGGATCGTTGGTGAGGACTCGCGACAACCTCGCCGCGGCTTTGGCGGTGCCGTCCGCGACGATGACCTGACCGGCATGCTGGCTGTATCCGATGCCCACGCCACCGCCATGGTGGAATGAAACCCACGATGCGCCCGATGCGATGTTCACCATCGCGTTGAGCAGGGCCCAATCGGAAATGGCATCGGACCCATCGCGCATGGCTTCGGTTTCGCGGTTGGGGCTGGCCACGCTGCCGCAGTCAAGGTGATCGCGTCCGATGACGATCGGTGCCGAGACTTTGCCCTTGGCGACCAGGTCGTTGAAGATGAGGCCGGCCTTGTCACGCTCACCAAGGCCCAGCCAGCAGATGCGTGCAGGCAGTCCCTGGAACTGGAAGCGGGGTTCGCACGAGGCGAAGTCGCCCTTGAGCAATGCCTTGGGGTTCTTGTGGCACGAGAGAATCCATGCATGCAGTCGCTGGGCGTAGGGACTGCTGCTGGCGGGGAAGGCCTTGAGGATGGCGTGGTCGGTGACGAAGATGTCACGCGGATCGCCGCTGAGAGCGACCCAGCGGAACGGGCCGCGGCCCAGGCAGAACTGCGGGCGGATGTACGCGGGCACGAAGCCGGGGAAGCTGAAGGCTTCCTTGAATCCCTGATCGAGCGCACGCTGGCGGATGTTGTTGCCGTAATCGAATGTCACGCTGCCGCGGCTTTGCAGTTTGACCATCGCTTTGACGTGGCGGGCCATGCTCTTGAGCGCGAGATTCTGATACTCCTGGGGGTTCCTGGCTCGCTGCTTCGCGGCTTGCTCATGAGTCATGCCCATGGGCACATAGCCCATGAGAGGATCGTGTGCGCTGGTCTGATCGGTCAGCACTTCGGGCGTGATCTTGCGGGCAAGGAGCCGCTCAAGCAGTTCGATGGCGTTGCAATGCACACCCACCGAGCGGGCGACTTTGTTCTTCTTGTATTCGAGCGCTGTATCGATCCCTTCATCGAGCGAGGGGGCGATTTCATCAAGATATCGATCATCGCGGCGACGAACCAGACGGGTCATGTCGGTATCAGCGATAAGGCCGGTACCGCCCGCGAGCGTGATTGCCAGGGGCTGTGCGCCGCCCATGCCGCCGCATCCGCCGGTCACGCAGAGGCAGCCTGCAAGCGTACCGCCAAAGTGCATGCGACCGCACTCGGCGAAGGTCTCGAACGTGCCCTGGAGGATGCCCTGAGTGCCGATGTAGATCCAGGAGCCTGCGGTCATCTGGCCGTACATCATCAAACCCGCCGCGGCGAGTTCATCGAACTTGGCCTGTGTCGCCCAAGCAGGAACGAGGTTGGAGTTGGCGATCAGTACGCGCGGCGCATCCTCGTGCGTGCGCACGACGCCAACGGGCTTTCCGGACTGAACGAGCAGTGTTTCATCGGGCTTGAGGTTCTTGAGAGCCGCGATCGTCGCGTCGAATGCGGCCCACGACCGCATGGCCTGGCCGCGCCCGCCGTACACCACGAGCGCATCGGGCCGTTCGGCCACATGCGGATCGAGGTTGTTCATGAGCATGCGCATCGCAGCTTCTGCCTGCCATGTGGAGCAGACCTTCTTGGCGCCCCGGGGAGCGCGAACCGGGCGGGCACCGGGAAGTGCTGCTGGAAGAATGAAGCTCTTTCCTGCCTTGCTGGGTGCTGCTTTGCTTGCTGAAGAACGGCGAGTCACTTTGGCCATGGGAGCACGCGGATGAAGTGGGAGGCTGATCGAGGTGAAGCGAACGCGTTGATGTGAGTGGGGGAAGCGGACGCGACGTGTCCGTCAGACGGGAACTGGCTCTTCCTTCCGAAGTTTGCGGAGTTCTTCCATGGCCAGTTCATCCGGCCAGATGTGAAACTCTCCTGCATCGCAGACAATGCCCCCGAAGTACTGGATGGTCCAGTTGCCGGGGATTCCATCCCCTTCGGCTCGTCCCGAGTAGTGGACGCAGTAGTCGTTGTAGGACTTGGTCAGGAAGACATTTCCTGTCTGGGTCGAGTAGGAGCCGCTGACCGAGAAAGGGGCGACGGGATCCTTGCCTTCGCCGCGAACGCGCCCGTCGCGAAAGTGCAGACTGAACCGCTGACGGCTCTGCACGCCGCCCTGTCGATAGAAGCCGAACCAGGGCCCGCTGGGGAACCGGGGGTCCTGCTCGTCGAGACCAGGATCAGTGTCCGAAGATGGCTCTTTGGCGTTGGGTGTATCCATGTCCGTGGAAAGTGAAAAAGCGGGGGTTTGGTCGCATCGGGCGGGCGAACCGGCCCGGTCTGCCGGAAGGGTACGCGATCCGGCACCGCAGCGAGATGGCGGGAAGTCAGGTCTGGCGTGTTCTATAATCGCGGCCCAGCCTGGAAAGGCCCTGTCCTGTGACGCGGCCGAAGGCTTGACGAGGGTGACTCGAAAGGATACTGGACGAACATGGAAGCCGGGATTGTCGGTCTGCCCAACGTTGGCAAGAGCACGCTGTTCAACGCCCTCACGAAGGCGGGGGCGCTTGCCGCGAACTATCCGTTCGCCACCATCGAACCCAACGTCGGCATCGTGCCCATTCCCGACAAGCGGATGGAGATCATCACCAAGTACATTCCGCCGCAGAAGGTGATTCCCGCCGCGCTCAAGCTCGTGGACATCGCGGGCATCGTGAAGGGTGCAAGCGTCGGTGAAGGTCTTGGCAACAAGTTCCTCAGCCACATCCGTGAAGTGGATGCCATCCTCCAGGTGGTTCGGTGCTTCACGAAGGCACCGGGCGGCGAGGAGATTCTGCACGTGGCCGGATCGGTTGATCCGCTGCGCGACATTGACATCATCGCCACCGAGTTGATTCTGGCCGACCTTCAGACCGTTGACGGCGCACTGAGCAAGGCCGAGCGTGCAGCCAAGAGCGGCAAGACGGAGGATGTGGCGAGGTTCGAAGTGCTCCGCAAGCTGCAGCCGGTTCTCGCCGCGGGCAATCCTGCCCGCAGCGTGAAGTTCGATGACCCCGACCAGCTCAAGCAGCTCAAGCAGCTGGGCCTGATCACGGGCAAGCGCGTGCTTTACGTGATGAACGTCGATGAGGACGATCTTCAGGGGCAGAGCGAAGCGTGCCAGAAGGTGCGTGCGCACGCGACGAAGGAAGGGTCGGAAGTCGTCCCGGTGTGCGCGAAGATCGAGAGCGAACTTTCGATGATGGCCGATGGGGAACGCGATGAGATGCTCGAAGCTCTGGGCCTGACCGAGCCGGCACTCGCGGCGGTCGCCCACGCGACCTATCACCTGCTCGGCCTCCAGAGCTATTTCACCGCTGGCGAGAAGGAAGTTCGCGCGTGGACGATTCCCATCGGCGCCACCGCCCCGCAGAGCGCTGGCGTCATTCACACGGACTTTGAGAAGGGCTTCATCCGCGCCGAAATCTACACGCTGGCAGACCTTGAGAAGTACAAGACCGAGAAGGCCATCAAGGAAGCCGGCAAGATGCGCGTTGAAGGCAAGGACTACGTCATGAAGGATGGCGACATCTGCCACTTCCTCTTCAACGTCTGATCGCCAGAGATCGTCGCAGGCACATCTTCACTCAACACCCCGGTCACGCCGACCGGGGTGTTGTTCTTTGTGCGGCGAACTTCGCCGCCAGTTCAATCGCGGCTCGCATGCTCCCCGGATCGGCCAGGTTCTTTCCCGCGATGTCGAACCCAGTGCCGTGATCAGGGCTGGTGCGGATGATCGGAAGGCCAACCGTGGTGTTCACGGCCCGATCCCACGCCAGTGTCTTGAGCGCGACCAGTCCCTGATCGTGGTACATGGCCACCACCGCATCGAAGTGCGCACGGCGCGAAGTCGTGTGCAACGCTCGCTGAAAGATCGTGTCGGCAGGATGCGGGCCGCTGACCTTGATCCCCCGAGCTGCACATGCTTCAACCGCAGGGCGGATCACCGCGGCATCTTCGCTGCCCAGAAGCCCGCCCTCGCCCGCATGCGGATTGAGACCGCACACGCCGATTGACGGCACCTGAATACCCAGATGCTGCATGGTTTCGTGGGCCAGTTCGATGGACTGAATGACTCGCGGCGTCGTGAGTTTCGAGGCGACCTGCATCAGCGGGACGTGGACGGTCGCCAGAAGCACATTGAGGCCAGGTCCATGGTCGCACGCGGGCGCATGGAAGAACATGGCAAATCGTTCGCTGCGCCATTCTGCTGCGAAGAGCTCGGTGTGCCCGGGATAGGCCTGATGTCCTGCTCTATGCCACGCCAACTTGCTGATTGGTGCCGTGATGCAGCCATCAGCGCCATTGCGCAGGTCACGAACCGCGTTCATCACCCAGCGGAACGAAAGATCGCCGCCGATCGATGAGTCAGGGAGGTATGGCGCATGCGTGCCCGTGAGTTCCTCATCGATCAGAAAAACCTGTCCGGAGCTGGGACGCTGTGCCCCATCGGGGCCGATGGCGGTCCAGAATGGGGTGATCCCTGCAGCGACCGCCGCGTTGACCATCGCGCTGCCCGCGCCGTGAATCGTGAATCCGTGGGTCTGCCGCAGCGGATGAGCAGCAAGCGACTTGACGATGACCTCCGCGCCGATGCCGGCGGGATCGCCCATCGAAATCGTCAGCCAGGGGTCCTTGGAGCCGTGGGGCATCACCAACGGTAGCGAGTCCGATGACGGGATTGCGGATCCCCCCGCACCAACGGGCGAACGCTCAGCGATGTTGGTATCATCCTCCTTCATTCCTTGAATGTCGGCCTGTTGGATTGTGGCGAGGAACCACCTTCCAGATGGGTCAGGAGTCTGCCGCGTGCCAACGCTTCCCAACGGCCTCACGATCGAAGACACTCTGGAGGGTTCGGGAGAACCTTGTCCCAAGGGCGCGATCATCACGATTCACTACAGGGGAACGCTCCTGGATGGGACTCAGTTTGATTCAAGCTACCCGGGCATGCCGGTGACCTTCCCTCTCAACCGGCTGATCACTGGCTGGCAGGAGGGCATCCCGGGCATGAAGGCAGGCGGCAAGCGCACGCTGACCATTCCCTGGCAGATGGCCTATGGCGAAGACGGTGCACCGCCGGATATCCCCGCACGTGCGAATCTCATCTTCGAGATTGAGCTCTTCTCGTTCCGAACGAAGTAATTCGGTCGCTGGCTCCGATCAGAGCGCTCCGCTGCCTGCTGCATTGAAGCCGCGGCTTGGACGCTGCGCGCACTCGCCATGGCCCTAGAATCTCCCGGTGGACGCGCCTCCTTGAAAGGCCGTCGCCCCTTGGGTTCTTCATGCGTTCTTTGCAAGGAATCGCAGCCATGGATCCCGCATCCCACTTTGATTCGCTCCTGCCCCGTGAAATTGCGCAGAAGGCGGAGGCCACCGGCGTTGCGAAGGCCAACTTGGACTTCATCTCGACGCTCTTGCTGGCGATGCTGGCCGGCGCGTTCATCGCACTGGGCGCCGTCTTCTCGACAGTGGCGATTTCCGGCAGTGGGGGAGCACTGCCCTTTGGCATCGCCCGAATCGTCGCCGGCATCACGTTCAGTCTTGGCCTGATTCTGGTGGTCGTCGCCGGCGCCGAGCTGTTCACCGGCAACAACCTCCTGCTGATGGCCTTCGCCAGCGGCAAGGTTCCATTCACACGCGTGCTGCGAAACTGGGCGATCGTGTTCGTCGGCAACTTCATCGGAGCCGTCCTCACGGCTGGAGGCATGATGCTCGCGGGGCTGCACACGCTGGGAAACGGAGAGGTAGGCAAGACCGCACTGGCCATCGCCAATGGCAAATGCGCCCTTGATCTTCAGGAAGCACTGGCTCGCGGCATCTTCTGCAATGCACTGGTCTGCCTCGCCGTCTGGCTGTGCATGTCATGCCGCTCCACGGGAGACAAGATCCTTGCGATTCTCTTTCCTGTCACCGCGTTCGTCGCCGCGGGCTTTGAGCACTCGGTCGCAAACATGTACTTCGTGCCCTTTGCACTCATGGTGAAGCAGTCGGCAACCCCCGAGTTCTGGACATCCATCGCCTCACATCCCGCGGCACATCCCAACATCTCGTGGGCAACATTTGCCGTGACCTTAATCCCCGTCACATTCGGCAACATCGTCGGTGGCGGAGTTCTCGTCGGCGTCGTCTACTGGGTGATCTACGGTCGGCGTGCGACAGCGTGACCACGGCACTCGCCCACTTCGGGCCCTGTCCTCGCACCAATCAGACCCGGAAGATCGAACCCATCTTCTTGCCAAGCAGCAGACTCGATGCGAAGATCGTGACCGTCAGCAGGGCCATGCCCCAGACTCCCATCGCACTGGCGATGTACGGACCATCGCCCAATCGATCCATGAACGCCCAGATCTGCTTGGTGATCGGGAAATCCGACGCCTGCTGAGCCAGGAGCAGTGAGTCGCTGACTTCAAGCATCGAGAAGCTGAAGACCAGCAACCCGCCGGCGATGATGTTCGCTGCAATCAGAGGAATGATCACACGCCGCGCCGCCATCAGCCTGCTTGCGCCCAGATTGACTGCGGCCTCTTCGAGTTCGCCACTGGTCTGCTCAAGCCCCGCGATCGTGGACCGCACGATATAGGGAAGCCGCCGCGTCGCATACGCGACGATCAGGAAGGGCACCGGACTGGGATCGACCGCGAAGATGCTCGCAAAGGGCGTCAACGGACCGCCCGGACCAAAGGGCCACTTGAGACTGATGGCGACGTACCCGAAGGCCATCACCAGCCCGGGAACTGCCAGCGGGAGCATGCACAAGGCATCGAGCAGACCACGACCGGCAATGCGAGTCCGGACAATCAGATACGCCACCAGCACGCCGATGCCACAGTCAATGACCATGGCCAGCGCTGCAAGCGAAAGACTGTTGCGAATGGACCCGAAGGCCTCCGCCGCACCGAGCGCTTCCTGGTAGTGAGATCCGGTGTAGGCCGTGGGCATCACCGTCTGATACCACTGCCCGGGAACGCTGATGCTGGTGAGAATCACGCCGATGTGCGGCATCACCGCCGCACCCGTGACCAGGGCAAACAACGCCGTGGCAAGCCAGCCGTACAACCCCGTCAGCGGCCGCTCTCCGGCTGCTCGGGAAGCCTTCGAATACATGGCATAACCGGTACCGCCGAAGACCTTCTTGCCCAGCAGGTACAGGCCCACGGCCATCACCAGCATGAAGGCCGTCAGCACGTACGGTCGCGCCGAGTTCTCGACCTCCTTGAGCCCGTTGAAGATCTGCACCGATGTCACATCGTGGTAGCCGAACATCAGCGGCGTGCCCAGCTCAGTGAATGCCCAGATGAAGACGATCGTGGCGCCGGCGAAGATGCCCGGGCGGATCAAGGGGAGCGTGATCTTCATGAAGCGGCGCACGCCCCGTGCACCCAGATTCTCCGCCGCTTCATTCAGCGCCGGATCGAGATTCGCCAGCGCTGCGGTCGTGTTCAAGAAGATGATCGGATAGAGCGACAGCGACTGAGCTAGAACCACGCCCCAGTACTTGGCATCACCCAGCACATCGAGCTGGGTTCCAAAGAGCGCATTGAACGCGCCTTCACGTCCCAGAATTGCCCGAATCCCGATCGCTCCCACGAACGGCGGGATGATCATGGGCACGAGCACCGCAGCACTGAAGAGCTTCTTGCCCGGGAAGGTGTAGTTCGCCGCAAGCACTGCAAGCGGCAGCGCGATGAAAATCGAAACGATCGTCGTCCCTACGGCAACCGAAAAGGAGTTGAACAATCCGCGCAGCACCCGCGGGTCTTCGAGCGCCATGACCACATGCCGGAACGAGAACCCGCTCCGCGTTGCCGGATCGTTGTAGAATCCGCCCCGGACGGTCATGAAGATCGGATAGAGCAGACAGACCGTCAACGCGGCGAGCAGTGCCCCCAGCATCATGTACTGCCGACCGATGCGTCCACACGTCAGCCAGGAATAGATCAGACCGGCGACCACCGAAACCACCGCGACGATCGTCGGAACGACCGAATCAACCGACCCCCAAAGCCGCGACAGCACCACGCCCGCGGCGGCAATCGCCAGACCGGTCACGATGGACCGCACCGGACGCGGACGAGGGGCGTATGTAGGACTGCTCGACATGGGGACCACTGTAGAGTCCATCCGCGTCGTGTCGACCCCGACACACGCCGCCCCCACCCAGGCCCCCATCTCCCCATGGCCGTACGCACGATGTTTGGTACAACTTTGACAATCGCAGCCGATTTGCGTACTATCGGCCCCAACTTTAGGGGATTCTTCCAAGAGTCCCCGGTTTTTGAATGTCCGCTGGCGAATGGGCGACCGTCCACTCCCGTAGCGTTCTACCTCCCGGCAGCACTTTCCTGAGCACAGGGGTACACGTGGCGAAAAAAGCTCCTGCAGCAGCCCGCAAGGCACCTGCGACCAAGACACCAGCAAAGCCAGTGAAGGCAGCCAAACCCGCGCCCGCGGCATCGGTCGCCACGAAGAAGGCGCCAGCACCAGCCAAGCCCGTCACAAAGGACGCGGCGAAGGCACCTGCCAAGGCAGCCCCCGCCAAGCCGGCCCCCAAGCCCGCAGCGACCAAACCAACACCGGCCCCGGCCAAGACCGTTGCCCCCAAACCAGCTGCTGCTGCCAAATCGGCGCCGACCAAGGTGGTCGCCGCTACAAAGCCAGCTCCCGCCAAGCCCGCCGCGGCACCGACCAAGCCCGCCGCGGCACCGACCAAGCCCGCGGCAGAAGCCAAGCCTGGCAAGAAGCCCGCCACGAAGGCAGAGGCGGCTGACGCCCCCAAGAAGCCCGCAGCGACACTCGCCCAGGCTCCGGCTGGCACCGTGGCTGGCAAGTCGGCAGCACCCGCTCCCGCCGCGGCTGCCGCGAAGCCTGCTCCGGCGAATCAGCCTCCCCGGCCCATCAAGCGCCCCAAAGCGCCGCCGCCGGTGACCCAGATGCCTCCGGGCATGGGCCGGTTGATGGACCCCAAGAACCCCATTCGCAAGCCGCTGATTCCTTCGGGCCCCAAGGCCGCAGCGATGCGTCCCCTGGGCGCACACGGCAATGAACAGGCCGAGGTGCCCAAGATCGACGGCAAGTCGCCCTTCAACAAGCGCGAACTCGAGCGGTATCGTGCGATGCTGATCCGCAAGCGGGCAGAGCTTGTCGGCGACATTCACACGATGGAGAGTGAAGCCCTGCGTGGTCAGAGCGGATCGCTCTCGAACTCGCCTAATCACATGGCTGAACAGGGCTCCGAGGCGTACGACCAGGCGCTGTCGCTTGATCTCGCCGCGGCTGACCGCAAGCTCATCCGTGAGATCGATGATGCGCTCGAACGCATCAAGGACGGCACATACGGCCTGTGCCAGATGACTGGCAACCCGATCAAGCCTGATCGCCTTGAGGAGCTTCCCTGGGCCCGGTATTCGATCGAAGCTGCCCGCGAACTTGAACGCCAGGCCATGCGTTCCTGAATCTCCGAAACGCGGATTGAACGACGATGCCCTCCGACCAGCCCGCCACCGGCGGGTCTTCATCGCCCCAGACTCTGCCGCAAGCCCCTGCTGAGCCTCGCTCGTGGGGCTCGGCTCGTGCGTGGGCGGTCCTGCTCACCGTGACGTTCCTGGGGCTCTGGAGCGACCTTTGGACCAAGTCGTGGGCGTTTCGCACAATCGCTGGCGAACCGGTCATCGTCGAACGCAGCGACGTACTCACAACGCAGCACCTGGGCACTCTGATCCCCGCGCACGCACCGGTCGTCGTTTCCAAAGGGTTGCTCGAGTTCACCCTGGTGCTGAATCCCGGTGCCGTCTTTGGCATGGGTGCAGGGCAGCGCTGGTTCTTTGTGATCTTCACCGGCTGTGCCCTGATGTTCGGCCTCTGGCTCTTCGGAAAGATGACGCATGCACGCGAGTACATCGCTCACACGGCGGTGGGGCTCCTCCTCTCTGGCGGCCTCGGCAATCTTTACGACCGGCTCGTCTTCGGATGCGTCCGTGATTTCATTCATCCGCTGCCCGGCGTGACCTTTCCCTTCGGCCTTTCGATGCCCTGGGGCAGCAACGAAGTCTGGCCGTGGGTGTCGAACGTGGCGGACCTCTGGCTGATTTTCGCGATTGCCATTCTGCTCGTCCGCGCATTCAAGCAGCCGCCGATGCCCGCCGCGGCATGATGTCCGACAGGCATGTCACCCGCGACTCGCGCTTCGGCCAACGTTCCATCAAGCCAAAAACAACCAAGTCCGCCAGTGATGACTGACGGACTTGGTTCATGGTTCATGAATCAGCTGGCGGGGCGATCAATCCTCAGGATCTTCGCGCTCCACAGGCTCTTCGTGCTGGCTTGCCGCCGGCTCGCCGAAGATGGCGGAGCCCACCCGCACGATGTTGGCACCTTCAGAAATGGCCACTTCGTAGTCGCCCGACATGCCCATCGAAAGAATGTTGAAGGGGACGCCCTCGCCGAACTTGAGCAGCCGCATCTCCTCAAACAGTTCGCGGCAGCGACCAAACGTCTCCCGGGTCTCTTCTGGATTGGCAGTGGGGGCCGCCATCGTCATCAGCCCGCGTACGCGAACATTGATCATGGTGGCGATCTGTTCGGCCAGCGGAATGGCAGCGGGGGGGAGGCACCCGAACTTGCTGGCTTCTCCAGAGCAGTTGACCTGGATCAGAACGTCGATGGGCTGGTCACGCTTGAGGGCGATGGCCTGAAGTTCCTCGGCAAGGCGAAGCGAATCGACCGAGTGGACCAGTCGGGCCACATCGCAGACCTTCTTGGCCTTGTTGCGCTGGAGGTGGCCGATCATGTGCCAACGCACGCCGTCGCGGCCGCTGGGCAGGTTCGCCATCGGCTTGAGTTCCATTTCCACGCTGTCGTGAAAGAGCGACTCGGCGGAATCCTGGGAACGCACCTTGCGGGTGGTGGCGTGGATCGTCTGGCGGGTGAAGAACTCATCCACGATCGCGGCGTGCTGCAGCAGTGTCTGCGCCTTGTTTTCACCGAAATCACGATGTCCCAGCGTCAGCAGGGCCTTGATCTGTTCAGGCACGGCATACTTGGTGACCGCGACCAGAATGATGTCACTGGCCTTGCGACCGGAGCGTTTGGCGGCCTTGGCCACCTTGTCGCATACTTCCGCGTATCGAGCCGCGATGACTTCTGAAGAAGTTGCCATAGTCGCCATCCGTGGGTCCTTTCATGCTCGCGAACAGGCCGCCGGGAGCGGGGCTGGAACGAGCCACTGCTCCGGAATGAACGAGAGAGATCCGGGAGCGAATCCGCCGCGTGCCTTCCGAAGAACCCCATAGCATATGGTCAGAGCGAGGTGGGCGTTCCACCGCGTTTGCAACCCATGGCTCAGTTGCCACCACACCCCGGACCGGGGCAGGCAGGCACACGGATTCGGCACACTCATGTCACACGCAGCCCTCACGCCCCGCACATCGCCCCTTTCAGTCGGTGATGCAGTCCCTGATTTCACGCTCAAGACCCAGAACCGGACCGACTGGAAGCTCTCAGAGGAGTTGGCCAAGGGTGATGTGGTGATCTGCTTCTACCCACTGGCCTTCACGGGCGTCTGTGGCACGGAAATGGCGTGCGTGAGCAAGGACATGCACACCTGGTCTTCCAAGGGCGTTCAGGTGGTGGGGCTTTCATGCGACAGCTTCGCCGCGAACAGCGCCTGGGCTGAGAAGGAAGGCTACAAGCACACGCTGCTGTGCGACATGCACCGCGAAGTGACCAAGGCCTTTGGTCTCTACTGGGCCGACCTGAATGTCTCGCAGCGGGCGACGGTTCGAATTGGCAAGGGTTCGAGTGGCGGGGGAGTCGTCAAGTCGATTGATGCCCGTCAGCCCGGCAATGCCATGAACTGGGAACAGGTCCTGGCGTCGCTCTGATCGAGGTGCCTGGTGCTGGTGGCTTCACGCCAGCCCCGCGGCGGACGGGTACCCTGTGACCCGTGAGCTGTGAATCTCTTCCATTCGTCATCGTCGATGCACTCACTCCCGAGCGCATTGATGCCGCCCGCGCCCTCATGATTGAGTATCGCGACAGCATCTCCACGCCCCTGTGCTTCCAGGGGTTCGATGCGGAAATGCAGGCCTTGCCTGGTCGCTACGTCGCGCCCACCGGCTGCATCTTCCTGGCATCCACTCCGGCTGACGGGTACGTTGCCTGCATTGCGCTGCGGGAGATTGACCCGGGCCCGCTGGGCCGGACATGCGAGATGAAGCGTCTGTATGTGCGACCCACCCATCGCGGGTTGGGGCTGGGCCGGGCGATGTGCGAGCAGCTCATCAGCCGGGCCGTGACGCTTGGGTACGACGCCATGCGCTTGGATACCGACTCGTACATGAAGGAAG
>JBILUL010000081.1:0-20721 GCA_044371005.1 Phycisphaerales bacterium | reverse complement strand
TCGTCGGTGACGCGCACCAAGGGTGTCCGAATCTGATCCTGGATCCCGCGAACCACAAGTTTGTGAACGCGGAGAAGTTCCACCGCTTCGGCGAGCGACTGCACTCCACCGACACGAAGGTGATCGTTGACTACCTGGCTGAGCGGTACGGAGCGCTGGTCGCGCACTTCTGAAGCGACGCGATGTGACAGAACCCCGCGTGCTTTGAAGACGCCCGCTGTTTCCGTGCGCTGCTCGGGGAGCAGGATGCGGCTGAGCCGGGGCGCGAACTTCCGCTGGCAGGGTCGTGGTCCTTTCAGTTCTGGATCGTCTTGTTCACTTCACCAGTTCGATGTCGTTCAACTGCCACGACTTGTCGAAATAGGCTTCGAGCGGGCCGTAGAAACGGAAGTACGGGAACCAGCCTCTGCCTGGGATGGTCTTGACCCAGTTCCTGTTCGCTCCCGTGGGCTTGGCGGGCCCGAAGTACAGGTCGACCGAGCCGTCGGCATTCTTCTCAAGGTCCTTGCGCGACGAAAGATCCGAGGAGCCCGCGTCGGTGATGACCGGGCCGCGGGTGAGGTTGTCGTAGAGCGTGATGGACCAGAACTGCTTGGCGGGGACGTTGGCGGGAACACGCATGTGGTACGACTTGCCACCGTCGAGGAACGCGCCGTCCTTGTCCTTGCTGGTTTCGAGGTAGAGCTGGCCCGCGCCCAGAGTCTTGCCCTGCATCGCCTGGGAGTTTCCGATTGCCTCGTAGAACCACGAGGCACGCTCTTCGAGCTGCGGGAAGTTCTTGCCCTGCTGATTGACCTCGACCAGGAGGGCGTACTCCCAGCGCCTGCCGGGCCAAACCTCGGCGCCGGGGACACGCTTGGCGTAGGCGATGGTGCGGGACATTGCATCGCCGACGACGGCCGCGTCGGTGAGGATTTTCGTGAGCCGGGCATCGGGGTTGAACTTCCTGCCCTTTTCAATCCCCAGGGGCGCGAGCATGGCCATGAAGTATCCGTCTTTGGCCTCAACGGGCTCGGGGGCGAGCACCTCGGCGAGGTATGACCAGTACTTCAAATCGACGGGCTGTGCCGATGTCCAGTCCCTTCCACCCACGCTGGTGACGTTGGTCGCGGGCGGCTGCTCGCGATTGTGCCAGGAATAGAGCCGGTGCGTTTCAAGCGTTGTGCGGGCTTCCTTGGCGTCTTCGCTGAGGCCGCGCGTGCCGAACCAGATCTGGAAGGTGGGCGAGTGGAAGATGTGATACCCCTCCGCCTTCACATCCTCGTGGCCGGGCGGGAGGATCAGGAACTTGCCCCCCTCGCCCTTGTCGGGCCCGAGCATGCCCATGTCGGTGATGGACCGCTGCCAGATGTCCAGCACTCCTCCGGCGGTCGGGCCCTTGGGCACTTCGACCACCAGCGGTCCCTGAGCCTTCAAGTCCCAGAAGGAGAAGGCGTAGACGGTCGTAATGTTGGGCGTCAGCATCCCCGTCTTGTCCTTGAGGTCGACGTAGAGACACAGATCGCCATCTTTCACGCCAAGAGTGTCCCGCTGCGCGAGGTGCAGGGCGTGGAAGCCCACGGCGGGCAGGGCCCACAGGTACGCCTGGCACGCCCGCTGGAAGTCCATCTCGTCGTAGAGACGGGTCGCGGTCGCGTCCGAAGGGAAGCCGTTCTCGAACGTCAGCGTGCCGATGCGGGTGTCGGCGGGTTGCGCGTACGCATGGGTCGTAAGCAGCGCGCATGAGATCGCGGCGGCGAGGAGGGGGCGGGTCGTGGTGAGTGAAGGGCTCAAATGGTTACTCCGTTTGCCGGTCGATTGCCGGTACATTTCGTCGGCTACGCCAAGAGGCGTCGCCATATTGTCACGGAAAGCTCAAAGCAAGTGACGATGAAGCCGCACACGCACAGGTGTGTGAAGGCGGCATCGGCTCCACCTGTCCCCTGGGCTCTCGAGTCGGATTCGTCATACCCCCCACCCCCCCGCTGCGCGTACACAGCCTCATCCCCCGGACCGCAGTTTTCTGATCTGATGAAAACCCGGGGAGCGATTCAGCCTCTTCAGGCAGCGCTGGACGATCTGCGTGCGCCTTCGGCAGCCAAACAGCCAGCAACGCGTACATGCTGCCGTCTGCACTCATCGGCGTCAGCGAGAAACGCGGCGCGGCGGAACGGTGTTGTGCAACGGTTCATGTCGCGAGCTCCCGGTTACGGGCTCCATACTCGCCAAATCGAGCATCCCATCATGCCACCCCCTCTGGCGAGCTTTAAAGCGGTCTCTGCGGGTCTGGGCGGCCCGCCGACGGCGGTTCATGCCGATGGATTGAACACGCGTGACCTGCCCCCGACGTCGGGACCAACCGCGATGAGAGTCGGAGACCGGTGTAGACCGGCATGGGTTGAGTATGCCTTTCACGTGTTGTGCGGATTCGCCCGCACAAACCTCCTGTTGCTTCATTGTGCCATCGACTTCGCAAGTACTCAGCGAACGATCGGCGATGCATGTGTTTCCTGGGTGAAGACTACTCTTGAAGAGCCTATGCATGCAACACAGCTTCCTGCCGCTCTTGCCCTCATCCTTGCGTTCACGATGCTCTTTGGTGCTGGATGCACCTCGTCGCAGCCACCGGCGGCTGGTGCTTCGGGCGAGCCGGCCAGTGTGCCGCCTGAGGTGAAGGCGTGGATGGACCGACTCACGGTATCGCACGAGTACGACCCTGCGACAGGATTCATCGTGGCACGCGAGACAATCTCGCTGCCGCCGATCATCGCGGATGCACCGCCGCTTGATGTCGCCATCGCAAAGGCTGGGCCCCAGCGCCTGGTCGTGGCGTTCGCAACCGCCGACCGGTGCGCCCCATGCCAGCAGTACAAGCGCGATGCGCTGAACAACAGCGCTGTGATCACGCGGCTCTCTGATGCCCGCTTCCTGCCCACGCATGTGGAAGTTGATCGCTCGCCTGAACTTGCTGAAACCTACTTGGGAACTCGGTCTATCCCGATGACCTATGCCTTGCGTGATGGGAAGGTCATCGCGACGCTGCGTGGTCAGCGCACCGCGACTGACCTGCTCGCGTGGCTCGATGCACTGCCTCAATAGTGGTGCCGCGGCATGGGGGGACATGCTGGGCCCCAAGAAAAGACTCGCCGCGAATGGAGATTCAAGCCATCCCGACCGGGGTGCTGATTGAGGAAAGCGGTACATGACTCTTGCCACGGACTGTGACGGTCGAACACTTCAAGCTGCTGGCGGCGAAGTACCATGTGCGGGCAGATACGTTCATGGACTGAGTTCCCACGTCGCCACCGGCCAACATGTTCTGCAACAGCAACGTCGTTGAAGGGGGGTCGCGAGCATTCACCTCGACGAAACCGTAGCGGACGGGCCAATGGCAGCTGCTCGATTCAATGGCAGGGCAAACGCATTTTCCGAGTCAGGCCGCTTCAGGCGTGAGTGAATGTACCGCGTTTGGGGCTCGGAGGCGCAGAAAGAAAGGCAACATTTCAGAGTTCAGAATGTCAGAGGGTGGAGATTGGAGGATTGATGGAGTTGGAACATCCAGAAGCAGGTCGTGTGCTGCTTGATGTTTGGCGGATAGGCATTCTGGACTGAACTTCGCCCTTTCGAACTGCCCGGAGAGCCGATCGAACGTGCAATCGCGAGGAGGAGGGAGATTTGAAGAAGGCGTTTGCCCTGGGTTCAATTGCACGAACAAGTTGGCGAAGTGTTCCACGGGCATTTCGATCGCCATTGGCTTTCGCCCGTGTGCCGATATCCGATTCCACCATGCGCCCCACCACCAGACCCCGGGTCGCTAGACTCGGCGGTTGTCGTTTTTGGCAAGGGGCTATGCGGCGGCATCGATCAAGCGGACCCCGTCCGATCGTCCTCGGCCATGATGCTGAAGCCGCTGACCGCCGAAACAAAGTGCGTTTCCTTTGCGGCCAGATATTCCGGGTCAGCAAAGAAAGCCTCTCGCACGGCTCGCGAGGGAAACCTGATCGTGAAAACCCGTGTGATCGGATGGCTCGCTGGCGATCTGAGCACCGCAGCCACCGTGAGGTCATATCCAAATTGCCCGCCGTAGCGGGTCAGAATGGGGAGCATGGCGGCGCGATACGCGGCGTAGCCATCGGCATCAACTACGTTCATGGCGATGACAATGGTGTGTGGCATGGTGGTTGGAACATCGTACCGGAAGTCGACCGCCGGGCGGGGTCGGTGGATCTGATGTGTCGATTCTGTCTGACTCGCCGCGAAGGCTGTTCACTGTCCGATGTTGGTGATCGAAGCCGTGAACGAGTCGAAGTTGTCGGTCACGTAGTTGCCTGATCCGCCGATGCGTGCGACCTCGAGGGTGAAGGTGGTGGACGCGGTGGAAGGAATCGTGATCACGGCGTTTCCGCTGATGGAGAGGTGTGAGGAGGCCTGATTGAACGTGAAGGTGGTCACAGGCCCGAAGGATGTCACGCCGCCAGTGACGGCTTTGATGCGAAGGAGGAAGTTCGTGTTCGCGATGTTCGTGTAGGCGCTTGTGCTCCAACTGATGACCGCGACACCCTGTCGCATCGAAAACACCTGCGATGTACCGGTGACTGTCGTGTAGGTCGGGTTGGCACTGCTGATCGTGTTGGCTGGCAGCGACGAATTGAACCATGCAGCCACCGGGAGCACCGTCTGGCGAACGGTTCCCGTGCTGAGGCTGGAGGCGTTGGTGTAGAACGAGGCTGGCTGGTTGTTCAGATTGGACGCGTTCGAGGCCGTGCCCGAAAGGGTGGCTGTGATGATCCCGGCGGAAAAGTTGCCCGAGGCGTCGCGCAGCACCAAGGTGCTTGGTGTATTGAGGCCCGTTCCTGTCGTTCGCGAATTGGAGATGGTCCCGGAGGTGATGCTGCCGGCCGACAGATCGGTCAGCCCCGCACCGCTCACGCCGACCAGACTTGTCGATGCCAACGGCGAACTGAAACCGATTCGGGTCGGAGCGCTGAACTGCTGAAGCGTGCTCGAACCTTGATTCACCACGAACACGGACGAACCCGACACCGCGACCGATCTCGGGCTGGTTCCCGTCGCGATGCTCGCCACCTGGGTGGGTGACACCGGATTGCTGATGTTGTACACGATGAGCCTGTTGAAATTGTCGATTGTGACGTAGGCGAACGAACCTGAAACGACCACGGAAACCGGGAGAATGGGAGTCGAGATGCTCCCCACCTGCACAGGCGCGGCGGGATTCGCCACACTGAATGTCTGCAGCGTTCGCGAGTTGGCGTTGACGACATACGCATGCGTGCCTGATACCGCCACTGCGTATGGCGTTGAACCGGTCGCGACGATGCCGATCGCTCCGGGTGCGGCGGGATTGCTGATGTCGAACACCTGCAGTGTGTCGTCGCCCTGATTCACGACGTATGCGAGCGAGCCCGACACCGCGATGGCAAACGGACCACTCCCGGTTGTGACGCTCCCCACCTGCGTGGGCAGGGCCGGGTTGCTGACGCTGAAGACCCGCAGGGTGTTGTCACCCGCATTCACCACATAGGCGAACGAACCAGACACTGCCACGGCGTGAGGGTTGAGCCCCGTCGCAACGAGGCCGACCGAGGTCGGTGCCAGGGGATTGCCGATATTGAAAACTTGAAGCGTGTTTGAAGATTGATTCACGACGTACGCGAACGAACCCGACACCGCGACCGATCGCGGATTGTCCCCCGTCGCAACACTTCCCACCGGAATCAGTGAGCCAGGGTTGCTGAAGTCGAAGACCTGCAACTGGTCGGAACCTGCAGCCGCAACATAGACCTGAAAGCCCGACACTGCAACAGAGAGAGGGCTGCTCCCGGTCGAGACGCTGCCCGCCAGCGACAGTTCCGTCGTCAATGCCCCCAGGACCCCTCGAACATCAGTATTCATCGCTGATCTGGCCACCGTCCCGGCCATGATGTTCGCTCCGTTGAGGCTGGTCAGGCCTGCACCATTGCCGACGAAGGTGTTGCCAGCGTTGGTCAAGCTGAGCAGGCCCGTGAACGTCTGATTGCCGTTGAGCCGGGCAATGTTGCTCGACAGCTGCGCATCGGCCAGCGTGCCCGTGAGGTTCGCGGCGTTCTGATAGAAGCTGGGTGCTTGGCCGTTGAGGCTGGCGGCGTTGGTGGCCGTGGTCGCGGTAGTCGCTGTCGCGGCGGCCTGGGCAAAACTCGCATTCGGCGTCGCCGTCAGCTCCTGCCGCGACGAGAGCAACGTATACCCGCTCGCGTCCGAGCAGTCCAAGCCCGTGTCCTGGCGAACTTCGATCTCCAGAAACCGCTTCTGCCCGGAAAAGGCCGCCGCGCCGAAGTCGAGTGATGCAGCGAAGCGGCCATCGACTACAGCGAGGTCATCAGAGCAGAGCGTGCTGCCAATCTGCGTTCCGCCGGTAGTTGCATCGTACAGACGGAACTGCAAGTCATAGGTGCCTGCTGCCGGCGAGCCCGCCGCGGCGAGCTCGCCCTGGTACGTGAACGTCGAATCGAGGGGTGTTTGTGCCTGTGCACTGACCGCGGCGAACAAGGAAAGCGCAGAAACGACCAAGCACGTCAATCGACTCACAAAGACCTCAATTCTGCGGATGCAAAGAGCAACCTATGAACCGCTCAGGAGAGAGCCGCTCCAGTCCCCTCAGCACAGGGCTTTCGACAGGCAGCGTCGGAGACATTCTACCGAGTGCGGACGATGCCGCCAAGCGAATTGTTAGCTGCGCCGGTACCAGACTTCCCATCTTACCTTCGGCGGAAGTGGCTATTGAGCCCGCGTACGCCTCCACCGCTTCGTATTCGATGTTGATCGCCTGCGAGTGCGGCCACTGGGGCGTCGACTGGCAACATTTCGCTGCGAGATCAGCGTTTGCGTGTGTTCCATTCGGCGTGCGTGGCTCCTCTGGCACCTGCAACTCGGCAGGAAGATGGCTGCGCACTCGTGACTCGCATCACCCGCGGGTCGCGGGACTTGAAATTGCTCTTTGCAATCCGGACCGATGCGTCGCGCGGGCCATGCATACCTGCTCGCGACGCCGAGGCGGGAGCTCGCTCGCATCAGTATGAGCCGCGTGCTGCGTGGGTGTGATGCATCGCCAAGCGACGAATCTCGCATCCGTTCGAGTGAGCAGCGGTGCGGACGCCTACTTCTCGGGCAGCTTCTTCCGCAGGTCATCAAACCAGTTCAGGACCAGGCTGGCCGACGTCGGCGGTTCCTCTTCGGTGCCGACGACCACTGCGACGACGCGACCGTCATCGAGGATCGCGCGGGAGAGCTCAAAGACGCGACGATCGCTCGCATCGCCACTGAGCTTCACGCCAGTGAGCACGGGGCGAGAAGCGGTGTCAAGTGAACCCGTGAAGACTCGGCCCCGGTTGTCAAGATACGAGAGCACGAGGGGTGCGCCGGGTGCGGTTGCCTTGAAACGGATTCGGTAGGACGGGGATACCGCCACTTGCGTGCCATCACCCTGGAGTGCCCCACTTCCGGGTGACGGCATCGGGGCGACAAAGACCCCCGGGCGTTCGCCGCCCATGCGGCCCCACGCAAGCCACTTTCCGTCCGGCGAGATAGCGACCGACACCGAGCCGTCGAGATCGGGAAGAACGACCTCGCCCTTCGCAGCGCCCGCGGACTGTATCTCAAAACGCTTCACGTTGACACGGAACCCCGAGTTGACCGGAGCCAGCAGGAACCTTCCATCAGGTCCGAACGTCGACTGGAAAAGCCCGCTGAACTCACTCTGGTCGAGGAGCACGACCGGCTCGAGCGGTCTGATGCCTGACAGGTCACGAAGGTAGAGGCCGTCGTCCTCCTCCGACACTCCGATTCTCTGCACCACAAGTCCCGCTCCGTCCGGTGTGAACGCGATCGGATCGCAGTCCACATTGGGACTCGCGACCGCTCGGTCGAATCCGGAACGGTCTGGCCGTGAGACCCACACCTCATTGATCCCGGAGCCGTTCGCCACGGTGGTCGCGACACGGGTACCGTCGGCGCTGACGATGGGCTGGCTCTGAAAAGCTCGTTCATCCGGAGCCCATGGCGTCATTTTCCCGGTCTCATCAAAGACCATGATCCGCCGTTTGTTGCCCTGCAGCCCGCCGGGCAGATGCAGCAGCGCGCCGTTCTCCGAGACGTCGAACCTTCCGTACGACCATGAGACGCGCGTGCGAAGGCCGCTTGCGACAATCTCGGGGGAGCCCACGAGCTTGATGTCCTTCGCTATCTCGCAGCGGACCGCAAGAAGCGATTCGCCTCGAGAGAACAGCAGGTGGCCCGTGGACACATACCGCGGATTCTGACCATCGGCAACGATCGCACGCACCGATCCCGTCGATGGATCGATGTGGACGATGCTCTGCGCGTAGCCGAGTTCACCGTAGCTGGCAACCTCCGCAAGAAGCCCCGCGCCGCCGGGCAAGTCTACCAGGCCATTGAGGTTTGGTGACTTGCCCGAAAGGGTGAGCGGCTGAGGTGTTTCGATTCGCCCGGTCGCCACATCAACGCGCAGGATTGTGGGCGGTGATTCCTGCCCCACGACGATCTGGCCCGCGGCTGTCCACGCGGCGGACGAATAGTTCAAATCGGTGGGAAGATCAGCGATGGTGAGCGGTGGCGCATCGCCCGACACCGCGACGCGGACGAGCTTTTTCCTCGCGGTGTCAGCTGCGGCATTCACGACCATCGCAATCGATTGCCCGTCTGGTGCAAATGCCCATGGATCCCGCAGACTTGAGAGCGGCAGCGCCTTGAATGCGTATGAGTCAATCGCCCGCACGTAGGCCGCAACCGAGTGGGTTGATTCCCCCTTGCTTTCCGGGCCTTCCTGATCCCAAAGCGTCCCCGAAAACGCGAGCGACCTGCCATCGCGTGAAATGCCAAGGGAACGCGGCGAGAATCCTCTTGGAACGGTGACCGAGACACGCTCAACGCCCAGTGCGGAGCCAAGCCCACTGCGCGGTGCGCTGACCAGCCACACGGCACTGGCGAGCAGGATGCCTGCGGCCATCGCCGCGGCGAGTGCCAACACGCGGGGAAAGGTGAACCGATGAGTGCCCGCGTCGTTCGGCCCTCCTCGGCCATCACTGGGGTTCGCCATCGCATGCTCGATTTCGATGCGAGCATCGGCGATGTCGTGCAGGCGGTTCTTCCTGTCCTTGGCGAGACATCTGGCCAAGAGATCTCGCACGCGGGTGGGCGTCGCGGGCGGAAGGAGATTGAGGTCCGACTCCTTGTGCAGCGTTGCCCCGATGGCGTCGGCGACGGTTTCGCCCCGGAACGGCTGCGCTCCGGCGAGCATCTCATAGAAGACGCAGCCGAAGGAAAAAATGTCGGAGCGTTTGTCGACGGGCTTGCCGCGGGCCTGCTCGGGGCTCATGTATCCGGCGGTCCCCATGATCACGCCGGGGATGGTCGGGCTGTGCGCGAATCTCGCCGGCGAAGTGACGGTCGGCGAGTCGGCTGACGAAGGAGCGCTGCTGGTGGAAGGTGCGCCATCCGCTGTCCGGGCCAGACCAAAGTCGAGCACCTTGACCACGCCGTCGGGCGTCACCATGACATTGCCGGGCTTGAGGTCGCGGTGAATGACGCCCTTCTCATGCGCCACTCCGTGGCCTCAGCGATCTGACGGGCGATTGGCAGGGCCTCATCGAGGGGAATGGCACCTTTGAGGAGTCGTTCGGCCAGTGTCTCGCCCTCGATGAACTCGAGGATCAGGTACTGGTACCCCGCGGCTTCCTCAAGCCCGTAAATGGCGCCGATTCCGGGGTGGTTGAGTGAAGCCAGCACCTTGGCCTCGCGCTGGAAGCGGGCGAGGCGGTCGGGATCGGTGGTCAGATGTCCGGGTAAGGCCTTGATCGCGACCTGGCGGTCAAGCCGCGTGTCGCGGGCGAGGTACACCTCGCCCATGCCGCCGCGGCCGAGTTCACGTTCGATGATGAATGGGCCGATGGCGGCGGGTTGCATGAAGCAGAGAGTGTATCGGGGCTGTCGAATCGGACGCTTGGCCGAGTACTCATCTGACGGGAAGGCTGCGCCCGCGTGCGGTCCTGTAATTGAGGCCATGAGCCATCGACACCAGCGAGGTTCGATGCCGACAGAGGGTGCCAATGTCGGCACCGAGAGCCTCGAAGGCCTGCGGCATGTTTGAGCCACTGTTCACCACGTACGCGAACGAGCCCGGCTTTGCGATGGTGGCGGGTGAAGCACAACCCTTCGTTCCGGTGGCAGCCCATCCGGGCACCGACTTCTTCAAGAGTGCGTTCGCTGATGCGGGCTGTGATTGCGAGATGGTCGCGCATTGCCGCACGCTGCTCGTCCCTCTGAGTGAGCGGGTGCTGCGAGTGTGTTCAGGACCGGACTGGCAATACACACTCCACGAAGTTCTTGCTTTGCAAACTGCTGGTTTGGAGTGGAGCGCTTCAGGCCGAGAGTCGGGTCTTCAATAGACACCAGAAGACCGAACCGGACACAGCATGGGTTTGAATCGCAGCGATTCACGCTCCCGCCGTTTCGATTGCGAAAGGCTGCCTCGCAGAGCGCATGTTGCTGCCGGATGCCGGCACCGATCACCGGCGGCGGCGCCGGGCGAGGAATGCACCGCCGAGAACGATGGCCGAGGCCGGACCGGGAACCTGGAGGTCAACGTTGAATGAGCCGTTACTGATGCTGCCATTGAGCCCCTCCCTTCGATCCACGACGACGTTCAGCCGGTACTGCCCGGGTGAGAGCACACCGCTCATGGCCACAGTCGCTGAGTCATGAATCACGGGCGCGTTCGGATCGGTGAAGTCGATCGAGAACTGCGAGAAATAGAGGACTTCGGGATTCGGGGACAGGCGTTCGAACTTCATGAACGCCTCACTCGGCTCACCGTTGATGAAGATGGTGTGCCGTGCAGTCCAATCTCCATTGAGGGTGTAATCCAGGCTCGAGTCCACATCAAAATTGCAGGAGAACTGCGAACGAGCTCTCCCAGAAAATGCATTGTTTCCCCGAGCCGCCTGGAGCGAGGCTGTCGCGGTCAGCCGGAGCTCGTTGATGTCAGATGTCTGGGATGCCCATCCCGACCCAAAGGTGGGAACGGTCAGGTCGCTGTCCGCATAGTCCGACCAAGGTCCGAAGCCAGGGGCGTTCAACGAAACTTCCCTGAACCCCCAGCCGGCAACCGTCCGAATCTGGGCTGTTGGAATCAGACCCGCCATCGAGGACGACGCGACCGAAAGCAGAACAACGCCAGCAACCTTTGAAGACTGAATCATGCGATTTTCCTTCGTACGCGCCCGAGTATAACTCCCAAATCCGACAGTCGTCACAACGTACAACAAAAACCAGGTCTTGCAAGGCGATTGGTCCAGATAACGTGCACTTTCCGCGTTCGGGGCCAAATTCATCAGCGGGCGTCACTGAGTACTTCAACGGGTAGTTCTGTCCATGCGGATGTCTTGAACGCGTCGATTTGCCGCCCTGTGAATCCTCATTGAGAAGCCCCGGGTTGAGAGACTCACGAGTAGTCGTTTCTGAGGGCATTCACCCGTTGAGCATGTCAAATCGATGGCTCTCACGGAGGCATCTCTGGTGCTATCGACTGCATCGAACCATCCGTCGTCCAGCGGGCATCTGAAATGAACAACCACGGCCCGCGCGAATGCGCGGGCCGTGGGCTTGCGACATGAGTTGTGCGGAGAGAATCGCGGACGAGATTCAGCGGCGACGGCGGCGAGTGCCAACCAGGCCAGCGACGCCAATCAATGCCAGCGAGCCGGGGGCGGGAATAGCCGACTCCGTCAGTGTCAGGGTGCCGAACAGGTGCATCGAAGAGTCGTAGTTCCTGCCGCCAGCCGAGATACTCACGGTGTCACCTGCGTTCAGGTTGAGGATGACAGTGCCGGTAAGCACGTAGTCGCCAGCTGTGCGGACATAGGAGACGGGCTGACTGACCACGCTGCCGTTCACGGAGAAATTGAGGATTGCATACGCCTCCCACCAGGAGTGGTGAAGCGCGTAGTGCCAATCAATCGCCACGGCACCGGTCTGCGTTGCTGAGGTGCTGAACTGGGTCATCAGCGGGCCGTACCACATGTCATAATTCTGATAATCATCGTATCGGAGGGAGATCGAACCGGGCCCATTGCCGGTGATCCATGCGGCCGCGGGTCTGCTGCTGGGCAGCGTGTATGACCAGTCCGAAGGCGAAAACGAGATGCTGGCGTTGGCCGAACCTGCAACGGCAGCGAGGGCCAACGAACCAAGGACGATCGAAGTCTTCATTCCTCTTCCTCCAAACACTCGCTCTGGGCAGAGTGAGATGTGATCGGCTCTCGCCGGGACGAACCAAGCATGGAGAGCCGACGAAGGTCCAAGAATAAACTGAACCTCACCCTCGTGTCAATGCCATTTCGTTTCAATCTCAAGAGTTCATCGCGGCACGACTGGGGTTACCGCGGGCACAGAGCGCCTTGTTCGTGCGCTCCATTGAGCGGTGCAGGTTGATTGCCGCATCGTGTGCCGCGGGTGTATGGCTGGGATCCGATCGCCTTAAAGCGGCCTGAGTGCTTCAGGGTGGAGATACGTTCCTCGTTCAGTTCCCACCGTGTCGACGGGGTTGGAAATGCGGTTCTTTTTGGCTCAGGTGGGCGTGCGGGTGCCGGTGACCTGCCAAGAACCTTGAATTTGCGGAGAGGACTATGCGGATTGCGAACCGGCTGTCGCTGAAGTTCCAGGCAATGTGTGCCTGTGAGGCTCGCCGCGATGTCGGAGTCCTTGGCGCAGCATGCGACATGCTGCCCTATTCAGGCGACTGAGATCATCGCCAGGTGCGCGGCATGTATGGTCGGGTGGGTGCTGTCAGATGTACGCCAGTGACCTGCCTTATCGAGCGGATGGCTCGGCCGCAGGGTTTGTCGGGACGGGCGTTGCGTAGATGCCTTGCTCGGCACCTTTTCCGAATGCCTCGGGATGCAGGAGTTTGCCCTTCGCGGCCCCGGCTTTTTCAACCGCGTTGGGAATGCGGTTTTTCTCTGCCCATGCATCGTGGCGGATGCCGGTGATCTGCCAGGAGACTTCGAGATTGCCGCGTGAAGAGCGGATCGTGAACTGGTTGGCACTGATCTTCTTGACGACCTTGGCCCAGAGGAAGACCTCCATGTCGTTGTTCTCGTCGATGACCGTCAGCT
This sequence comes from Phycisphaerales bacterium, assembly GCA_044371005.1. GTDB lineage: Bacteria > Planctomycetota > Phycisphaerae > Phycisphaerales > UBA1924 > UBA2402. Next base: position 7,555 of record JBILUL010000081.1, on the reverse strand, counting down.
GATACCGGAAGTCACGGTTGAGGGCTTCGAAGTAATCCGGCAGCGTGATGGTCGCGTAGCCGTCGGCGTCGGTGGTGACAACGCCGTCGTAGATGTTCTTCATGTCCGGCGATTCGACGAACGAGTGGTAGAGGAACTTGTTCTCGGGATCGAGCGGGTGGTCAATCAGGAACGATCCGCCTGCCTTGGCGACGGAACCGGTGACGTTCATGTTGCCGGAGACGGTCAGTGCATTCGTCGGAGTGGCGGTGTTGATGCCCACCTGCGTTCCTGCGATGGTGAGTGCCGCACCGTTTGGTCCGCCCTGAAGATGGATCTTGCCAGGTGTGTTGGCGATGGTGCGGATGACGGTGTCGCCTGCGACCGCTGAGAGGCTGAAATTGCCGAAGCCGCTGGCGACGCCGATTTCGAACTCGTCGGTGCTGCCGCGGCCCATGGAGAAGCTGGGGTTGTTGTCGCCGCGGACGCGCAGGCCGTTGATGTTGCCGCTGCCGTAGAGATCGAGGACCTTGGTGGGGTTTGCGCCGGTGCCGATGGAGACGCCGGAGTTGGTGATGCGCATGCGTTCGGCGTTGCCGGTCTTGATCTGGAGAGCGCCGGTGGTCATGCCCAGGCCCCAGAAGTCGTTGGTGGCGTCGTAGAGCGCGACTTTGTCACCCAGCGCGGTGCCGAAGGAGAGGGGCCGCGAGGGGGTGGCAGTGCCGATGCCGACGTTGCCGGCAAAGCTGTTGACGAAGGCGCCGAAGGCGTTCGAGGCGTCGGTGCGGGCGACAGAAGCGGGAAGACGGGCGGTGCCCAGCGTACCGGAAGTGATGAGACCCGCATCGAGTGCAGGCAGACGATCGGTGCTCAGGGTGCCGGAGGTGATGAGACCAGCGTTGATCGATGGGAGACGGGCCGGGTCAATGGTTCCGGTCAGGTTCGAAGCGGTGAGGTTGGTCAGTGCGGAGCCGCTGCCGACAAAGTTCGATGCGGAGAGGGCGCGGGTGGTCTGCACTGACGGGAGGACCGGGAAGGACTTGATCGTTCCGGGGTTGTTTTCTGCGAGGAAAAGGGTGGAACCAGTCACGGCGACTTCGCTGGCTTCACCGCCAGTGCTTGCGGTGAACGTCAGCACCGGTGCCGCGGGATTGGAGATGTCAAAGACCTGAACCTGGCCGGGAAAGCGAGATGCAACATAGGCGTAGGTGCCGCTGACGGCGACCGACATCGCTTCCGACGCGACGGGGATTGAGCTGCGAAGCACGGGTGCAGCCGGATTGGTGATGTCGACGAGCGACAACGAGTCCGCGCCGAGAGCAAACGCTGTGGATCCGGAGATGGCCAGGCTGCGAATGGCGCCAAGCGACAACGAGGTGGTCAGGGTAACGGCGTTGGGATTGGTGATGTTGAAGACCTTGAACGATGCGCCGGAGGCATCGGTCATGATCGCAGACTAGCCCACGACGGCGATCCCGGTTGGGCCTGAGCCGGTGGCGAGGTCTGATCGCAGCACGGGCGATGCGGGATTCGTGATGTCGTAGACGCGAAGATAGCCGACGTTCTGACCAAATCCGGCGTAGGCATAGTTGCCGGAGAGTGCGACGACCGCGAAGAATTCGAAGAATGAGGGCGGGAAGTTGGGCGAGGCCGATCCAACGAGAGAAGGAGAAGCGGGGTTGGAGACGTTGATGAACGAGAGCGAGATCGGACCCGCAACCGCGGCGAGCTGACCGTTGACATCAATGTCGCGTCCGCCACCAAATCCACTCCCGTTGAGGATGAACCCCAGGAATGTGGGGGCTGATGGGTTGGTGATGTCGTAGATGCGGACCTGAGTTCCATCTGTCGTGTACAACCGGTTTCCGCTGACATGAAGATCGCGGTACGATTCGCCGACCTGCACCGCGGAGGTGGGTGCGCCAAGAGCAACACCCGCAGTGCCGATCACCGACTGAAGATCCGTGTTGAGGATGGACCGGTTGATGGTGCCTTGAGTGATCGCCGAGCCCGAGAGATTGGTAAGGCCGGCGCCGTTGCCGGTGAAGCTGTTGGCAGGATTGGAGAGCGTGAGCTGACCGGTGAAGGTCTGATTCGCATCAAGCCGTGCGATGTTGCTGGAGAGCCGGGCATCGGCGATCGTGCCGGTCAGGTTTGCGCTGTCGGTAAAGAATGAAGCGGGCTGACCGTTGAGATTCGCAGCGTTCGAGGCAGTCGCCGCGGCTGCGGCCGTCTGGGCGAACGTCGCGTTCGGTGAAGCGGTGAGCTCCTGCCGCGGCGAGAGCACGGTGTACCCGCTCGCATCGCCGCACCCCAGCCCAGTGTCGAATCGAACTTCAATCTCGAGATATCGCTGCTGCCCGGCAAAAGCCCCGGCACCAAAATCCAGCGACGCTGCGAACTTTCCGCCGTCAACGGCGAGATTGTCGGAGCAGAGTGTGCTGCCAATCTGGGTGCCGTCGGTGGCCGCGTCGTAGAGGCGGAAGCGAAGGTCGTAGGTGCCGGTGGCGGGTGTGCCGCTGCTGGCCAGTTCGCCCTGGTAGGTGAATGCTGTGGTCAGCGCGGTTTGCGCGCGGGCGGCGCCGACCGTGAACACAAGAAGTGCTGAAACGAGCACGAATGCGATGCGGTTCATGGATCCCTCATTCCTCGGAGCAGTGCAACGCCGCGCGGACCGACAGCGTGAAATCTGGACATGGCCGGCCCGGCGCGGGCCAATGTCGAAAGAAGCGTACCTCGCGAGGGCGTTACGGACATGCAATTTCGCCGCCGCGGAGGGGCATGACGACCTGTCCATTTCTCTCGGGGGAGCGTCCGGTAAGCATCTGTCTTGGGGGCGACATTCATCGGTGCGTATCGCGCGACTGGGTGACTGGATTGGTCGCCGCGGTCACCCGCGGCATTTGGGGCAGTTCGAAACGATGCAGGATTCGAGAGCAGGTCCGGTGCCTTCGATCACCTGGAACCATCCATCGTCCAGCCGGTCCCTCGCGACCTCGTCGATTGCCTGCATCAACGTTGAGTGCCGCCATGAGCCACTTCGTTGGTCGTGCACCGAAAGGAGAGATTCGACTCGTTCAACGAGGCTCGCGGCAAGTTCACAGCGTTGTGCCGCGTCTTTGATGCCCGGGAGCTGGCAACCCCGTGCCGCGAGCGGCACTGCCCAACCGGCGGGTGGAGTAGGCCGAAGGCCCGCCTCCGGTGAAGTCGAGCGGCTCCACGTGCCACCACGCGGCCAGGAGTGCCGCGGCGTCGGATCCGTCGTGCCACACTGGACCATCGTTGAAGCCATCCGCAGACGCTTGGTGGAGGCGACTCGAAACGGCTGATGATCGTGTCGGGACTTGCCATGCTTGTGACTGTACATCGATGCGCATCGCGGGTGATGCGGCCAGCAGACCCGACCAAGTGTGAATGCGGTGGCCAACACACGTTCCCACGCTCCCTTCGGATCCGCCTCGAGCATGGAGTGCCGGTTCGGCGGTGCCTTGGGACTGCGTTCCGTGAAATGAAACGCGGCCCGAGCGAATGCTCGGGCCGCGTGGGTACGTGGTTGAGGAAATCCGTGGTGGCGTTGTGCGAGTATGGTCCACTGCGGTGTCGGCGAGGCGTGATACGCCCAGCGATCGCCAGCAGTGCGCCGTATCTTTCGATGGGCTCACGGAACCGGCGTGATTTCGCCGGGACGCCACGACTTGTCGAACCATGGCTCAAGCGGGGCGTAGAGGCGCAGAATCATGAACCAGCCCTTGCCGGGGATGGTCTGAATCCAGTTGTGCTCGTAGCCGGCCGGAGCCGTGGGGCCGAAGAAGACATCGACTGAGCCGTCGGGGTTCCTCCTCAGGTTCTTGTCCTGACTGCTCACGCTTGGCGCGTGGTTGGTCTGCACCATCGAGCGAGTCTGGTTGTCGTAGACGATGACTGACCAGAAGTCCTTCACCGGGACGTTGGGGGCCAGACGCATCTTGTACGTCTTGCCGCCGTCGAACGGGTTGCCGTTGGAGTCGTTCACCGACCAGGGGTACTGCGACCCCTTGCCGACCATCTTCATCTCCATCGCCGGCGTGATGCCAGTGGCAAAGTAGTAGTAGAAGATGTAGCCGTCCATGTTCGTCACACCCGGCGCGATCTCAAACTTGTACCCGCCGAAGAAGGGCAGACGCCATGGGCTGTCGGGGTAGAAGTAGGCCTCCGGCGAACGAACTTTGAAGGCAATGGTGCGGGCCGTGACCGCGCCGATGTTGGCCGCGTCGGTCAGGATCTTCTTCATCCTCTCGTCGGGGGCGAAGGGTTGGCCCTTGATGATGCCGATTGAGGCGAACAGACCCAGCGTGGTCGGGTCGCTGCCGCCGGCTGGCTCCTCCTGAATCACCTTGTTGAGCATTTCCCAGAAGACGTAGTCACCTGGAGCGACGAAAGTGGCCGGGACGCCCGAGCCGTTGGCGAACTTCATTGCGGGCGGGTTGGCGGCTTCGGAGAGCTGGTAGATCTTGAGGTGCTTCTTCACGAGCTCAACACCGGGCTTGGTGGAGCCATCGACAACAAAGGCGCGGAAGAAGAGCCAGTTGCCGTAGGTGCTCGGTCGCAGGACGGTGTATCCCGTCGGGATTTCGCCGGTGTAGCCGGGGGGGAGGACGAGGTACTTGCCGCCCTTGCCGCGGTCCTCGCCCGTGATGCCGACATCGGCAACCCAGCGGTACCAGAAGTCATTGATACCGCCGAGCACCTCCGGCGGGATCTCGAGGACGAGCGGGCCCTTCTTGCTGTCGATCCAGATGAAGTTGTAGATCGTGTTGTTGTTGGCCGTGAGCTCGACGGTACGCGGATCGACGAGGTTCTCCCACATGACATTGGTCTGGTTGACCGGGCCGAACAGACCGATCGAGTCGCGCATGCCAGCCTGGTTGACGATCGGGATGGCCATGAGATAGGCCTGCAGGGCGCGAGAACGGTCGAGGTTGTCGTAGATCTTGGCAACAGTCTCGTCCGACGGGTACCCGTAGCTGAGGTTGAGCGTGCCGATGGACGATTCGATCTTGTCCGGCACGGCGACGCCCGGCGCGATGGGTGTGGAGTACTTGAAGTTCGGATCAGCCGGGATCGAATAGCGATCCTGGGCGAGCAGCGCTTGCGGGCCGGCCAGCATCGCGACGAGCGTCGCGCAGGCCAAGCTGTAGTAACTCATCGTGGACTTCATGTGCCTCACACCCTTTCATGTTGTGGCATTGATCGCGGCAGTGAAACCGCGGGTCGCATGGGCGGCCTTGGCTTGCCGCGTGATATGGTGCCTGAGACTGCAACACGCAGTCTCGCCGACATTCAACGCGGCGTTGGGCCGGCTGAACCGCTTCCGTTTCCCTTTCAGGATCGCAAAGATAGGCCAGATCCGCGGCGTGGTCACACCGATTTCTCCCCAACACGAGGGGGTGCGATTCTCCAAGACTCAGTGATTGCCGCGGGTGGGTTTTCCGGAGTCTTTCATGCGGATCACCGCGGAGCTTGTGAGCCTGCCAGCGGCATCGACCGGCAAGCGTTTCTCTGAGGTACTGAGCGTCGCGTCGTCGCCCCGTCGGCCGTTTGCGAGTTGTAAGCCGCCGCGTCGCAAGACTCGGGCGTTGACGGTGTTGGCACCAGTTGGCGCGGAGGATATGCTCGACGCATGATTTCTCAGCTCGGCTCCGTGACGCTCGGCTTCGACGACCAGGGCCCCAGAAGCTCGGACGTGCTCCTGCTGATTCATGGTCATCCGTTCAATCGCTCGATGTGGCGGCCGCAGGTGAACACGGCGGCTTCGATGGGCTGGAGAGTGATCGCACCCGATCTGCGTGGCTACGGAGAGAGCTCACGGGGCATCGGCACGCCAGCGTTTGAAGACTTTGGCAGCGATCTGATCGGGCTGCTTGATGCGCTGGGTGCTGACCGGTTCGTCGTCGGCGGCCTTTCCATGGGCGGGCAGATTGCGATGGATGTGTGCCGCCAGGCACCAGAGCGTGTTCGCGGGCTGCTGCTCGCGGCCACGTTTCCGCAGCACGAGTCACCTGAGGGAAAAGTGCGGAGGTTTGCGATGGCCGACAGACTCATCGCGGAAGGCATGAATGGCTACGCCGCGGAAGTGCTTGCGAAGATGGTCGGGGCAAGGTGCCTCAAGGAGCGGCCGGAGATCGGCGAGGCCGTCGCGGCGATGATGCGGGCGACGGATCCTCACGCGGCGGCGGCCGCACTCCGAGCTCGGGCGATGCGACCGGCGTATGAACCTGTGCTCGAATCGTTTGATCGGCCGGCCACGGTCGTCGTCGGTGACGAGGACGCGTTCACGACATGGAATGACGCTCAGGCCATGGCCTCTCGATTGAAGGACTGCGATCTGCGATGGATGCCCGGGGTTGGCCACATGCCAAATCTCGAGCAGCCCGATGAGTTCAATGCCGCGTTGGAGCGGCTTCTTGACCGAGTCCGTGTGCGTTCCTGAACTGTCCGCATACACCACGCGTTGAAGGTGGTGCGAGCGATCGGCTGGGTGGCATGCAGCGGGGCGTGTGTGATACCCTCCCGCTCCATGCTTCCAAAGTTGTTCATTCTCAAACCGTCTTTCGCCGACCCGAAGGTTGGCGCGGGCGTGTTTTACTGTCCCGACTGCGCGATGGTAGAAGGACTGCTGAGCTTCTACCCCACACTCCGCGAGCAGCTCGATGTACGCTACGTCGATTTTCCGCGACCAAGGCACGAGGTGATCGCCGAGGTTGGCGAAGCGAACCAGGCGTGCCCCGTTCTGGTCCTGCCTCAGGGGTGCGAGGCACCTGAAACTCCGGGCCGGTCTGCAAACGGGCGGTGCTTCTTCGTCGGCGCGACCGAGATCGGGACCTTTCTTGCTGGCTGGGCTGGGATCGGCCTGCCGCATCCTTGAGCAGCAGTTTGAATGGTGCTGGTATCGATGTACGGGATGGGAAAATTGCCGCGGGGGTGAAGTTCCAGTTCTTTGTGCCGCGTCGATCGTACGCGAGCCTTCTGACCATTCCGCCGAATCAATATGAAGAGACTCGGGACAAGAGGCCCGGGTCGCGATTGCGACGACTCGCATCGTCACGCGGCCGTTCGCTGCGGCCGCACCTGGTACGCTGGCCGACAACCGAAGGTGGCGACTGATCAAGGGCAAGTTCCGGGGCGACGGCACGCTGACCATCAAACGCCGCGAGCGGCACGATCCTTCGTTGTGTCTCGTTTGCTTCAAGGCGGTTTGAAGTCGGCAACCCTTCCAGCCGCTCACTGAGCCTGCCCGACTTCCAGATTGATCCCCGCGGCATCGCCCCCGACGTCACGATCCCTGCCGAAGACACAGATCAGACTAAGTGTGTGCAGTAGCGGCTGGGACCGTGACCGCCGCCTACGCCACAACCTTCGTTGAGCCGCACTCGGGGCACGGGGTCGTGGAAGCCAGGCCCACGCGGCTGTAGTTGCACTTGGCACAGTTCCCGGCGCGTGCGCGGCGGCGGGCGGCAAACTCCAACTGCCAGGCAAGCGCGCTCAGTGCCGCCACGATGACGGTCGGGAACCACATCGGCACCACCACGGCTTTGCG
>JBILUL010000080.1:0-20771 GCA_044371005.1 Phycisphaerales bacterium | reverse complement strand
TTGACCTGGATGATTCGCCGCTTGATGGGCCATTTGGCCGCGTTCGGCCCTTTGCGGCCGTCGCACCCTCTGGCACCACGTACTTCACCCCGCATGTTCATGAAGCGGGCAGTGGAGGTGCGCCTCCCGGGTCGTACGTTCGGATCGCTCGCAGCGATGTCACGCGCTGGATGGGAACCGGTCCGACGTCCGGCACCTCAGCCATCAACAACTTCAACGGTGCTGGCGGTGTGAGCGTGGTTCAGCGGCCCTACAGCAGCGTCCGGCCGGAGGATCCGCCGTACAACTTCACAGTGGGCGATGTCACCATTCTGCAACTCTCGCTGCATGTGGGAGACAACACGGGTGGTCCGCCGCGGGTTCTGACCTGGGAAGCGCCGACTGCGGGCATGAGTCGCAACTCCACGACCGGGGCACGAGAGGCATCGTGGTTCGCCGACCTGCAGGCGTCCACCGCGACGCTCAAGGGCATTGTCGAAGTCAGTCCCGCCACGATCTCGATTCTTGGCGGTCCGGCCCTGCTCTACGTCAACGCGGCCGCCGGTTCCGGCGGCGATGGTCTCTCCTGGGACACGGCATTCCGGGATCTGCAGGATGCACTTGATGCCGTCAGATTCAACCAGTACGAATCGCAGATCTGGGTGGCGCGAGGGACGTATCGACCCGACCGCGGCACCGGCAGCCGCGAAGCCACGTTCCAGCTCGTCGGTGGCGTGACGTTGATCGGCGGGTTCGCTGGCACCGAGTCGAACGCATCGCAGCGCAACCCCCAGGCCCATCCGACGATCCTGTCGGGGGATCTTGGGGCCGCGTTGTCCGGCAGTGATCGCGTGATGACTGCACAGTCGCTGACGACCGCGGCGGAGGTCGTTGGCTTCACCATTCAGGGGGCATTCCCGCAGCTCCCCGCGCCGAGTGGTGGGGGACTCTTCGCTTCCGCCTCACTGGTCAAACTCACGGACTGCACCGTGACCGACCATCGCACCTATTCCGGGCTCAATGGCGGCACGACACTGGCTGGAATCATCGCCATCGATGGTTCGCAGCTGCAACTCACGCGTTGCCGGATCGCCCGCAACTCCGGCCTGACCGATCCGTCTGCAGGTCCCTTCGGATCCGACGGGGGAATCGGTTGGGGCATTCTCTGCGATCAGTCCACGGTCGAGCTTACTGACTGCGCGATCAGCCAGAACAGTGGTGGCGGCGGCGGCAGTGGATCCTGCACGGCAGGCGTCGGCTGGAACGGTGGCAATGGAGGCGATGGCGGAGGCCTCTCACTCAGAGGAGGCTCGCGGGCCCGGATCGTCAACAGCATCTTCGTGGGCAATACCCCCGGCGGCGGAGGAGGCGGCGCTTACTGCACCGTGCGTTCCGGTGCTGCGGGCAGCAGCGGCAGTGGCGGGGGCATTTTCGTTTCCGGCTCCACCATCGCACTGACCAACTGCACCTTTGCGTCAAACTCCTCGGCCATCGTTGGGATGCTGTCGGGAAGTACGCTGGACAATTGCATCATCTGGAACAATCGCTGGAGCAGTGCGTGGCTCGACTGGGGCGCGATTGTGCGGTATTCATCGCTCGCCGCGGCGTGTCCGGGTCCGGGCAATCGCGTGGGCGATCCTGGCTTTGTCGATCTCGCCGGCGCCGATCTCATGGTGGGCACGCAGGACGATGACCTGCGACTTTCGCGCACGTCGCCGTGCATCGATGCGGGCGACAACGCCGCGTTGGAGCGTTCGGTCCTTCTGGATCTCAACGGCGATGCACGCTTCGTCGATGTGCCGTTTGCGGTCGATACCGGCATGACGGGTGGCGAAGGCGGTCTCGTGCTCATCGACATGGGGGCGTACGAACGCCAGGTGCCGTGTCCGGCGGACTACAACGGGGACGGCGGCATCGATGGTTCGGATGTTGGCGCGTTCTTCCACGACTGGGAAGCAGGCGCTGCGTCCGCAGATCTCAACGCTGATGGCGGCATTGACGGCAGCGATGTCGGCGCGTTCTTCGAACATTGGGAAGCGGGCTGCTGAAGCACCCGGGCTCGACGGCTCAGCTTCGCTGAAATCGCCGAGCCGCTTTCGTTGGCTGTACGAATCACCGACCTCGTACCATTTGCTTCGTGCCACACTCAGGGCACGCAGTGTTGAGCGTAAGGCGCGTGCAGAAGGTCAGTGTTTCCCGCCATTCCACGCATTCAACCGGCAGATCCTCATCCTGGTTGGGAACGCTGCTCTTGAAGTAGAAGCGGTTTTTCTTCATCACCGCCCGAAACTCACCCTGAGTCACCGGCATGATGCCCATGTAGAAGCTCCGTGTCAGGGTCACCTGGTGGAGCACCTCATTCTCATGACGCCCGGGCTCATTCTCCGGACTGCCCATTATGAACGTGCCCGGCGGGATGTAGACCAATCGAATGCCGATGCTGTTGGTGACCAACGGGCCCGCCGCGGGTGTGGACGCTGCTTCGGGGATGTGCTGCGACATGCAAAGTGCCTTCATTGACGGTGGCCGGTGCGTGCGGGAGCGTCGGAGCATGCGCCCGCCACAGGCCTACCGATGCTGCGCGGGCACGTAACCCACAAGTTGCTGAAGCGCGGCATGGAAGCCGTGGATTCTCTCGACGAGTTCAGGCAGCTCATCGGCGCATTGACCAGACACGCGGATCGACCGACCGGCATGCGAGACCGACATTCGAACCTTCAGTCCGTCGCGGATCGGCTTGGAGAAGTCTGCAGGGAGGTTCCAGATCTCGAGCCGATCGCACTCTGCCCAGAACCGTACCCACTCATCTTGTCGCGGCTGGGCGAACCGCACCGATGAAGGGTTGGCCGCAGGCTCATTCGGCAGGAGGTATCGGAGCTGATTGCCTTGCCACTCAAACTGATTGGGACCGGGAGGTGGCCAGCCAGACAGACCGAATTCGAGGATGGTCGGGAGAAACGTGTGAGGTTCCATGGGTCAGTTTACCCCCGCGAGCATGGCGGGTGTGGTGAAGCTGGGCGGGCCGCCGGTGGCATGCTCCTCCAAGGTGGCGAAGAAGCCCGCATCACTGGTGCGGATGGTGCGGACCGAACCAGAAGGGCTCAACCCCTTCACCACGGCGGGCCATCTGGCGATGATTGCCGAGGCCAACGCCGATTGCTGCTGGCGGGGAGGCGTTCCAAAGCCCGCGACGCCGCGGCGACGAGTGGCCGAAGTGCTGTACGCACGGCGGGTCTTTCGCCAAGCAAAGTGCCAGCCCACCGGGCACCAAATCCCAACGAAAAACCCCAGCAGTGCTGGGGCTTTGGTGGAGTGCGGCACTCCGTCGTCTTGTGTGTGCAACGAACCAATGGGCAGGGCCGGACTTGAACCGGCAACCCCCGCATTTTCAATGCGGTGCTCTACCAATTGAGCTACCGACCCTTTGTCTGGCCCCTTTCGGAGTCAGAGGGGAAGCATAGGGGCTCACGCGGCGGGTCGTCAAGCCTGCAGCCCTCTCCTCCGTGCCCATCTGGAGCGGTCAGGAGGCCCTTGCGGCCCCCACACGATCCGAACGGCCCTCTTCTCCCCGCTCTCGGACCTTTTCCCGGCCCTTCTTCTGTTCAGGCCCACTTTTCCGTCCGGGTCCTCTGGCTCTGGCGATTCCTTGCCTTCCTTTCTGCCCCGTTCTGTTCGCTGGCACTCGGGACGGGTTGGCATCCGATCCGGAGCCGTTTGCCGCGGGTTGGGCCTCGGGTGCGGCCCGGAGCGAACACCAAATGGTCGCCGCGGCGGGTTCCGGGCGAGTTTCGGCAGCCCTCAGGCCGCGGCTGAAGTGTGGTTCCGAATAGGCGTGGCGCGGCGAGCCGCGTTCGGCCTTCCTTGCGTCGGTTCAACCTTCGCACCGCTTGACCCAGAGTTCGCCGCCGCGTTGGTGTGGCGGCGTTTGGGAACTCGGCTGGGAGTACGAGGGCATCGATTGCAATCGGGGCCGCCGCGGCGAGTGCAAGGGATCTGCCGAATACCTTTCGACACTTGCAACGACCCGGCGGCTCATGCGTCGATAGACTTGCAGTACCAACCCCTTTACGGAGGATCTGTCCCGTCGTGCCCTTCCAGGATCGCATCCAGAGCCTGCTCCACCGCCTGAGCACCTACTCGCCCATCGAAGTAGGGCTTGAGTTGTGCATCATCGGTGTCGTGGTCTTTGCGATCCTCAAGTTCGTGCAGGGCACACGCGCGGCGGGGGCACTCAAGGGTCTGCTGCTGTTGCTGGTGCTGGCCACGATTGCAAGCCGCGTGCTGGGCAGTGCGGGTTCGTTCCAGCGTCTTGGCCTTCTCTATGACCGCTTCCTGGCACTCTTCGCCGTGGCGCTGGTGGTGATCTTCCAGCCCGAACTGCGGCGTGCTCTGGTGCGGCTTGGCGAAACGCCCTTCCTCCGAGGCACACCCAAGGACATCAAGTTCACGGTGAACGAGATCGGGACCGCGGCGGTCTATCTCACGCGTGCGAAGTTCGGCGCCATCATCGCCATCGAACGACAGATCGGTCTTTCGGGCTTCATCGAGGGTGGGACGGTTCTCAACGCGGAACTCTCGTCGCGGCTGCTGCAGACCATCTTCTTTCCCGGGTCCGCGCTGCACGATCTGGCGGTGGTCATTCGTGGCAGGAAGGTGTTCGCGGCGGGCGTGCAGTTGCCACTTGCCGAGCCATCGGACATGCCCGAGGACGGCCTGGGGTCGCGGCACCGAGCAGCGGTGGGGCTCAGCCAGGAATGCGATGCGATCGTGATCGTGGTGAGCGAGGAGACGGGCGGCATCCGCATCGCTGAACGCGGCAAGCTCTCGGATCGGTACACCGCTCAGGAGTTCCGTGAGGAACTGGAACGGCGACTGACCACATCGATGCGCAAGGCAAGGCGCGAGCAGGCGCAGGCTGCGGCTCAGGGCGAGGGCGGGAACGATCCCGGTCCGCCGCGTGATGGGGCCGACCCGAATGACCCGACCGATCCACCGGATCCGAGTGATCCGAACCAAGCCAGTCTCTCGGGGCATCCGGGACTTTCTGAAGACATCGATGCCCGCCAGAACGCGGCATGATCCGCAGCCACTTTCCGTCCGCCTGTGCCTGAGTTTTCAATCGAACGACCCGTGATTTCCTCTCTCCGCAACATCGCCTTCGTCCTGATCGTGACGTGCCTCATCTGGCTCTTCGCGGAATCTGAGTCGCTGCGCCCGCTGCAGAGCCCTGCGGAGATTGTCTTCGTGACCGAGCCGGGCAGTGATCGCATCATTGATGTGCCTGATGGCGTGGATGTCACCGGTGGCAAGGTGCGAGCACGCATTGAACTTGACGGCGGAGCCGCGGCGATCGACAAGGCTGAACGTGTGCTGCGCCGTCCGCTCGTGCTCTCGCCGGGCATGGAAGGCGTGCCTCGGGAGTCCGGAGACCGACTCATCCGACTCTACGATGCGGTCCGTGCCTTTCCCGAACTGCGAGCACTGGGCGTGACCATCCGCAAGGTCGATCCGCAGGATGTCCGGGTGATCATCGACGAGATGGAGACTCGCCAGCTGAAGGTCGCGGCGGTCGTTGATTCCGATGAAGTGGATGGCGTCATCGAGGTGCGTCCGCCGGTGGTCACCATCCGACTGCCCAAGTCCGAGGCGAGCAAGCTCACGGAGGCCAGCACGGTCACTGCGCGGCTCGATGCCGAAGTGGTGCGGTCGCTTGCTCGGGGACGGCGTCAGTCGGTGCCCGGCGTTCCCCTCACGCTGCCGCCGGAGATCGCCGCGTCGACCCATGTGTCGATTGAACCCCGCGCGGTGGATGTGTCGTTGACGATGAAGCTCCAGACGCGCGCCATCACCCTGGCGAGCGTGCCGGTTCACCTGCGGATGGCGCCGGGCGAACTGAACAAGTGGGACGTGGAGATTCCCGAGCAGGACCGCTTCATCACCGATGTGACGTTGACCGGTACGCTCGAGGGCATCAAGGCGATTGAAGACAAATCATCGCCAGTGATCGCAACGGTGGCGCTTTCGTTCGAGGAACTCGAGCGTGGGGTTGCAACCAAGGAAGTCGTCTTCCTGGATCTGCCCTCGGGCGTGAAGGCGGAAGCCGCGAGCAAGAGCGTGCGGCTGAGCATCAAGCGCCGCGTGGCGGAGAAGAAGTCCCCGACCTGATGCGACCGGGTACGGGCTGTGCATCGGCGCGTCAGCCAGGCTCGTCCGCCGCGAACATCCGCAGCATTGAACGCCATTCTCCGTATCGATACTCGATTCCGTGCCGTTCGTGGAGCGCACGCACCATCGCCAGTGCCCGCTCGCTGAGCTCCTCCTGCCAGTCCTGAGCCCGGGCGTCGCAGAAATAGACGCGGCATCCCACGGGCTTGATTCCGTGGACGGTGCAGAGATTCGCGCTGAGGAAGGGGCAATCGCCCCGTGCTTGGGCCTGATCGATCTCGCGGGCCCTCACCGGTCGTTCAAGGCGATGGACCAGGAAGGCGGTTTCGAGTCCGGTGGCGTACAGGCGGTGGCCGGTCTTCGCGAAGTTGCAGCAGCGCCCGGAGGCCCAGCATGCGGGGCCTCGCGCTTCGATCTGCTCGCTGATCATGAGGTAAATGGCTTCGAGGCCCGTTGCAACCTGCGGGTTGCACGCGGCGTCGATCCAGTGGGTCCGGAGCATGGCGGCCTCGTCACTCATGAGCCATGGAGCGTAGACCCGCATAAAAGCACCAGACGCAGGGCCGTCCATGGCCCCGCGTCTGGTGTTGCTTGTCGGATGGTCGCGGCGAGTCATTCACCGGCCATCCTCGTAGATTGATCAGAGGGCTTACTTGTCGGTCTGGCCCTGCTGGTCGGTCACGCTGGTGGTGCGTGTGGCGTTCTTGTTGGTCGTGCCGGCGAGTTTGGAGTCGACCGGACGGATGGCGAAGGGGCCGCCCTGTGAGACGCGGTTGTAGGTGGTCTCAAAGGCCTTGATTTCAGTGCCGTTGGTGTTGGTCGTGTAGAGCGTGTAGGTGAAGGTGTCCTTGCCGTTGAAGGCGGTCACGCACTTGGTCTCTTCGATCTTGCCCGTCAGCGGGTTCGTGAGCGTGCCGTTCCACGTGAAGGTGTTCGTGTCGGTCTTGGTGCCCGTGAAGGTCGAGATGCCGGTGTTCTCGGTGTCAACCCAGGTGCTCTCGTAGCGGTTCTGGTTGGTGTTGTAACCCCAGAAGCCCATGCCCTTGAACGGCTTGCCGTAGAGGGTGCCTTCGAGGTCGCCACAGACGAAGCGGCCGTTCATCGCCGGGAAGAAGCGGGCGGTGCCGGTGCTGGTCGTGGGCTGGGTGCTTTCGCCCGTCCATGCGGTGGTCGTGGTGGTCCATTCACCGACGAACGTGGTCGTCAGGTCGGCATGCGCCTTGGTGGGACGGTTGGCCGTCGTGTAGGCCGGGAAGGGATCACCCGCCGTGGTCGTCTTGATGGCCGTGACCTTGTTCGTCTTGTTCGTCTTGTTCGTGTTGGGGGTGTGGGGCACCGTGTTCGTGTGCGTGGTCGTGGACGAGGTGTTCGTCTTGGTCTTGGTCGGTGCCGTCTTGGTCAGGTCGGTGGTAGCCGTCTTGGTCGTGCCGGGCTGAGTGCCCGTCGTGCCATTCGTCGTGTTCTGGCCGCACGCCAGGCCCACGCACGTGAAGAGAGCCGCCACACCAATCGAGAAGTTCTTGCGCATCGTTCAATTCTCCGTTGCTTGATTCAGCCACACACCACCAGATACCGCAGCACGCACGTTGAGGCCCCATCGACGGGGGCACCGATGCGTGAGACGACGCATCGTGCATTCGGCCAGCGGCATATGGGGAGTATCGAGTGCGACCCACCGGGGTGTTCAATTCACGGTATTGAAACGGCGCGTAAATGCGCTGTTCATGGGATGACCATCACCCCGTGCAGGTGGGCATGGGTCGCGCAGGCGGCGCAGCCGTCAAGGTTCACCGATGGAGGCACGAATGCCGCCGGATTTCACGGGCGGACACGGATCGGGACGCGTTCCACGATCTCAAGCCCGAAGGCATCGAGCCCCGGCATCTCGCGGTGCTGGTTGGTCAGCAGACGCAGCCGCGAAAGGCCCAGGGCCCGCAGCACCTGCACCCCGATCCCGAACTCGCGCTGCGCCATGGGCATCGCGGCGTCCCCGTCCTGGGTTGTGAGCTTCGGAGCATCCGCATCTCCCGAACTGGTCGACCGGATCGTCTGAAGCTGACCCTCCAGATCCGTCCTGGTCTCCGTCGGGCCCGACGCGGCACCGGCGGTGCGCAGATAGACGATCGCACCCCGACCCGCCTGCTGAATCTGCCTCATGCTCTCTCGAAGCACCGCACCCGTGCTGCCGTCGCTTGATGCATCCAGATCGCCGAAGACATCCCCCAGCAGATGCCGGCGGTGCATCCGCACCAGCGTGGGTTCACTCGTCGGGATCACGATGCCGTTGGGATCGACCCGGCCCACATCACCCTTGGTCAGCACCAGGTGAGGCAGCGCATCTACCACGCTGTCGAAGACCAGCGCCGTGAACGTTCCGAATTCCGTTCGGATCTCCCGGCCCTCCAGCGGCACGGCTCGGCGAACCAGACTCTCACGCGTCAGGCGATGCTCGATGATCTGCGCCACCGAACACATCTTGATGTTGTGGGTCGCGGCGAACGTTGCAAGGTCGGGAACGCGCGCCATCTCGCCATCGTGCTTCATGATCTCAATGATCAATGCCGCGGGGTACAGACCCGCCAGGCGGCACAGATCGAGCGATCCTTCCGTCTGCCCGGTCCGCACCAGCACGCCCCCGTTGCGGCTCCGCAGTGGATTGATGTGACCGGGACGGACGAAGTCCGCCGCGCCCAGCGCGGGGTCAATCATCATCTTCACGCACTTGCTTCGCTCGTGCGCGGAGACTCCGGTGGTAAAGCCGTGCTTGGGGTGTCCGTCGATCGAGACCGTGAAGGCCGTGCCCCGCTTGCTCGTGTTCACCGCTGCCTGGGGTATCAGTTCCAGGCGGTCGCAGTCATCTTCGGTCATCGAGAGGCAGAGATAGCCCATCGCCTGCGAGAGCATGAACGTGATCGCCGCGGGGGTGCAGAACTGGGCTGGGAGCACCAGATCGCCTTCGTTCTCCCTTTGTTCGTCATCGGTCAGGATGACCATCTTGCCCAGGCGGAGGTCTTCGATCACATCGGCGATGGGGGAAAACGGGGGGTTCGTCTGGGTCACGCCCGAGGGTATCGGTGCCGAGGGGAGGCTGCAAGGGAGACGACAGGCGATCCTTGCCCGGATCTGAACCCGGCCCGGGGGGTGACCGTATCATTGGGGCCCGTTCGGGCGGCTAGAACATCCATATGACACGCGATACCAGAATCCAGTTGGGTGCCGTCCTGGCGCTCATGGCATGCCTTACCTCCTCGGTAGCCCTCGCTACCGGACTTGCTGCGTTGCAGGGACGCGAAAAGCTCGTCCAGACGGATCGGGCCGAGGAAGGCCAGAGCTGGGAGGTTTCCGCCGGCATCGCCATGGGCGCATTCCGCGGCATCTTCGTCAACTTCCTCTGGATCCGCGCCAATGAAATGAAGGAAGCCGGCAAGTACTTCGAGGCCATCGAACTCGCCAGCGCCATCACCCGCCTCCAGCCCAAGTTCCCCCGTGTCTGGGTCTTCCATGCCTGGAACATGTCCTACAACATCTCGGTGATGACCCACACCGATGAGGAACGCTGGAACTGGGTCAACGCCGGCATCCGCCTCCTCCGCGACAAGGCCATCCCCGCCAATCCCAATGATGTGCTTCTGCACAAGGAGCTGGGCTGGATCTTCCTGCACAAGATCGGTGGCTACACCGACGATGCCAACGCCTACTACAAGCGCCGCCTCGCCATGGAATGGACGGTCGTTCTGGGCCCGCCGCCCGGATACACCCCCGCCGACCGCGATGTTGAACACCGCAAGAAGATCGTCAGCGACTGGCTCGGTGTTCTGGTGTCGGCCCCCGGCAATCTTGACGAATGCTACCTGAGAGAGCCCACGGCCAAGGATCTGGTGTCGAGGATCGATGCGCTGGGCTATCGCCTTGATATCGATCTCCTGGATCGCTTCGAGCTCCACAAGGCCAGCCGCACTTCAACACTCCGCGAGGTGTATCAGACCGCGATGCGTCGGGCACGCAAGAGCGAGAACACCCCGAGTCGAATGGAACAACTGACCGAACTGGTCGACGACGCCACCATGGCCAAGGCCTGGGCGGTTGTGGTGCCCTTCATCCGCGCCGGCATCCTTCGGGAGACCTACCGGATGGAGCCCGAGCGGATGATCCGCTATGTCAACAAGTACGGTCCGATGGACTTCCGCCACCACGCGGCTCACGCGCTGTACTGGTCGGCCCGAGGCGTTGATGAGGGCTTCCCCCGCATCACCAAGGACAATCGCCGCGACATCGACACGCTCAATACCGATCGCGTCACCGTTCAGGCGGTGCAGGACCTCTTCCGGTCCGGCGAAATGTACTTTGACTTCTTCGCCATGGCCATGGATGTCCGCACCGGCACCCGTTCTGATGAGGGACGCCCCTACGCCATTCTGCAGACCGTCCCCAGTGCCTACTTCGTCCGCACGTATGGCGACATCATCGATGGTGAAGTCCGCGACCGCTCCTGGACCGATCAGCTCGACAATCGCGGATACTCACCTCTCACCGGTGGTTACGAGAACTTCCTGAAGGACGCGATCTGCTTCTTCTTCCGCCGCGGCGAGATTCAGACCGCCGAACTCTGGTACGCTCGCCTGCGCACCTACGGCGGTCTCAATCTCAACAACCCCCAGCGTGCAGAGGAGATGTCCGCGCCCATCGACGAGTTCGTTCTGCGTGAACTCAACGATCGTGCAACCTCGCCCAACGTCGCTCAGGCACAGATCGCCGGCGCACTCCAGGGCGCGTTCACCAGCGGACTGCTCGCCGGTGACCTGGACCTGTTCACCAGTCAGTTCGAGTTTGCCAAGCGGTTCCACAAGTACTTCATGGAGCAGCAGCGCAAGTCCGTTGTCGTGAACCAGCAGTACGTTCGAATGGATCAGGTCGAACCCGACTTCCGGCTCCTTACCGGCGTGATCTTCACCAGCTGGGTGCAGACCGTCGGAGTCGATGACGCACGTCAGGTCTACTTCCGTGCGCCCGAGGATCTCAAGCGGTTCGCGTACGACTTCCTCGTTGCTTCGTACAAGGAATACCTTGACCAACTCGCTGCCGCGTCGGGTGGTGAGCCATTCTCAAAGGTCTTCCCAGAACCGCCCGATATGCCCGGCTTCCGTTCATGGCTGCAGGCTTCGCTCAAGGAGCGCGGTGCGGGTGCGATCAACGCCGAGCAGAAGTAGCGTTGGGTTCCGGTTGCCGAAGTCTCATCACTGAGGATTCGCAGCCCGGAAACCCGGTGTGTTCTTCAGGATTGATTGACGATCTTGACCTCAGACATCCGCATCGCCTCATTCCCACGTCCGCACTCAATCGATGTGCTCGACTGACCATGATGGCGATGATGGGTGGCACGCTCATCCAGTTCCTCGTCGCATTCTACAACGCGGCCGCGCAGCTGCTCCGTGTAGCCGCGATCGGCTCATTCGATGTCGTCGTGACGCCCACCTCAGTCCTCCTGCCTACCGGTCCGCGAGTCATCCCGAGTGCCAGGCACGGTGCCGTGGCCGTCACTCGCGGGTCAGGAACTCATCCAGATTCAGCACGGTCGACGCGACCTGCATCCAGCCGGCACGGCGCTCCGTTCCGCTCATCAGCAGCGAGCGGAGCGCTGTCTTTTCCGCCTCCGTCCCCTCGCGGCAGAGCGTCAGTCGCAGCAGCAGCGTCATCCGCTCATCCTCGGTCGACCGCTCCGCCATCACCTTGTCCGCCAGTGCCGCGGCACACTCCACGAACTGCGGGTCATTCAGCGTCACCAGCGCCTGCAGCGGCGTATTCGTCCGCACCCGCCGCGATACACACACCTCGCGGCTGGGCGCATCGAACGTCGTCATCATCGGGTGCGGACTGGTCCTGCGCACGAACGTGTACAAGCTGCGCCGATGCCGATCTTCCCCCTCGCTCAGCTTCCAGCTGTCATCACTGTAAATGATCTGCCAGACTCCCTCGGGCTGGAAGGGAAAGACCGAGGGGCCGAACATCTTCGCCGAGAGCAAGCCGCTCGAAGCAAGTGCTGAATCCCGCACCGCCTCGGCATCGAGCCTTACACGCGGAAACCTCCCCAGCAGCCGGTTGGTCGGATCAATCGCCAGATGCTCGCTGGTGACCTTTGAATCCTGCATGTACGTTGCACTGGTCACGATCCGCCGCAGAAGCGCCTTGAAGTCCCATGGGGCAGCGCCCAGGGCACCGTCGCGAAAGTCCGCCGCGAGATGGTTGAGAAGGTCCAGATTGGATGGCCAGGGAGCCTGTGTTCCAAAGTCTTCCAGTGTCTCCACGATCCCGGCCCCGAAGAACTGCTCCCACACGCGGTTGACCATCACCCGTGCGGTGAGCGGATTCTCCCTCGAAACCAGGAAACCCGCCAGTTCCAGCCGATTGCTCACCGAAGGCTCCTGGCCCGTGTGCGACCAGAGCATCTTCGGAACGCCCGGCTGCACCTGCTCGGCAGGCGAAAGGAAGCTCCCCTTCGTGAACCGGTGCGTGCGACGAGACTGGTACTCGGGCCGCTCGCGAAGAATCGGCAGCTTCACGCCCGGTTCCACTTCCATCGTCGGCGCTTCATCGGGCTTGTCCCGATCCTGCGTGTTGTTGAAGAGTGCCATCAGGCGGTAGTACTCACCGTGTTCAATCGGGTCATACTTGTGCGTGTGACACTGAACACACGAAAACGTCAGGCCCTGCCACACTTCCATCGTCGTGTTCGTGCGGTCCATCACCGCCGCGATGCGAAACTCCTCATCATCCGTGCCACCCTCGTCGTTGGTCATCGTGTTGCGATGCAACGCCGTCGCAATCAACTGCTCCTTCGACGCCATCGGCAGAAGATCGCCCGCAAGCTGATCGATCGTGAACTGATCAAAGGGCAGATTCGCATTGAACGCCCGGATCACCCAGTCCCGATAGGGCCACATCGTCCGACGCAGATCCTTCTCATACCCCATCGTGTCGGCGAATCGCGCCAGATCCAGCCACCAGCGAGCCCACCGCTCACCCATGCGAGGCGATGCCAGCAGCCGATCCACCAGCCGCTCATACGCATCCGGCCGCTTATCCGCCAGAAACGCGGCTTGCTCCGCCGGTGTTGGCGGCAGCCCCGTCAGATCCAGCGTCACACGCCGCACCAACTTCTCCGCAGCGGCACGAGGCGAGGGTTCCATGCCCCTGGCCTTGAGCCCTGCAGCGATGAACAGATCGAGCCGCTGACGCCCCCAGCCAGCATCGTCCGCCAGCGACGGCGATGCAGGCTGCACGAGCGGCGAAGTCGACCAGTGCTCCTCCCACGCCGCCCCCTGCTCGATCCACAGGGCCAGCGTGTCGACCTGCTCCTGACTCAGCCCATGAGCGTTCACTTCCGGTGGCGGCATCCGAAGGTCAGGGTCCGTCTCAATGACGCGAGAAAGCAACGAAGACTGTTCCGGGTGTCCGGGGACGATCGCCGGGCCGTTCCGGCGGTTGGCATCGGTGGCACCCTCGCGCGTGTCAAGACGCAGCTTTCCCTGCCGCGTGTCAGCGTCGGGCCCGTGGCATTTGAAGCAGTTGGCCGCGAGGATCGGTCGAATCTGGCGGGCGAACGAAATACCCGGGTTCTTCTGGCTCCCCGGTTGGGCGGGGGCGGGGCCGGCCACGGCACCGCCGCGGCTGAAGGCGCACATGACGATGGCACCGATCACGGCAAGGCGTGTACCCGTGCGAACACAACTGGCAAGTCCTGGATGCACGGGCGGATCATAGATCCACAGCCCGCCGCGAATCTCAGCGGGTCATGACGCGCGAGGAGGTTCCGGTGCGGGTGTCGTCCATGCGATCGATCAGATGAAGTTGTTGTTCCTGCCGCGGATGCGGCGTGATCCCGCGGATTCTGTGGGGATCGAACAGGTAGATCTGGACGAAGTGGAAGATCGGCGCCAGGGGCAGATCTTCCTCGACCAGCACCTTCTCCGCCCGTCGCAAGAGGTCGAATCGGCGTGCCGGGTCCTGTTCATCGGAAGCCTGCTCCATCAGCGCTTCATACGACTCGCTTGCATAGCCCCGGTCGTTGTTCCCGTCTCCGTCGCGGTTGATGTCCAGGAAGGTGGTGGGGTCGCCGTAATCGCCGAACCAGGTGCCCCGGGAGATCATGAAGTTGCCGCTCTTGACCTGCTCCCTGAAGACCTTGACTTCCTTCTGCGACAGCACCATCGAGACACCCAGGTGCTGCTCCCAGCCCTTGGCGATGAACTGGGCGATCAGGTCGTGCCCGCCATCCTTGTTGAAGATCAGTTCGATGGATCCGAGGGTGGAAGGGTCGGCGTATCCGGCATCGCTGAGCAGTTGTTTCGCCGCGGCGGGATCAAAGCCGAGTCCCTTGGGGGAGGTGTACCCGTGGATCGATCCGGGAGGAATGAGTGTGTGTGCTGCGGGCTCGCCGCAGCGACGCACCGCGTCCACCAGTCCCTGGCGATCGATGGTCATCGAAAAGGCGCGGCGCACCCTGGCATCGGCGAAGGGGTTGGGGCGGCCATCGGTCAGCGTCGGGCGGCAGTTGAAGTTGTAGAAGTAGGTCCCGTAGGCGGGGAAGGCATGGATGGTGTTGCGCGGATCCGCGGGCAGGCCCCGGTCGATGTCGAGCGGGTCAACCGCCGCCGCGGCGAGGCGGTCGTACTCGCTCTGGTGTTCGCGGTAGAACTCGCGCTTCGCGGCGAGCATCTCGGCCCTGTACCCGGGGACGACGTCACTCACCCAGTCGACTCCACCGGTGTGGAAGGCGAGTACCGCTGCGTTGCCGTCATCGATCGTGGGCATCGAGATCGAGTTGATGGCGATGTCTGCTGCGTTCCAGTAGTGGGGGTTGCGTTCGAAGCGCATCTCCCGCTTGAACTGCCAGAGCGTCAGCATGAACGGACCGTTGGTGACGATCGCCGGGGGCTTGCACCACCCTGAATCCGTATTGAGCCGCCCCGTGAGCGGATCCAGCCGTTCGAACTTGCGCACGGTGGCCTCGTGCACCGGAAAGAACGGCGGGAAGCTCGTCAGGCTCAGGAAGTAGGCCACTGGCTTGACCAGGCGGACCTCGAGCGTGTGCTCATCAAGGGCGCGGATCGCCACGGTTGCATCGAAATCCGCCAGTGTCTGCTTCCAGAGCAGGTCGGTCGCCTCGCGACGCTGGTCCTCGTTCTTGTGAACCTGCACGAACTGCTTGAGTGCTTCGCTGCGACGCTTCCAGAAGGCTTCGCCACCTTCGATGAGCCGGAAGAGCTTCGCATAGTCTGCCGCGCTGTCGGGCAGCAGCATGCGCATCCACGCGTAGCGGAAGTCCTGGGCTCGCAGCGGATCGCCGTTGCTCCACGCGGCATCGCGGCGGAGGCGAAAGGTGTAGGTGCGCCGGTCAGCCGAGATCTCCCACGACTCCGCCGCGGCGGGTCTGGTTGGATACGACTCTGCAAAGACATCGCTGCGCGTCAGCCCTTCGTACAGAAGCCTGGCCGCGCGGAAATCCTGAACCCAGGACATCTGTGTCAGGTCCAGGGTGCTCACATCTCCGTTGTTGATGGCGACGAAGTCAGCGCGGGGCGAAGGGCGGTCCAGGGAGACGGCACCGATCGCCACAAGCAGCACGAGCGCCCAGGTTGCGCCGATCTTCCACATGATGGAACCTCGAGCCTGCGCCGCGTCGTTGCACGATCAGAATCCGTGTTCGATCGAGGACGGAACGATTACTTGCTCAGGAAGCTGTCGGGCGCGAACTTGAAGGGATCCTTGGTCAGGAGGCCATCCTTGCCGATGAGCGAACGAGCATCTTCGCTGAAGCTGGCATCCGCGGCGGTGGACCCCACCTTGAGCTTGTCGCCGATCTTGCGAGCGACGGGAGCCGCGCCGCCCTGATGCGTCACCGCGAGCAGAAGCACGTTCTCCGCCGTCGTGGCGAGCTGAGCATGGGTTTCACGGATGGCGGCCTCGGCGGAGCCCTTGTCACCGGTGGGCAGCGCCTTGGTCTCGACCACGTGGACGCAGTAGGCGATCAGATGCCCGGCCATCGCCGTCGCGGCCTTCATGCTCTCGGGAGCAAGCTGGCCGGAATCGGACGCGGTCAGGGCATCGCGAACTGCCGCGCCAGCCCGCAGATATGACTGTGCGACTGCCTCGGCGGCAAGCTTGCCGGCGTGGCTCTTGATCTTTGAGGAGAGTGCATTGCCAAGGTGCAGCAGCGCCGCGCTGCGGAAGCCCGATGAGCGTGAGGCCTCGGAGGCCGCAAAGACAAGACCATCGACGACCAGTGCATCGGACTCCTTGCCGATCTGCTCGGTCACCGCCCGAATGCCCGATTCCGCCTGATCAGGACGCATCGTCGGCGTCTTCATGTCGTTGAGCGACTCAAAGGTGCGCCGGAAGCCGAACGCGGCCTGGTATCGCACCGAGGGCTTCGACGAAGCCAGACCCTTGGTCAGCAGTTCAACTCCCTGCGCCGTTGCCAGGTCGCCAGCGATCACCAGCGAGTTGATCACGACGATCTCTGAGGCATTCGTGCCAAGCGATGAAAGTGTCGGGGCAAGGGCCTCACTGAACCGAAGACGAAATGCCGGGCTCGCCTCCTTGTCCGCAAGCGCAGCCAGCAGTGCCACGCGATCCCGCTTGATCAGCTGAGGATTCTCCGACCCCAGATTCGCGGAGTGCTCCTTCACGAACCGGGTCACGAGTTCGGCCTGATCCTGCGTCAGTTGTGGCGTTCGGCGCACATCGGCACCGATCTCATCGCCTTGTGCAAGAGCCGCGGAGGGCGTCAGAGCAAAGACCAACGCGGCGGCGCAGAGGGACATGCTCGAGCGGAGGAAAGAAGAGTGAGTGCGTGCGATCAAACCCGCGTTCCTTCTCAAAAGTGAAATCAGCCAACAACCATCTCCACCCCGACCCGAACCCCCACACGCCCCGAATCAGACGGGCCGAATCGGACGGGCAACTGTCCCCGGAACGGATCCGAGACCCCGCCCGAGCCTTCCTGCCCGATTGCCTGGGCCCCAAGCGTATCCCCGAAAGCAGCCCTTGGGCTGGAAATCATCAATCGCAGCCGAACCCAAACGGATTCCATTCGGACCTTTCGCGGCGTCATTCACGCCCTAGGGGAAAGATACGGACTTTGTGTGGATTGTCGCCTTCACGGAACAAACCCGTTCAGCAGCGGTACATACCCTCAACGTCGGCGCACGGTTTCCCGTTTCGGAGCATCATCTGGTGTGATGCCCCCTCGAATCGGACCAGCGCGGTCGTCGGAGCCCCCCATGATGTCGCACCGGAGTTCGGCCCGTCTGCTTGCAGGTGTCTGTGGTCTTGCCATCACGCTTGCCGCCATTCCTCTGGCAGCCTCTCCCGCCTCGGCGGCCCAGCAGCCCGGCAGCACCTCCCGCCCGACCAAGCAGCCCGCGACCAGCCCGGATACCACCAGGCCCGCCCCGGCAACTCCCGCGAAGGAAGAGCCCCGGCAAGGTCCCTACATCAAGCTCTCGCAGACCAAGGACCTCAACCTCACCGTGCGAGTCCGCGTCCTGCGAGGCAACTCCGAAACCCAGATCAACGACCCCATCAACGGCCAGACCGCCATCGTCACCAAGACGACTCCATTCGATCCGATGAAGTCCATCGCCATGATCTGGCCGATGCTCCCCGGCTCCGGATCAAGCTCCACTTCGATCGAGTCAATCACGGGAAAGCTGCTCCTCAACGACACCGTCGCTGACACAAGCATCACCGCGATGAAGAACTACCAGGGCGGAGTGCAGTATGCCCGCTTCGATGCCCAGGCCGCGGATTCCGATCTGACGCCCTGGAAGGTCGAACTCGAAGTCAACATCCCCGCCTCGGTCAGCCGGACCGAGTTCGACGAGAAGGCCGCGCTCGCCCTCCCCTGGCCTGCGGCGTGGCCCCGCACCGTCGCCACGTGGCTCCAGCCCCAGCTCTTCATCGAGAGCGGCTTTGACGAGAACAACCGCATCACTCCCTACAAGGACGAGGCCATCGTGAAGGCACTTGCGATGGCAGCCGAGAAGGCTGGCGTCAGTGACCTCAAGAAGGTCTCGCCCGTCGCCGCGACCAAGATCATCACCAGCTTCGTCTGGGGCCATGTCCAGATCGTCTCCAACAGTGTCGGTCGCGATGGCCGAAGCGGCGAGCTCCCACCCATGCGGCTCTCCAAGGGTGAAACCTACACGCCCAATGACTTCGGCGGCGTTGTCATTCAGCCCCCCCAGGTCACCCTCGAAACCAAACGCGGCACCGAGTACGACACCTCCGCCCTGCTCACCGCCATGCTCAAGAAGGCCGGCATCCCGGCCCATCCAGTCGTCGGCTACGACCGGGGCGGCTCAGGCAACAGCAGCATCAAGAACAACCTCAGCTCCAAGTCCAATCGCAGCGGCCGCGGCACCAAGTGCTGGGTCGAGTTTGCACTCTTCGATGAGGCCAACAACACCATCAACTGGGTGCCCATCGACATCGGCAAACTCAACAAGTCCAGCAGCCGGCCCGCCGCACTCGAGAAACCCTGGCGTTACTTCGGTACGCACGACGAACTCAACGGCGTCGTTCCCTTCGCCTTCCACTTCTTCCCGCCCACCGATGTCGTCTCGTACGGCGCGCCGGGCTTCTGGGGCTGGTTCGTGACGCCGCAGGCTCCCAAGGATGCCGGACAGGCCATCAGCTTCTCCGCCGCGGCGGGCAGCGTGCGAGGCGGCGAGCCCGCCAACCCCGGCGTCGCTCCCTCCGACGACAACACGAATCCTTCCAAGAAGGAAAAGCGCGACGAAGAAAAGAAGAAACGCGGCTACTGATCCAGTCGTCCCGCAGAGTCGTTCGAGCACGGCTCGCGCATGCTTCGCAGAACTCGTCAACGGCACCGATCTGATCGGTGCCGTTGTCAATTGGCAGACGCCCGGCCGCATGAACGCAGCGTTGACCGATCACTCAGAATGCTGGATGTTCCTGCGGGCGAGGAAGAGGGACTCACGGACCGAACGTGTAGTCGGCCGTTTCGTTCACGATGCCCGACGGGACCTTGATGCGCATGCGGGCATGCCCATCGAGATACCCCAGGTTGGCTTCGACCTGGTTCTTGCCGAACCAGTAGCTGCCCCGATCGCCATCTTCCTGAAAGTTGTAGATCGTGTGGGTGCCGATGACCCATGTCCTGCTGGGCTGGACGACATACGGCATCCGACCCCCACCCGGCGGCACCAGCGTGGGAAATGCATCGCCCCGCAGATCGTGATCGTTGAGCGTGTAGCTGCTGCCGATGAACTCGTAGTACGAGTCGGTGCGATCAAGTCCTGGGATCGGCAAGCCGGTGTTGGTGGCACCCCGATCGATCGGAGAAGCGAACGCCGGCATCGGGAAGACATCCGGCGACTTGTCGCTGGGAACTTCGCCGCTGAAGAGATAGCGATTCAGCGGCCTGCCCTCCGCACCGGTCACATCGATGCCGTAGAAGGGAAGCTGCCCCTTCTTGCCGCCAAAGAGCGCACCGATGACAGCATCGAACCCGCCCACATCCCACGTCTTCTGCGGCAGACGGTTGTCGAAATCGCTGGTGTACATCGTGACACCAACCCCGAGCTGCTGAACCCGGGCCAGACAGGCCGTCGCCCGTGCATTGGCGCGAGCCCAACCAAGCGCCGGAAGCAGCACGCCGATCAGAACCGCAATCACGGCGATCACC
This sequence comes from Phycisphaerales bacterium, assembly GCA_044371005.1. Classification (GTDB taxonomy): domain Bacteria; phylum Planctomycetota; class Phycisphaerae; order Phycisphaerales; family UBA1924; genus UBA2402. Next base: position 919 of record JBILUL010000080.1, on the reverse strand, counting down.
ACGAGCAGTTCGATCAGCGTGAAGGCAAGTCGCGTCTTAGAACGCAAGACGTGCCCCCCGCTCGATGGTCTTCGGGAACTTCGCTGTACTGAGTTCGGATGCGCTCGTTGCAGTGGCCGGCGAAATCTCCAGGACGCAGTCCGGAGTCCCATCCCCGCGCCGCGGCACCGAGACGCCGCACGCCTCCAGCCAGTTGGCAGCACGCAGCGTCTGCAACGCCTTGCTCGTCTCAACACTGTCAACACCCGTGGCATTCTTGATCGGCCCGAACTCCTCCACGCGATCGGTCTCAAAGACGATCGACCCGCGGCAGTTCGCCAGCGCATCAAAGACGAACTTCTCGAGCTTGACGCCGTTGTTCGTGCTCGGAGCGACAGCCGCACCGGTTGCCGGGTCAATGCACGGAATCTTCTTCTCAGCGCGGTGGTAGGGGAGCGCAAACGACGGGTCATTGGCGACTCGCTCGATGAACTCAACGCCGATCAGGTGGATTGCAATCGAACCGGCGATGAAACGCAGCGAGCCATCCGGCAGCCGTTCACGCTGCAGATCCATCGGAAGATCGGAGTACTCGATGACCTCCACCTTGCCGTTCGAGGAGCAGAAGACACCCATCTTCTCCTCCGGATACGCCTTGGGAATCATCTTGCTCGACATCTCGCCCGAAGAATTCGGGTTCGCGGCGTGCAGACCGATGAAGGCCGGATCAAAGGGCCGAACGAGCGGGTTATCGACCTGGAAGTAGCTCAGGTGCTTGATGCCCCGACGCTTCATGTCGGCCAGCGCACCCGACACCGCCAGTGCCTTGATGCTTCCGCCGTGGCCATCAGGATTCGTCGCCACTTCGCCGCGGGTTGTCATCAGCACCTGACCGGTCGTGATGTCCAGCGAGGGAAGCACACCCTGCGGGAAGAACATC
>JBILUL010000148.1:0-12376 GCA_044371005.1 Phycisphaerales bacterium | reverse complement strand
CGGCACACCAGATGATTCGGCGGCCCAGGGGTCGCCCGCCGCATCCGCGGCGGAGCCCGCCCTCCCGCCCTCGCCCGATCGCATCGCCCGCGAAGACCAGACGATGGCCAAGCTGATTCAGGATCGGGGTGCCGTGCGGCACCGGCTGGATTCGCTGCGACAGAGCTACTCCGAGGAACACCGGGAAGTGATGAGGCTCCGCAAGGAACTCGAGACCATCGAGCAGAACATCAACAAGCGCATGGAGGAATGGGCCTCGATGGGCGTGCAGCCAGGCGCTCAGGCGATGACCTCTGACGAAGGCATGACGCCCAAGCAGCTCGCCGCCAGCTACGTCCGGCTCAAGCAGGAGACCGAAAAGCTCAGGGCACAGACTCAGGCTGTTGCGTCCGCACGAGTGAAGTACGACGATATCGCCAGAGAGATCAAGGGAAAGCAGGCCCTGCTCGATGAGGTCAATCACCGGATCGACCAGATCGAGGTCGAGTCGAAGGCTCAGGAAGTCGGCCGCATCACCCCGATGCTGCCCGATGCTCCGCCATCAAGCCCCAACGACGATCCCCGGCTCAAGTACTCGGCGATGGGCCTCGTGCTGGGCGGGAGCGCTCCGATTGCATTCATGCTGCTCCTGGGACTGGTCGACCGCCGAATGCGGTACGCAGACCAGACAGACAGCACCGCGCGGGGCGTCAAGCTGCTGGGTGTTCTGCCCGAACTCCCGGGAACTGACGCCGACCCCGAACAGGTCGCAGCCGCGGTCCACACGGTGCACCACATCCGCACCAAACTCCGCCTGAGCGGACCGACCCGCAAGGTGTACGCGATCACCAGCCCTCTCTCGGGCGACGGCAAGACGAGTCTCTCGCTCTCGCTGGCCATCTCACACACCGCGGCGGGCGCCAGAACTCTCCTGATCGACTTCGACCTGGTCGGGCATGCCCTGACCTCACGCTTGAACGCCTCGTGCGAACGGGGCGTGGGACACGACCTGGTGTTCGCCCAGGGCGAGCATCGGGTCGTCGCGACAGCGGTGCCCGGATTGGAACTGATGCCAGCCGGCACCAGCGACATCCGCTTCCAGAGCCGCGTGACACCCGAACTGTTCGATGGATTGATCCGGCACATGCGGGAGAAGTACGACACGATCATCGTCGACACCGGGCCGATTCTGGGAAGCCTTGAAGCTAACATCGCGGCGTCCGTGGCCGACGGGGTGATTCTGGTGGTGGGGCGCGGCGTCCAGAGCGGTCGCATCCGCGAAGCCACCGATCACCTGGTGCAGTTGGGAGCACGTCTGGTGGGAATGGTGTTCAATCGCGCGTATTCGACGGATTTCAATCAGTCCAGCATCGCCAGCGTCTCGCTCAGGTCGATGAGGACCACAGCCCCCCCGCGCCCGGTTCCGTCGGTGCCGATCCAGGGAACGGAATCATTTGACATGCTCTGCCGCACCATGGCCGCCGACCGGCGCAACAACGAGTCGGCCTCGTGAGCACTGAACCAACCATCTGGGGATTGACCGCTGCGCAGGTCCACGATCGGTTCTGGGCCTCACGCGGCGTGCAGGTGGTGCGACCCGGCGAACCATCCGCGATCGTGCCGCTGGCTGAGTTGTACCTTCTCACCAACCACGATGTGCTCACGATCTTCAGGCCCGCGGCACTCCTGGATTCAATGTCGTGGGTCAACCCCGATCTGCTCACGGTGCGACTGATCGACAAGGGGCGGGGCGAGTATTCGGAAAGTGTGCGAACGGACGCCGATGGACGTTTCGTCAAGTTCGAGCGGCAATACGGCAACGCCGATTCCAGAATGCTGCGTGTGGGGCTCACGACGGACCCTGATGTGGCACGGATCTGGCAGGCCGCGCCCGACCCGATCACCGCATGGCGGCGGCTTCGCAAAAGTATCCGCAGGCGAGCGCGTGCCGCGAGCCGGCTGAGCGGCCGCATCTATTTCGCACGACACGAGGGCGAGAAGACGCTTTTCATGCGAGAGATCGTCCGGCGATGGCGCCGGCCCGATGCAGTGGTCGACGGCCTGCGCTCCGTGGGTGAAGACATGTGGGCGAGCGAGCTCTGGGACGGATCAGTGCCGCCTGCTGCACGCGGGCCCCTGTGGATCGGGGCTGGCCGTGCCCTTCCCGCCGACAGTGCCGTGCTGGGACCGGCCGTGCTCTTTGATGACCCGGCGCATCGGCCGCCGGCGCCGCCGCTGGAGTGGCTGAAGATTGAGCCGCTCGCCGCGTCGCTGGCGCAGGCCCAGACGCCGACCATCGCAAGGCGGCCTTTCAAGCGCCCCTTTGACATTTTCTTTTCCCTGATCGTCCTGGCGTTCACGCTGCCACTCTACCCCTTCATCGCGCTGGCGGTCTATCTGGAGGACGGGTGGCCGGTCTTCTTCAGTCATCGCCGCGAGACCATCGGCGGAAGGTCGTTTGGCTGCATCAAGTTCAGGTCAATGCGCCGCGATGCGGACATGATCAAGTCGCGACTGGCGGCTTCCAATCGGGCCGACGGACCACAGTTCTTCATTCCCGATGATCCGCGCCTCACGCGGGTTGGCAAGATCCTGCGGGACTTTCAACTCGATGAGCTCCCCCAGTTCATCAATGTGCTCAAGGGCGACATGTCGGTGGTCGGTCCCAGGCCAAGCCCGTTCACCGAAAACCAGTACTGCCCGGCATGGCGCGAGGCCAGGCTCAGCGTCAGGCCCGGCGTGACCGGCCTGTGGCAGATCCGCCGCACCAGAGCCGAGGGCACCGACTTTCAGGAGTGGATCAAGTACGACATTGAATATGTCGAGCGGGAGTCTTTCCTGCTGGACTTCATCATCATCTGGAAGACGGTCCTTCTGGTGCTCAGAAAGGTCAGTCGTCTCTGATTCCGGCCGGAGCCTCGCCTTGGCAGGCGGAACGGATCTACCCTTCTCCGCGGCGGGGCGTGTTGTGAGGCTGGTGCGACACCCGTTGAGTTGAACTCTCCATCGGTTGCAAACTTCAAAGGTGAATGATCCATGAGGCTCAAGCCCAAAGCGGCCAAGCGGCTGTTGCTGGTTGGTGTGCTCGCAATAGTGGCGGTGACGGCGGTGGTGCTGCTGGTGGTGGTCCGCTCCTGGCAGAAGGAGCGAATCACGAAGCAGCTTCGGACCGACGGCATGGCCGCGTTCGCACAGGCCGATTACCTGCGTGCTCAGGAGAACCTCGCCAAGTTCGTCCGTCGCGATCCCAAGGACCGTGAAGCGTGGCTGAAGCTGGCGGAATCATTCGAGAAATTCGAACGGTCCAGGGGCAGAAACCTCGAACAAGCTGCGGCGGCCTACGCGCGGGCCTGGGCGCTTGACGATTCCGACCCCAAGACCGGCGCCGCGCTGCTCAAGCTCTACGTTCAGATCCAGCAGGAAGTCGAGGCCAGAGATCTGGCGATGCGGCTGCGCCCTGCGGACGTCTCGAAGGCCGGGCCCGAGCATCTGGAAGTGCTGCTGGAAGAGGCTGCGGTCCGCAATCACCTCAAGAACTTTGACGAAACGCTCGATGCCATCACCAGCCGCATCGTCGCACTGGACGCCGATGGCTACCGGGCGACGGTTGCCCGAACCGACTATCTCCTTGGTGCGGGGAAAAAAGACCAAGCCTTGGCGTTCGCGAAGGATGCCGCGAGTTCGCGCGCCTCGGACCCTCGCTTTGCGTTCTATTACCAGAGGTTGCTCTTCACTACGGATCGCAGTGGTGATGCGAGCGCCGCACTGGCCGCTACGTGCAAGGCCGCGGGCCTGAACCCTGAGACCGCCGCTCGCCTGGCCGAGCCCGCATACACGCAGGCGGAGTTTGCGTATCAGTTGGTCAGCGCGTTCGATCGATTCGGTCTTTGGGGTCATTCGCTCGCGGTACTCAAGGACGCCGCGCAACGGATCAACGACCCGCTTGCTCGCCGGCTGCTCGCGCGCCGCCAGTGGTACTCGCGAGTGACTTCCAGCTTGATCGACGACTTCGCCGGTGCCGACATTGGCCCCAAGGGCGAACACAGCGAGATACTCGCATTCCGCGCTCTTGCCCAGCTCGAAACGGGCGACAAGGACGCGGCCGCGACCGTGCTCACGGCACTGCGTACCCGCACCGGGGACTACGCCGCAATCAGCTGGAGCCTTGCACTCTCGACGCTCGCTGATTCGGTTGATCCAAAGAACGCGATAGAGAAGTTGGACGCAGCGATCAAGGAGCACCCCGACGAGCCGGTGTTTCCCTACCTGCGGGGCAACGCACTGTTTCAGCTGGGCCGCGCCGATGAGGCCCGCGAAATGTGGACATCCGCGGCCAAGTCGTTCCTGTCTGCCGGCTGGAGTCAGCCAAGCCTGAGCGTGGTTCAGACGCTGCTGGACGAAGGACTTCTGGATGAGGGGCTCGCCGCTGCGGATGTCGCGAGGCGCCAGTTCCATACCAGGCCCGACGTCTACCTGATGTATCTTCGCGCCAAGACCATGCTGATCGAAGCGGGGCGGCTGGTCAACGACCCAGCCGAGGAGTTGCGCCAACTGGACGAGACCGCCAGGCAGTTCACCCGGATCGACGCATCGCAGGACATGATGATCGAGCGACTGCTCCTGCCCACGCGCATCGTGCTCAATGCCTACGACGGAGATCGCAAGCGGGCCGCATCACTTGTCCAGCAAGCGCTTGACCGGCCGGGGTTCGTGGACACTGAACTCGCGCTGCGGCTTGTGAACGCCAGCACGCGGCTGAATCTGGGCCTTGAATCCAAAGTGCTCGCTGCTGTCACGGCTTCGCAAGCGCAGGGAGCATCGCTGCGTGACAGAGCCCTGTTCCTGGTCATGGCGGGCAAGAACGCCGATGCCCTCAAGCTGGCCGACGATGAACTCGCCACGACCCCTGCCGACCGGCGTGAACTGGTTGTCAGAACCCGCGCGTGGCTTCACGACCTTCTCCAGCAGCCTGATGCACTGGCCCTGTGGAAGGAAGCAACCACTCAGTATCCCGGCTCGCTTGAGATGCACAGCAACGCCCTGAACGCAAGTTCGACATCGGTCGACCAGGCGTTCGTTGATCTGCTGATCAAGCGGGTCACGGAACTTGGCGGCTCAGACCCCGACCGCCCCTCGGTCGATGTACGTTTTGCAAAGGCGCGGGCGCTGCTGTCACCCGGGCGTGGCAGCAGGGAGCGTGACGAGGCGATTGGCTTGATGCGGGCCATGGTGCTCGAGACCAACCCCCGCGTCGATGAGGTCCGCCGGGCACTCATCGATGCGCTGCTGATGCAAGACGCTCAACGAGGCATCGCCCCCGACCACCAGGCCGCCATCGAACTGCTCAAGGCGGCCGCGGCCGTCGCACAGGATCGGGCGACCATGACTTTCAAGCTCGCGGATCTCCTGCGCACGCTGGACCGTGCTCAGGACGCCATCGCCGAACTGACCAAGCTGGCGATGGACCCGGCAGCCGCCCCCATCGCGAGACTGCGCGCGGCGGACGAACTGGCCAGCTTGGGTCAGTACGACCTGGCACTGCAGTGCATCGAACAGCTTCAGTCCTCGCCAGCGCTCATGGCGAGTCTGAACCCATTCGAGCTTGCGATGAAGAGAGCAGTGCTTCTGACCCAGCTCCTTCGCGATGCCGACGCAATCAAGAGCTTCCGGGCGCTGCTGCAGCAACCGATCTCCGACGCGACGACGATCGCGTTGATCGCCACGACTCTGCGCACCCTTGGAGACTCGGCGGGTGCTGAACTGGCCATCAAGCAACTGGACAATCCGGCGATCCCCGTACAGGATCGGGCAATGGCCAAGGCACGTATCGCCGAGACCGCCGATCCAAAGACAGCACTTGCCGAGTACATCGAGGCGTGCCGGCTCAACCCCACAGCACCGGCGGCGTGGCTGGCTCTGGCAAACTACCACCTGCGCAACAACGATCTGGCTGCCGCCGAGGCCGCCGCTCGGGACGGACTCAAGAACCTACCCGGAAATCCCGAACTCGATGTCATGCTCCAGAGGGCGATCTTCGCGGGGCAGGGCGATGGACTGGAGAACCTCGGTGCGCTCGCCGATGCGTACTCGAAGAACCCCGCGATGGCGGCACGGGGCGCGGCACTGCGAGCCGTGGCCCAGGCGCAGAAAGACAAGACGCTCGACGATGTCGCGGTTCTGACCCGCCTTGCTGATGAGTTCAGCGATGATGCCATCATCCAGGTGTTCGTCATTCATCGTCTCGGATTGAACGGTGAGGCTGGGTTCAACCGCGCAGTCGTGTACGCCCGGCGAGCCGCACTGAAGTTCCCCTCGGATCCGCTGATCCAGGCGGAGGCAGTGAGCGTCCTCGCTCAGGCCAACCAGTGGAAGTTCGCGCTTGCCGCCGCCATGGCGTGGCGCGCAATCGAGCGCAAGCCCGAGGCGGATCTTGCGGTTGGCGAGTGCCTGTTGGCGCTCGGCCGCACCCGCGAGGCCGTCGACAGCATTCGATCGATCCAGCTGCCGGCACAGATCTCCGACAACGATGTCATCACCGCACGCGTGATCGACCTCCGGGTTCGATCGTCCGTGCGCCTCCAGGACACCGCCGGCGCCTGGAAGTTGCTCCAGCCTTACCTCTCGCAGTCGGCACGGATTCGCCTCCTCACCGCTCTGCCGACCGCAGCAACGTTGGTCGCCGATGTCGCCGATGTGAAGACCTGGATCTCGGCCACCGCCTCCAGAATGGATCCTGCGTCGCCCGATGATCAGATCGCCATCGCCAACGCATGGCTCGCTGCCGCACAGCGTCTGAAAGCCAACCGCACCGAACTGCTCGAAAAGGCTCGGACGGTCAGCGCGGCCCTCATTGCCACCTCCCCGTCGGCCGGGACGTACGAACGGCATGCGGCCGTACTCCGCGAACAGCAGGACTTTGCAGGTGCGGTCGCCGCGGGCCGCGAGGCAGTCAAGTTGGATCCAAAATCCCCCGCAGCACTCGGTTCGCTCGCGGAATCGATCCTGGCCTCCAAGGGTGATCTGAGCGAGGCCGCCGAAGTTGCCGAACGTGCCATCGCGATGGGCACCGGTGTCTCCCAGACCCATTTGATTCTCCTGGATATCCGCGTCTCTCAATTCTCGGCCGCCACCGATCCCGCAGCACGCAAGTCCATCAGCACCCAGATTTCACAACTCCTCGAAACGCTGAGCGGCGTCGAGACATTGAACTACTTCGTTCTCGTGAAACTTGCCAACTGCGCCGAGGTCATCGAAGAGAACGCCCGGGCGATCAGCCTCTATGAACGCGTGCTCAAGCACGAAGAGCCGCCCGTCGGCAAGCACATGGCCGCGGTGAAGAACAACCTGGCCTACATGCTGCTCGTCGAGAACCGCGGTGCCGGCCCGAACGAATCACTCTATCGCGCAAAGACGCTGGCCGAAGAGTCCGTCAGGCTCCAGGAATCAGCCGCATGCTACTCGACGCTCGGGGCAATCAATGCAGAACTGGCCGATCGGCCCGGCGGCATCGCGGCGTATCGCAAGGCCCGGGAACTTGATGGCCGGGAGATCTCCGCCAAGGTCGGGCTCGCCGACCTGCTCGCGGCCGGCAATGACGCGGAACGCGCCGAAGCCGTGGAACTCATCGCCGCGATCGATGCAGAAATCAAGAGCGGCCGTGCCATCTCTCCCGAGCGGGCCGCCCAGCTCACGCAGACCAAACAGCGCTTGAGCGGGAAGTAGCACCACCTCGCAGCACACTTGGGCTGCGTCCGTGAACGCACCCGAACTCGCGGCAGCAAACGTCTCTCAGCACTGACGTCCCCTCGCCGACGCTCGCTTCGTCGCGAACACCAGATCATCAACACGCCCCGGCCCTCGAGCCGGGGCGTGTTGCTTTTTCCAACAGGCTCGAAAAAATCACGAACCATTCCGATCCTCACTGGCACGACGCCCGAGGCACGCTTTCGTTTGCTGGGCAGTTCGTTGTGTTTGTGGCGGCTGGCGCCCTGAACAGCACCGCATCCGGTACGGTCTGCTTTGCTTCGCGAAGCCCTCGGGCCTCGAATGCTCGCGGAACGGAGCTGGTCGGCTTTGGCGCGGCTTGCCGCGGCGATGTCTGGGGCAACGGGAGTTCGTCGTTGGCGAGCGAATTGAAAGCCCGCCGCCACCAATCGCATCGCAGTCATGCCCCAGACTCGCCATCTTGCCTGGGTTACCATGTAATCTGTATGCGGACCTCGTAAACCATTGCGGAATTCCCTTTTTACTTGTCCTAGACGTATCGGCTTGGTATACTGTGACTTACACGTCCAAGGAGATACGCTCGCTGAGTGATCTCACACACGTTCTTTCTGGAGAATCAGAGATGAGTCGTTTTGCACCAATCGGGGTTCTACTTCTCGTCGGCATGGCCCAGCACAGCTATGCGGACACCATTTCGATCGCTGCGAATGGCGCAGCCTCGTACGACCTCAAGGCTGAGGTTCGAAACGGCCGGAGCGGCTACGAAGGCAAGCTGACCACGCCGGGGGGCGCGCCCAACATGAATCCAGGCGGGAGTCCGGTGTGGTCGTATGGCGACTCCTACAACTTCCTCTTCACCTACAACGCTACAACTGGACTTTCGACCTGGAACGTCGACTTCAATCGGGACAACGATTATGCCGATTCGGCGGAGTCCGTCAACACCACGACGGCGGCACTCGCCGGAAAGACGTTCTCTCGCGCCAGCCTTTGGCTTCAGGGCAACGCGAGTTCCTCCGTGAGCGTGACGTCATTTAACCTCAACGGGTTCAGCTTCGGCTCCTTCAGCGCAGGGAACGGTGTTACCGAGACGTTCTTCCAGAGCAGCAGCGGTCAGTTCGGCGACATCACCGCCAGCGGCAGCTTCTCGTTCAGCGCCAACGGCGGCACCGACGAGCGCCCACGCATGTGGCTTCGTTTCGGCGACCAAGTCGATCTCGCCACCGTTCCGCTCCCGCCCGCGGCGTGGGCTGGCCTGGGCACGTTGGCAGCTTGCTTTGCCGGTGCAACGATCCGTCGTCGTCGGAACAACGCTGCGGAGTAATCGCCGCGGACAGTTCGACTGCACACCGCTGGTGTGAGAACGCGAAATCAAGCCTTGCACAAACCCCGGTGCCTGCCGGGGTTTTTCAATGCCCACGCCGCGGGGCGACGCTCGGTGGCCGGGGGTGGCGAGGGCAACCATGACGCCGCGCCAGAGACCTAAACCGCCACGCCCCGACGAACGGCTGACAATCTCCCTCGACACGCCCTCTTGAGACCCCAGCACGCCGGCCACTCGTTGGCTTGCGTGCTGTCGTTGTGGGTGCCCATAGCCCGATCGCCCGGACTTCCACATGTCATGAATGCCGGCGTGGTATCCGGTGTTCCTTCGCTCACACACGTGTTGGCGTCCTCGCGCAGACTCGCGAGCTGTTTCGCACAACTGTGGTGTTCGCTGTACATTGAAAGAAGCACGCGGCCATTCCACAGGGGTTTGCCTTGGTTTCCGGCCCGAAGATGTTCACCACACCGTGTCAATCCAAGAGGCATGCGAGCCCCGATGCTTCACGCACAGATCGCCGCGATGCCCCAAGGTGTTCCTATGCCCGGTGTAACCCCCGATTGGCCAGCCATCGCGGCGTGCATCCATCGCGCAAAGCGACTGACTTCAGGATGAACCAATGACCGGTGCAGCCGCTAGTATGGGTTCGGGACCGCTCTGCGCACTCCAATTGAGATCGCAGGGCGAGGCGGTCGTTGATCGCACCCGTCTTCCATGGAGCGACACCATTGACTACCGCGCCCGACGCATCGACGAACACCGCCGCACAGCACGCAGTTGCAGTACCGCCGGTGGACTTCGTCACCCCGCAACTCACAGTCCGCGCCATTGCCACCGGCATGATTCTGGGAGGTGTGCTCTCCATCTGCAATGTCTACACCGGCTTGAAGATCGGCTGGGGGCTGAACATGTCCATCACGGGCATTCTGCTCGCCTATGTCGGGTGGATGGTCATCAGCCGCATCAGCGCGGGGCGCGTGAGGATGATGAATCGGCTGGAGAACAACATCAACCAGTCGGCGGTCTCCGCGGCGGGCGCGATCTCGAGCGCAGGGCTCGTCAGCGCGATCCCGGCGGTCACCATTCTCGAAGGAACAACGTTCCCTTGGTGGCAGTTGACGCTGTGGCTCTCAACGGTGTGCCTGGTGGGCATCGCCGTCGCGATGGGTCTGCGCCAGCAGATGATTGTCCGCGACAATCTCCCGTTTCCGGGCGGCCTGGCATGCGCTGAAACGCTCAAGGAGATCTACAGCACTGGAGCCGAGGCCGTGCGGCGTGTCATGGTCCTTGGCATCGGCGCGGTGGTTGCCTGCGGCACGAAAGTGCTGAACATCCTGGGCCTGACGAAGGCGAGCGACCTGGGCCTCACCGTCGCCGGCGCGCCCGCTTCCAAGTACCTGCTCGCGCTCGATCCGACCCTGCTCATGGTCGCCGTCGGTGGGCTCGTGGGGCTGCGTTCATGCGTTTCCCTGCTGGGCGGCGCTGCCCTCGCATACTTGGTGATCGCGCCCTGGCTCGTCCGCGACGGCAGGGCAGCACTCGACAAGGCCCAGGCCGCGGCTCACAACGCCTCGCTCGCCCCTGATTTGCACATCGTTCCCTTTGGCGAGTGGCTGCTCTGGCCCGGTGTGACGCTGATGGTCGTCGCCTCGCTTGTCTCGTTCTGCTTCTCCATGCCGGCGATCGCCAGATCCTTCCGGCGCACCGCCGGTGGGGAGACTAACGAAGATACGGGCGAGGTGCCCCGCAAGTGGTTCTTCTTCTCGCTCGTCGTGGTGACAGTCGCCTGTGTTGGGCTGCAGACATGGCTCTTTGGAATCTCGTGGTGGGCGGCGATCTTCGCCGTGGCGCTCAGTTTCGTTCTCGCGATCGTCGCCACCCGCGTGTCGGGTGAGACCAACGTGACGCCGGTTGGCGCGATGGGCAAAGTCACCCAGCTGGTCTTTGCCGTGATTCTCCCCAAGAACGCCGCGGCGAACCTCATGGGCGCAAGCATCACCGCCGGTGCCGCGTCGCAGTGCGCCGATCTCATGCACGACCTCAAGTGTGGCCATCTCCTGGGTGCCGTTGCGCGGTATCAGGTCGTCGGGCAGATCGCAGGTGCGGTGGCCGGAGCGGCCGTCGGCAGCGCGTTCTATCTCATCCTTGTGCCCAACCCAACCGAAATGCTCATGACGCCCGAGTGGCCCGCGCCCGCGGTTGCCATGTGGAAGGCCGTCGCCGAGGTCTTCCAGCGAGGCCTGAGCTCGCTGCCTGAAGGAACGCCGATGGCGATGCTCATCGCGGCGATCGCCGGTGTGGTCTTCCCGATCGCGGAGAAGACGCTGCCCAAGCATGCTGCGCTGTATGTGCCCAGCTGCTCCGCCGCGGGCCTGGCGTTTGTGATCTCGGGAACCAACTCGATCTCGATGTTCATCGGTGCCGCGGCAGGCGCACTGATCGCGAAGTTCTATCCGAACTGGAGCACCCGCTTCTTCGTGACGCTGTGTGCAGGCATCATTGCGGGCGAGAGCCTGACGGGTGCGGGTGATGCGATTCGACTGGTGCTGCAGGGAGCGGGGAAGTAGTGGAGGGGCGTGCCAGCGATGAAGAAGTCGCCCATCCTTTACGACGAGCAATCTCCGATGGCGTCGCCTGAGCGAGTTGCGTCAAGGTGGAATGCCGGGTTGTACGGAGGGCAAGGCCGAGCTGATCGACCTTCGCCGGTTCGCGACCAAGCGGGAGGCCGAGCGAGCGGTGTTCGAGTACTCGAGAGGCTCTCCAATCGCAAGAAGGTGCATGCGGCCTTGGGCTGCGCAAGCCCCGTCGAGTTCGAGAACTGGTTCGTTCGATGAGTATTGCCAAAGGAAACTGGGTCAGGTCATATCAGGGCCCTGAGCCCCGAGTCGTTGGCCGCCAAGGCCGCCACCCCCGCGTCGCCTACCCGGGTGTCACTGAGGCGTAGCGTTGTCAGTGCCTTGAGCCCCGAGTTCTTGGCCGCCAACGCCGCCGCCCCTGCATCGCCAACTTTGGTGGAGTGAAGGTCGAGCGTTGAGAGGGCCGAGAGTCCCGTGTCCGCGGCCGCCAAAGCCACCGCCGCTGCATCGCCAACTTGGGTGCCGTGCAGGTCAAGCGAAGTCAGAGACTTAAGGCCCGAGTCCTTGGCTGCCAGAGCCGCCACTCCAGCATCGCTGACTTTCGTCCAAGCGAGGCTGAGCGAAGTCAGCGCCTTGAGCCCGGTGTTCTTGGCCGCAAGTGCCGCTAATCCTCCATCGCCGATCAAGCATGTGCCGGTGCTGTCGCGGAGATCGTCGTCGCCGAGTTCGAGCGTGGTCAAAGCCTTCAGCCCGGAGTCCGTGGCCGCCAGAG